>CBINBY010000213.1:0-2426 GCA_966248995.1 uncultured Burkholderiales bacterium | reverse complement strand
TGGCTGCTGCCGAAGAGCGCGCCGCTGGAGATAGCGTACCCGCAGCAGTCATGGCCTCACCGCGTTGTTTGGGGGCGTCCGAAATTCTGTGTGTGAGGCGTCTACTGAATTGGCTGTTGGCTGATTTCTTCTTTGTTTTCAGGCCCCTGCCAGGCCGCCGGAGGCGCCCCGGTTGAGCCCATGTACTCGTGGTTCAACCCCCAACCCCTTTTACCGGCCTGCGCCATGAGCTGCCTGCGTGAACCGTTCTTCGAAGAGTATCGCGAACTGGTTCATCGCCAAGTTCCACTCCTTGGCTGCGCGACTCCAGTCAGCGGTGATGTCGCGCAGCGCCAGCCAGATGAGTTTGCTGGCGGCATCGTCACTCGGGAAGTGGCCGCGGGTCTTGATGATCTTGCGCAGCCTGCTGTGCACGCTCTCGATGGCATTGGTCGTATAGACCACGCGACGCACCTCAGGCGGGAAGGCGAAGAACGGAATCACCCTGTCCCAGGCCCTGCGCCAAGCCGCAGTGACCGTGGGGTAGCGCTGGCCCCCGGTCCCGCGTTCGAAGTCGTTCAGCGCCTGTTCTGCGGCCTCGGCGCTGGGGGCGGTGTAGACGGGGCGCAAGGCCGCGGCCAGCAGCTTGCGGTCCTTCCAGCTGGCGTAGTCCAGACTGTTGCGAATCAGGTGCACGATGCAGGTCTGTAGCGTGGTAGCCGGGAACACGGCGCCCAGCGCCTCGCCGATGCCCTTCAGGCCATCGGTCACCGCGATCAGGATGTCGGCCACGCCGCGGGTCTTCAGGTCGTTGAAGACCTTCATCCAGAACTTGGTCCCCTCGGTGTTCTCGATCCACAGGCCCAGGATGTCGCGCGTGCCGTCGGGCAGCATGCCCAGCGCCAGGTAGATGGCCTTGTTGCGCACGACGGCATCCTCGCGGATCTTCACGCGCAGCGCATCGAAGAAGACCACCGGGTACATCGGCTTGGCCGGGCCTGCCAGGCGCCAACCTCAGCCATCACGGCGTCGGTCACCGAGCTGATGAACTCGGGCGACACCTCGGTGCCGTACTGCTCGGCCAGGAAGCCTTGGATCTTGCGCACCGTCATCCCGCGTCCGTACATGGCGACGATCTTGTCGTCGAACCCAGTGAAGCGGCGTTCGTGCTTGGGAATGAGCAGCGGCTCGAAGCTGCCTTCACGGTCGCGCGGCACGTCGATGCGCAGCGGGCCATCCTCGGTCAGAACCGTCTTGCCAGTGCTGCCATTGCGATGGTTGTCCGCCTCGGCGGGCTTGTCGCCACCGGGCGCGTAACCCAAGTGATGGCTAAGTTCCCCGCTCAGCGCCCGCTCGACCAGTGCCTTCTTGAAGGCCATCGAGACGTCCTGGATCGCGTCGGCGGTCATCGGCCCCTGCACGAACTGGTCAAGCAGTTCCTTGGAAATCTTCGGCAGCGCGGCCGACTTGGCCGCTATGGCCGCGTTCTTCGTTCTCGTCTTGCTTGGCATACATGCTCCGTGTCGTCATGCTATGCCTCGCACACAAAATTCCGGACAGGCTCCGTTGTTTCGAGCTCCACAGCTCGCTCGGCGAGGCGGTTTGACGCGTCTTCTCGCTCATCGCTGCGCTGCAGGCGCACTCATCCCTGGGCCTCCAACAATTGCCGTCGCACCATCCAGAGGTTCGACAGCGCGAACAGCGTAATGAGCTGTGCCGTGTTGACCTGCTCCCCTGCAGCCGTACCGTAAACGAAGTGAAGTCCGCTCAACAGGAGAATGGCGGACAGGAGGAAGAGCAAGTTCTGCGAGGAACAGATCATCGGGTTCCTCAAGCAACCCGAGGCGGGCGCCGGTGGCGGATATATGCCGCAAGGGCGGCTTCAGCGACGCGACGTTCTACAAGTGACGCTCGAAGTTCGGCGGCATGGAAGCGTCGGACGCGAAGCGGCTACGTGAGCTCGAGGAGGAGAACGCCAAGCTCAAGAAGCTGCTGGCGGAGGCCCACTTGGACATGCACGCGCTCAGGAGCGTTCTCGGGGTAAAGCGCTAGCTTCACAGGCAAGCGCGCGGCGATCTGCAGGATGGTCCAGGAGCATCACCTGTCGGAGCGCCGCGCGTGTCGCCTTGTGGGGCTTTCACGCGACACTACCGCCACCCGCCAAATGCCGACGCAGCCACGCACCGAGCTGGCTGGTCGGATCGTCGAGATCGCCCATGCTCGCCGACGCTTCGGCTACCGGCGCATCCACGATCTGCTGCGCCCGGAGTTTTCTGGCGTCAATCACAAGCGCGTGTGGCGGCTGTATAGCGTCGCGAACTTGGCTCCATGCGTAAGCGCAAGAAGGGTATGCAATGGGATGGACGCCCCCACCTATAGCGGCATCGATGTGGTGCCAGAGTGGAAGTGTCATCGACCACTCGAACGGCAGGAGCGTCCACCATGCA
>CBINBY010000212.1:0-2548 GCA_966248995.1 uncultured Burkholderiales bacterium | reverse complement strand
GTATGCGTTCCGCAAAGACACCTCCGTGCCCCCTTGACGCGAATGCGCGAGGTGGTCTACGGGGTCACGGGCTTGACAGGCGGCGGCGCGGTGGCAACGGGCGCTTGCCAGTGGTGCGGCAGGATGGACTCCAGCTCGCTGTTCTTGAGTGTTGGCAAGCGCTCGAACACGTCTTTCAGGTAGGCCCACGGATCGTGTCCATGGAGCTTGGCCGTCTCGATGAGGCTCATGATGTTGGCGGCGCGCTCGCCGGCCTGCTGCGAACCCACGAAGAGCCAGTTGCGTCGCCCCAGCGCCAGGGGACGGATTGCGTTCTCCACCGCATTGTTGTCGATGGGTACCGCCCCGTCGTCGAGGAAACGCACCAGCGCACGCCAGCGCTTCAAGCTGTAGTCGATGGCCTTGGCTGTCACGTCCGCATTGGCCAGTTTCAACCGTTCGCTACTCAGCCAAGCGTGTAGCTCCTCGGCTATGCCGCGTGAGTGCTGCTGGCGCTGCGCCAGGCGCGCCTCGGGTGGGAGGTGGTGGCACTCGCCCTCCACGTGGTAGAGCCGGGCGATCAGCGAGAGCGCCCTGGCGGCAATCGCGCTGCCGTTGAGCGCATGCGCCTCGAAGAGCTTTCTCCTGGCGTGCGCCATGCACCCGGCCTCGATGATCCTGCCCTGCACGTACAAGGCCTTGTAGCCCGAGTAGTCGTCCGTCACCAGCGTGCCGGCGTAGTCCTTGAGCACCCGCTGGGGGTTCTCTCCCCCACGCCCGGTGCAGAAGTCGAACCACACCGCACGGGCGGCCCCGTAGTCCGTGGTGCGGTACACCCACATATAGGCCCGGTGCGTCTTGCCCTTGCCCGGTGCCAGCAGCGACACGGGCGTCTCGTCGGCTTGCACCACTGGCTGGCCCAGGATGTGGCGGCGCAGCGCATCGGCCAGCGGCGCCAGGCGCACCCCGCAGATGCCCACCCACTGCGCCATGGTGGAGCGGGCGATGTGCACGCCGGAGCGCGCATAGATCTCCTCCTGCCGGTACAGCGGCAGGTGGTCGTCGTGTTTGGCCACCACCACCTGGGCCAGCAGGCCGGGCGCGGGGATTCCTTTGTCGATGATCTGCGCGGGAAGTGCCGCCGCCGCGATGCTCTGGCAGCAGCGGCAAGCGTACTTGCCACGGATGTGGCGGTGCACGAAGAACTGCGCCGGCACGCAGTCGAGCTGCTCGCTCACGTCCTCTCCGATGCGCTTGAGGGGTTCTCCGCACGTGCACAGCGTCTGGGGCAGGTCGTGACGGTGCTCGATGCGCGGCAGGCCAGACGGCAGCGCCTGGCGCACTGCATGCCTTGCCGGGGTGCGTGCGGGCTTGGCCACGTCCTGGGCGGCCATGTCCTCCAACCGCGTGTCTGTGACGATGGCGTCGAACAACACGTCCTGTACCGAGCCATCGAGGCTCTCGCTGGATGTGCCGAAACGCCAGCGCTTGAGGCGCGCGATCTCCAGGTTCAGCGCTTCGTTGCGTGTGCGCTCGAACCTCAGTTCGGCCTGCAGCCGCTCCACCAGCGTGACCACAGCGTCCTGGACCTCTTCGCCTGCGAGCGTTGGTTGGGTCGTGCTGTTGGCGCCGTCGAGCATGCCGCAATGATGGCGATATCCACCCGGGCACGCATCGGATCTTGTACCAATGGACAGGGCCCGTCCAAGGCATCGCCCGCCAACACGCCAGCGTGAGGAACACCAGGTGCACTGCCAGGTTCATCACCACCTCACACCACCTTGATGCGTTGGGGCGTCTCGCTCAGCCGCTGCCACGGCAGGCCCGCCACCAGCCAGTCGAACTGCTCGCGCGTGAGCGACATCGTGCCAACGGTGTCCTCGCGCGGCCAGGCGAACCCTCCCGACTGCAGACGCCTCGTGCACAGCCACATCCCGGCTCCGTCGTACAGCAGCACCTTGAGCCGGTCCGCGCGCCGATTGGCGAAGACATACGCGTGGTGCGCCTGCACGCCCTGCGCGAAGCCGCGCAGCACCTGCGCCAGCAGCACGTCGATGCCCCCGCGCAGGTCGCTGGCGCCCAGGGCCAACCACACCGCTTCGATGCGCATCACCGTCGTCACCATCGCCCCCGTCATCGCCCCAGCTCCCGCACCCACGCCGCAAGCTGCGAAGCGTGCACCAGCGGCCAGTGCAGCGACAGCGCAGTCGATCCCGAGCGCACGTCCACACGCACGGTCGTGCCAGCCACGGCACCGACCGTCTCACCTTCGATCCGTGCACCGACAAACCCCGTTGCCGCAGCCTTGCGCGGCTGCTTCGGCTGCCCGTCCAGCAGCCTCTGCCAACCCGCCGCGTGCGTGCACCAGCTCGTCAACGTCCCCAGAGGCAAACCTTGCTCGGCCGCCCACTGCTTGGCCTTCTTGCCAGAGGCCCGGTATGCCATCACCTGTGCCAGGCATCTCTCGATACGTTCCCTGTCATCCATCGCCCATCCCCTGCGTCGTTTCGATGGACCAAGGTTCTCAGCTATCGGCTCGCTTCGATAGATGACTTCGCGGTACGCTTAC
>CBINBY010000211.1:0-2555 GCA_966248995.1 uncultured Burkholderiales bacterium | reverse complement strand
CGTCTCGCCCATGCGCGGCGTGATCCACGGCGGGGCCAACCACACGCTGCGCGTCGCCGTCACCGTGACGCCGGCGTCGAAGGACGAAACGACCCCGGCTGCGCCTTCGATGCCAGAATGAGCCCCGTCATGCGCGCCACGGCGCGCGAGGTCCTTTCGTGATGGAGCGAACCATGAGCGTCTACGACAAGCTGAAGGAAATGAACATCACGCTGCCGGCAGTGGCCACGCCCGCGGCGGCCTACGTGCCCTTCGTGCGCACGGGCAACCTCGTCTTCCTCTCCGGCCACATCGCCAAGAAGGACGGCAAGGCCTGGGTCGGGCAGCTGGGCAAGACCATGCAGACCGAGGAAGGCAAGCAGGCCGCGCGCGCGATCGCGATCGACCTGCTCGGCACGCTGCATGCGGCGGTGGGCGACCTGAACCAGGTCAAGCGGATCGTGAAGGTGATGAGCCTGGTGAACTCCACCGGCGACTTCACCGAGCAGCACCTGGTCACCAACGGCGCGAGCGAGCTGTTCGGGCAGGTCTTCGGCGACAAGGGCGCCCATGCGCGCAGCGCCTTCGGCGTCGCGCAGATTCCCATGGGCGCCTGCGTGGAGATCGAGCTGATCGCCGAGGTCTGAGCTACGGTATCCGGCTTCCGTAGATCCTATGACGGGGTTGAGCCGGCTGCAGATTCATCCTAAACATGGAGTTCTCAAGACCGTGTTGAGGAGAAACGTATGCAGCCGACCCAACGTGTTGATCGTAAGGCCGCCCTGGAAGTCTCGCTAGAGCTCGCCGCGCGCCGCTGGAAGGTGGCTCTGGGCAGCGCCAGCCGGGCCAATCCGACCGTCTTCAGCGTGGATGCAAGCAACTTGTGGGAGCGGCTGCAGCAACTGCTGCAGCGGCTGGCTGAGTTCAAGGCCCGCTGGGGCCTGCCCGCGGGCTGTCGCGTGGCCTTGATCTACGAGGCCGGCCAGGACGGCTTCTGGATTGCGCGAGCGCTGCAGGCGCAAGGGGTACAGGCGATCGTGGTGGATCCGGCCAGCGTGCCGGTGGCCCGGCATGCGCGGCGAGCCAAGACCGATCGGCTCGATGCCCTGAAGCTGTTGGAGGTACTGCGCGGCTGGCTGCGTGGCCACTGCGGCGAACTGCGGGTGTTGCACATCCCCAGCGAGGCGGCAGAAGCCGAGCGCCTGACGGTGCGCGAGCGCGGCCTGCTCCAAAAGGAAGTCAACCAGCACGTCGATCGCATCGTCAAGCGGCTGCGGCTGTACGGCTGCAGCGAGCAGGTCGACGCCTCGTTTGTGGAGCGCTTGACCGAGGGACACATCCGCCAAGCTGATGGCTCGCCGCTGCCGCAGCAGCTTTGGGACTGGCTCATGCACGAATGCGAGCGCCTGGACTTGGCGCGCCGGCAGCTGCGCGATCTGGAGAAGGCATTGCTGCCGGAGCTCTCCGAGGAACAGCGCAGCAGGATTGCGGCGCTGGGCCGGTTGAACGGAATCGGCTGGGTGGGCGCTACACGGCTGGTGTTGGAGCTGTTCTGGCGGAATTTCGCCAACCGACGACAGGTGGGAGCATGCGTCGGATTGGTGCCGCAACCCTATGACAGCGGGGACAGCCATGTCGACCAGGGCATCAGCAAGCAGGGCAACCGCCGCGTGCGATCCCTGCTGATCGAGATGTCCTGGTTCTGGCTGCGGTACCAGCCAAACAGCGACATCTCGCAGTGGTTTGCCAAGCGCACCACGGGGGCTGCCAAGCGTGGCAAGCGCATTGCCATCGTGGCGGTGGCCAGGCGGCTGGTTATAGCCCTGTGGAGGTACCTGCGAGACGGCGTGATGCCTGCCGGTGCGCAGCTGAAGAACGCGTGACGTCACAACACACGACTAGGAGGGCGTTGAAAGTTTCGGCCGAGTAACGGCTCGCCAACAGCGACAAGTAAACAAGCCCGCGCGCCAGTCTGGTCAACGCATTGAACGTGACCGCCTTTTGTAGATGGGGCTTGTTGCATCGAGGTCACCTGAGGCATACGCGTATGCAGGATGAGGTCGCACGCAGCAGGCGTGGACGGATAGAAGGTGGTGGAGCGCTTCGGTGCCCACGTGCAGATGACCAAGAGCTTGCGAGGCGAGCCGACAACTCGATCGAGCAATTCGAAAAGGACACAGGATGTGCAACCGCGGCTGGCAAGGCCCCACCCCTAACCCCGCCCCGCGGGGGCGGGGCAGTCCTCGCCGCCGGACGGGCTCGGGGCCAGGCGGATGTCGCCTGGCCCGAGCCGCGAGCGTGCAGGTGAACTTGAGCGCGTCAAGGGTACGCAAGCCGGGCTTCGCCCGCCCTTGACCCGCTCAAGTTCACCAGTGCGCCGGGAAATGACTGGGAGGATGAATCCACAGCAAAAACGGGCTTGACAGGCAACGCGTCATAGAAGGCTGGCGCTGAGCCGCGCAGCGCGAAGCCCAGCGCCTCGCGCATCGCTGGGCTTCCGGCGCTTCGCGCGTCTGCACCAGCCTGCCAACTCACCTGCCCCACGGCACCGGCTAAAGTCCCGCGGTGTCCACCCC
>CBINBY010000210.1:0-2700 GCA_966248995.1 uncultured Burkholderiales bacterium | reverse complement strand
GGCATCTACTACGGCGCGATGTACGGCGGCTCCACCACCTCCATCCTGCTCAACACGCCCGGCGAGACCGGGACCATGGTGACCGCGCTGGAGGGCTTCAAGATGGCCAAGAGCGGCCGCGCCGGCGCGGCGCTCGCCACCTCGGCGATCGGCTCCTTCGTCGCCGGCACCGTGGCCACCATGCTCGTCACGACCTTCGCGCCTGTGGTGGCGGAGTTCGCAGTCAAGCTCGGCCCGCCGGAGTACTTCTGCCTGATGCTGCTGGCCTTCACCACGGTGAGCGCGGTGTTGGGCCAGAGCACGCTGCGCGGCCTCACGGCGCTGTTCATCGGCATCGCGATGGGCACCGTGGGCATCGACCAGATCAGCGGCCAGGCGCGCTACAGCGTCGGGGTGCCCGAGCTGCTCGACGGCGTGGAGGTGGTGCTGATCGCGGTGGGCCTGTTCGCCGTGGGCGAGGCGTTCTACACCGCGCTCTACGAGGGCAAGGTGCGCCAGAGCATGAACCGGATGAACAAGGTACACATGACGCGTACCGAGTGGCGTCGCTCCTGGCCGGCATGGCTGCGTGGCACGGCACTGGGCTTTCCCTTCGGCACCATCCCGGCGGGCGGCACGGAGATTCCGACCTTCCTGTCCTACGGCGTGGAGCGCAAGCTCTCGAAACACAAGGAGGAGTTCGGCACCACGGGCGCGATCGAAGGCGTGGCCGGCCCGGAGGCCGCCAACAACGCCGCCGTCACCGCCACGCTGGTGCCGCTGCTGACGCTGGGTATCCCGACTTCGGTCACCGCGGCCATCCTGCTGTCGGCCCTGCAGAACTACGGCATCCAGGCGGGTCCGCAGCTCTTCGAGACCTCCTCGGCCCTGGTGTGGGCGCTGATCGCGTCGCTCTACATCGGCAACGTGATGCTGCTCGTGCTCAACCTCCCGCTGGTCGGTTTGTGGGTCAAGCTGCTCAAGATCCCGCGTCCTCAGCTCTATGCGGGCATCCTGATCTTCGCCACCGTGGGGGTGTACGGCATGCGGCAAAGCGCCTTCGACCTGTTCCTGATGTACGGCGTGGGCGTCCTGGGCGTGCTGATGCGGCGCTACGACTTCCCGACCGCGCCCGTGATCGTGGGTCTCATCCTCGGGCCTCTTGCCGAGGCGCAGCTGCGCAATGCGCTGTCCATCGGCGAGGGCCGCTGGACCGTCTTCTTCGACCGGCCCATGTCGGCGGTGCTGCTCGTCATCGTGGCGGTGGTGCTGGTTCTGCCGCGCCTCATCAAGCTGCGCAAGGACAAGCTGCTGGAGGGCGAGGCCGAGGTCGCGCCACAAGACGCGCGATAACGCGTGGTGAGACAGCGGGAGCGGGGTCCGTCTCGCCCGGAACGGACCCCGCTCGCATCACTGCGTCGGCGACGGGTGCCGCTCCATATGACGCTTCATGCGTTCTTCCATGCGCGCGTGCCGCTCCTTCATGCGCTCGGCAAGCTGGGCCCGCTGCTCGGGAGTGAGCACGCGGCTCACGTCGAGCATGGCTTGCAGCATTCGGCGGCTGGAGGCGTCGTGCTGGGCCAGCATCTGCTGACGGATCGACTCCGCAGCGGCCGCATCGACATTGGGAGCGGTGAACACCTGCATGGCGCGCTCGTGCAGGGCACGGCGCGATTCGCGCTGCGCCCGCATGTCGGCCGCGGCCTGCTGCGTGATCTGCCGGATCTGCGCACGCTGCTGCTCGGTGGCTTTCACGTCGTCAAGCATGCGCTCGATGCCATGACCGCCCATGAACCCACCGGGCCCGCCCATCCCACCGCGGCCATGCGCCCACGCCGACAGGCCGACGGTGCCCGACACCGCGATCACCACGCCAGCCACCAGCCAGCGCCATCCCCGCATGCCGCCGCGCGCGGCCCGAACATCACTCTTCGCTGCATCACTCATTGCCTGACTCCTGTGAGCGGGTGTCTCGCACCCACGCTGAGCATGTTCAAAGCCAGGGGTGAAGGCAGGGTGGCAGGGGGGTAAAGATCTGTGAATACCCTCAGCAAAACAAAAGCCCGCGCGGGGCGGGCTCGTGGGGTGTCTGGCGGAGAGGGTCGGATTCGAACCGACGGTACGGTATGACCGTACACCGGATTTCGAGTCCGGCGCATTCGACCACTCTGCCACCTCTCCTGAACCATGCGGCCGGCAGGTCGCTGCCGAGCGCGGGATTCTAGCGCAGCCGAGGAGCGGCTTTGCCAAGTTCCGCGCAGGTTTTCAGTGCCGCAGCTCGGCCAGCCCGCCCATGTAGGGCCGGAGGACGTCGGGCACGGTGACGGAGCCGTCGGCGTTCTGGTAGTTCTCCAGCACCGCGACCAGGGCGCGGCCCACCGCGAGCCCCGAGCCGTTGAGCGTGTGCACGAGCTCGTTCTTGCCCTGCGCGTTCTTGAACCGCGCCTGCATGCGACGGGCCTGGAAGGCCTCGCAGTTGGAGCAGGAGCTGATCTCGCGGTAGGCGCTCTGCGCCGGAAGCCAAACTTCCAGGTCGTAGGTCTTGGCAGCGCCGAAGCCCAAATCGCCGGTGGCCAGCGCCACCACGCGGTAAGGCAGCCCCAGCTTGCGCAGCACGGCCTCCGCATGGCCGGTCATTTCCTCCAGCGCCTCGTAGCTGCGCTCGGGATGGACGATCTGCACCATCTCGACCTTGTCGAACTGGTGCTGGCGGATCATGCC
>CBINBY010000209.1:0-2754 GCA_966248995.1 uncultured Burkholderiales bacterium | reverse complement strand
AGGAAGGTGCGCCCGCGCATGAAGTTCAGGCTCTTGATCTTGATCTTGCTGCGCACCAGATCGTTGGTGGCGGCGCGTCCCCATTCACCCCCGCCGCCGTCGCCACGAGACAGCACCTCAAGGTTGTCGTCCAGCGCGCCCATCCACGGGCCCATCTTCTCTTCCTCGGTGCCGGGCAGAAAGCCGATGTCCTCGCCCAAGGGCACGGTCACGCGGGTGACGATGATCTCGGTGTAGCGACGGTCGTCCATCACCTGTGCCAGACCGGCAGCGAGGGTGAGCAGCGTCTTGCCGGTGCCTGCCGTGCCCGTGAGCGTGATGAAGTCGCACTCGGGATCCATCAACAGGTTCATCGCGAAGTTCTGCTCGCGATTGCGGGCGGTCACGCCCCACACGGCGTTCTTGCTGTGTGTGTATTCGCGCAGGGTTCGAAGCACCGCGGTCTTGCCGGTGATCTCGGTGACCTTCGCGTACAGCGGCGCCGCGCCCGGCGCTTCGAAGTACACAAACTGGTTCACCAGTAGCGCCGGCACCATGGGACCGCTGATGCGGTAGTAGGTGAGGCCGCCCTGGTTCCAGCTCTCCATGGTCTTGCCATGGCGCTCCCAGAAGTCGGGCGGCAGTTGCAGCACGCCGGTGTAGAGCAGGTCACCGTCGTCCAGCGTCTTGTCGTTGAAGTAATCTTCAGCCGGCAGGCCCAGTGCGCGGGCCTTGATGCGCATGTTGATGTCCTTGGACACCAGCACCACATCGCGCTGCGGTTGTGCTTCGCGCAGCCCCTGTACCACCCCAAGAATCTGGTTGTCGGCCTTGCCTTGCGGAAGGCCGGCCGGCAGTGTCACGTTCAGCAGGTTCGTCTGGAAGTACAGCTTGCCAGCGGCCTCGCGATGGCCGGTGCTGGCCAGGGGCAGGCCTTCGGAGATGCCGCCTTTGGCCTCGTGTGCCCCGGTTGCCGCCGCCAAAGCGTCCAGCTCACGGCTCGCCTGGCGCGCGTTGCGCGCCACCTCTGTCATGCCGCGCTTGTGGCTGTCGAGCTCCTCCAGCGTGATCATGGGCAGATAGATGTCGTGTTCCTCGAAACGGAACAACGACATGGGGTCGTGCATCAGGACATTGGTGTCGAGCACGAACAAGCGCGGCGGCCCTCCGCCAAGCGGCTTGCGCAGCTGTGGCTCGGCCACCTGTCGCTTGACATGATGATGAGCGGGCGCGTGCGTCTCGCCAGCGAGCACGGGTGCGGCCGCGACTTCGCCGCTGCCGTCATACAGGAGCAACTCGGCACTCGACGCCGGCTCGGCGGAAAGACTGGTCTTGTGGGAACGTTTGCCCGGTTTGGGTGCGGCCTGCGATTCGAAGTCGGAGGATGTCAGGATGGCAGCTCGTTTGGCAGGCGGCTTGGGCAGTGGCATGGGATGGCAGCGCTCCGGGCGGCGAAAGAAAAAGAGCCGCACAGTCGCCTGTGCGGCTCGATGGAGAGAGTGCGCGTTTCACTACTCACGGGCATGACCCATTATGCACATCCGGTGTTTCACGACAACCCAATGTCGCGCCCGCGCCATGGATTGGGGCAAGAAAAACGCCGGCTCGAGGCCGGCGTTTTTCTTGCCTTGGTTCGGTCAGGCCTTCTTCAGCACCTTCACCGCCTTGAGAACCTCTTCGACATGCCCGGCCACCTTGAGGCCGCGCCACTCGGCACGCAGCACCCCGCTGCCATCAATAAGGAAGGTCGAACGCTCGATGCCCTTCACCTTCTTGCCATACATGATCTTGTTCTTGACCACGCCGAACATGTGGCAGAGCTTTTCCTCGGTATCGGCGATCAGCTCGAACGGCAGTTCCAGTGCCTGCTTGAACTTCTCGTGCGAAGCCATGTTGTCGCGCGACACTCCGAACACCGCTGCGCCGGCCTTCACGAAATCCTTGTGGTGATCGCGGAACTGCATTGCTTCGGTCGTGCAGCCCGGTGTGTTGTCCTTGGGGTAGAAGTACAGCACCACTATCTGGCCCGCGAAAGCCGCGGGCGTGAACTTCACGCCGCCCGTGGCGAGCGCTTCAAAATCCGGCAGGGGTTTGTTGAGGGCGGGCGTCATGAAGGGGTGCGCTTCGTGGGCGTAGCTTTGAATTATAAAGCCAACGGGTATGCCCTAAATGCATGATCGTCCGTATTGCATAGGCAATTCAAGACGACTCGAACAGCAGTGCAGCCACCACTGATCGGCCCTCGGCCAGCAGCACGTTGTAGGTGCGGCAGGCTGCCGGGCTGTCCATGGTTTCGATGCCGATGCGGGCGTCGATGAGAGGGCGTAGCAGGGCGGCTCGGGGAAAACGCATGCGAGAACCGCTGCCGAACACCACAAGCTCCGGATTAAGTCCGACCAGGGTGCGGAAGTGGTCTTCCGTGAGATCTTCGAAGCGCTCGGCCTTCCAGCTAAGCACCTCACCCTCCCAGGGCACGACGACGCTCGCGCGGTATTCGACGTTGTTGACGATCACCCCTTCAGGTCCATGCCGGGAGATGGCATTTGTTCCTTCAATGCGATCGGCCTGCATTTTCACGACCGTTTTCCTCGCAAACCGTATGGTTAAATTATAGGTTTTGCGCTGCAGTCCACGCGCCGGAGAGACCCTTTGAAAGCCATCGCCAAGTCGAGCAAGCTCGCCAACGTGTGTTACGACATCCGCGGCCCGGTGCTCGACAAGGCCCGCCAGATGGAGGAAGAGGGCCACAAGATCATCAAGCTCAACATCGGCAAC
>CBINBY010000208.1:0-2833 GCA_966248995.1 uncultured Burkholderiales bacterium | reverse complement strand
ACGGCATCGCCTGACCCCCGATCACCGATCCTGATTCGGTCTTGGACAAGAGTGGGTTCGACCGGTCACTTCTACAGCGGAGTTCAACCGTCTTCAGTTCAATCTTCTGGGCAACGATCTTGAGTCTTTGTTTCTTCCTTCGGCAATCGTGCTCGTGGAGGGAGAGTCTGATGCCACCTACCTCGGAAGGCTGTTCGAACTGCAATTGGCCGAACGCCGAGTTGCTCTGGTCCGTGGAGGCGGAGACGGCGACGCCCAGCGGAAGCTTCATGTCCTTACGGATGCCTTTGGCGACATGGCGACCAATCCGTTTTCGGTGCGGACGTTCGTGCTGTTGGATAAGACGAACTCAGTACGGCGAGACAGGATTGTGAAGATGGGCGTGCCGATTGAGAACATTTTCGTTCTATCGAAGAATGGGATCGAGCACTACTACCCGGTAGAACTGGTGGCTACCTTCTTTCGCTGCGCGCCCGCTGAAGTGGCGTCCATTGATCTAGAGAAGGACCCCATTGAGTTCAATGGCATCAGACTTACCAAGAAGGAACTGGCGGAAGTAGTTGCGTCTAAGGTCACCCCGCAAGCCACGCTTGATGAGGAACTAACATCGTTCATCCAGCGGGTTCGCCTTGCATGTGGCTAGGGGCGAAACCACCAAAGTGGCTTTCCTTGATGGGGTGAGCGGTGTGGCGTGGGAGGTTGTGCCGACCCGTTCGAACTGAGCTTTTCGAAGCGCCCATGCAACGCTCGGCCGCACGTCAGCGAATCACGCCCCCCGCGCCTCGCCCAGCAGCTTTCCGCCTCCGAAGCTCATCTGCGTCGGCGGCGTGCCTCCTACCGTCACCTGCACGGCGCAGTACTTGAACTCGGGGATCTTCCCGTACGGGTCGAGCGCGGGATTGGTGAGCTTGTTGATCGCCGCCTCGTAATAGCAGAACGGCACGAATACCGCACCGGGTGGCGAGCTCTCGTCGGCTCGGGCGTACAGGCTCACGCTGCCGCGCCGCGAGCGGATCGTGATCACCTCGCCCGGTTGCGCGCCGAGCGCCTGCAGGTCCAGCGGATGCAGCATGGCGACCGGGTCGGGCTCCAGCGCATCGAGCACGCCCGAACGCCGGGTCATGCTGCCGGTGTGCCAGTGCTCCAGCTGACGTCCGGTGATGAGCACCAGCGGGTACTCGGTGTCGGGCCGCTCGTCGGCCGGGATGATGTCGGCCGGCACGAAACGCGCCTTGCCCGTGGCCGTGGGGAAGTCATCGACGAAGACCACCGGCGAGCCCGCATCGCCTTCGTGCATGCACGGGTAGGTGACGCTGTGCTCGCGCTGCAGCCGCTCCCAGGTGATGCCAGCGATGCTGGGCATCGCATGGCGCATCTCGTCGAACACCGCGGCCACCGCACCGGGACCGTCGCCGTAGGAAGACCAGTCCAGCCCCAGCTGCCGCGCCATCTGGATGAGGATCCACAAGTCCTGGCGCGAGTCGCCCGGCGGCACGAGCGCCTCGCGGCCGAGCTGCACCATGCGGTCGGTGTTGGTGAAGGTGCCCGTCTTTTCGGGGAAGGCCGAGGCCGGCAGGATCACGTCGGCAAGGTATGCGGTCTCAGTGAGGAAGATGTCCTGCACCACCAGCATCTCCAGCGAGGCCAGCGAGTGGCGCGCATGATCGGCGTCGGGGTCGCTCATCGCGGGGTTCTCGCCCATGATGTACATGCCCTTGACCACGCCCTCGTCGATGGCCTTCATCACCTCCACCACGGTAAGCCCGGGCCGCAGGTCCAACTGATCGGCCGGCACGCCCCAGGCTTGGGCGAAACGGTCGCGTACCGTTGCGTCGTCCACGCGCTGGTAGTCGGGATACATCATGGGGATGAGGCCTGCGTCGGACGCGCCTTGCACGTTGTTCTGTCCGCGCAGCGGGTGCAGCCCCGTGCCTGGGCGGCCGATCTGCCCGGTGAGCAGCGCCAGCGCAATCAGGCAGCGGGCGTTGTCCGTGCCGTGCACGTGCTGGCTGATGCCCATGCCCCACAGGATCATCGAGGCGCGGCTCGTCGCGTAGGAGCGCGCCACCTCGCGGATCGTCTCGGCCGGGATGCCACAGACCGGCGCCATGGCTTCGGGGCTGTAGCCCTGCACGTTCTCGGCCAGTGCGTCGTAGCCTTGGGTGCGGTCGGCCACGAAGGTTTGATCGACGAGGCCTTCCGCGATGATGGTGTGCATCATCGCGTTGAGCAGGGCCACGTCGGTATCGGCCTTGAACGAGAGGTGGCGCCACGCGAGGCGGCTCAGTTCCCCGCGCCGGGGGTCCATCACGATCAGCTTGGTCCCGCGCTCGGCGGCGTTCTTGATCCACGTGGCGGCCACCGGATGGTTCACCCCGGGGTTGGCGCCGATGATGATCACCACCTCGGCCTGCGTCACGTCCATCACCGGGTTGCTCACCGCGCCGGAGCCTATGCCTTCGAGCAGGGCCGCCACGCTGGAGGCATGGCACAGCCGCGTGCAGTGGTCGACGTTGTTGCTGCGAAAGCCCAGCCGCACCAGCTTCTGGAAGAGGTAGGCCTCTTCATTGCTGCCCTTGGCGGAGCCGAAGCCGGCCAAGGCCTGTGCGCCATGCGTGTCGCGCAGTCGCGCCAGCGTGCCGCCGCCCAGCGCCAGCGCCTCTTCCCACGTGGCCTCGCGGAACACCTGCATCACGTTGTCGGGGTCCATCGTGAAGTCGCCGCGCTTGGGCGCATCGGCGCGGCGGATCAGCGGCGTCGTCAGGCGCTGCGGGTGGTTCGCGTAGTCGAAGCCGTAGCGGCCCTTCACGCACAGCCGCCCGTGGTTGGCCGG
>CBINBY010000207.1:0-2878 GCA_966248995.1 uncultured Burkholderiales bacterium | reverse complement strand
GCCTGTCGGGCCAGTCCAATGTCGTCATCGGCACCCCGGTGGCCAACCGCCATCGCGCCGAGATCGAGCCGTTGATCGGGTTCTTCGTCAACACGCAGGCCCTGCGCGTCGACTTGTCCGGCTCGCCCTCCGTGGCCGAACTCCTCGCTCAAGTGCGCGCCACCGCATTGGCCGCACAGGAGCATCAGGACATCCCCTTCGAGCAGGTGGTCGAGGCGCTCAGCCCCGTCCGCTCGTTGGCCCACAGCCCCGTCTTCCAGGTCATGTTCTCCTGGCAGAACGCGCCCGAAGGTCACTTCGAGCTCCCGGGCCTACAACTGCAACCGGTGGGTGCAAGAGCGCCGAGCATCAAGTTCGACCTGGAGTTGTCGCTGCAGACTGCGGGCGACCGCATCGCCGGCCACGTCGGCTACGCCTGCGCGCTTTTCGACAGCACCACGGTCCGCCGCCACATCGCCCACTGGCAGACGCTCTTGCGCGGGCTGGTGACCGATGCGCAGACCAGCGTGGCGCGGCTGCCGCTGTTGTCCGACAACGAGCAGCACCAGCTGGTGCACTACTTCAACGACACCGCCGCCTCCTTTCCTCATGAGCGGTGCATCCATGAACTGTTCGAGGCACAGGTCGAACGCATGCCTGACGCCACGGCGCTGGTGTACGAGGACAGCCGACTCTGCTATGCCGAGCTGAACGCTCAGGCCAACCGGCTCGCGCATCACCTCATCGCGCTGGGCGTGCGGCCCGGAACGCGTGTGGCGATTGCATTGCCGCGCGGCATCGACATGGTGGTCGCCGTGCTGGCCGTGCTCAAGGCGGGCGGTGCCTACGTGCCGCTGGACCCGGACTACCCCGCCGAGCGATTGGCCTTCATGCTCGCCGACAGCGTGCCCCGCGTGCTGATCACGGACACCGCCACGCGCAACTCGCTGGCTGACCTACCCGCTTCCCTGACCGTGCTGCCACTGGACGCCGATCGACACTGGCAGTCGCTAGCGGTCACCAACCCCGATCCCGGTGCCTGCAGCCTGACGACCTCGGACCTCGCCTACGTCATCTACACCTCGGGCTCCACCGGGCGACCCAAGGGGGTGATGGTGGAGCACGCCGGGCTGGTCAACTACCTGCACTGGGCCGGGACGGCCTACGCCCCGGCGGCAGGCTCCATCGTGTCGTCCTCGTTGTCCTTCGATGCGACAGTGACCAGTTTGTACCTGCCGCTGCTCACCGGCGGCTGCGTGACTCTGGTGCCCGAGCAGGGGGAGATCGAGGCGCTGCAAGCGTTGTTGACTGGACCGTTGCGTGCGGGGCTGGTCAAGATCACGCCCGCGCACCTGGATGTGCTGGGCCGGCAACTGCAGGTCCAAGGGTTGCCGTGCTCGGCCGAAGTGTTTGTGATTGGTGGCGAGGCGCTGCCTGCGCGGACGGTCCGGCTGTGGCATGAGCTGGCGCCTCAGGTGCGGCTGGTCAACGAGTACGGGCCGACCGAAACGGTTGTGGGCTGCGTGGTCCACGAACTCGTGGCTGACGCCCCCGTGCCTGATCGCGTGCCCATCGGCCGCCCCATCGCCAACACGCGCATCTACATCCTCGATGAACAAAACGAGCCGGTGCCCGTAGGCGTCGTCGGTGAGATTTACATTGCCAGCCCCGGCGTGGCACGCGGTTATCTGAACCGGCCTGATCTGAGCGCCGAGCGCTTCGTGCCCGATCCCTTCGGCAAGCCCGGCGCGCGCATGTACAAGACCGGCGACCTTGGGCGCTGGCGGGAAGACGGCAGCATCGACTACCTGGGCCGCAACGACCATCAGGTGAAGGTCCGGGGTTTCCGTATCGAGCTGGGCGAGATCGAGTCCACGTTGCGCTCGCATCCCGAGGTGCGCGACGCCGTCGTGCTCGCCCGCGAGGATGCCCCGGGGGACAAGCGGCTGGTGGCCTACGTCGTGGGCGACGCAGCGCCGGAGGCGCTGCGCGCGCATCTCGGCTCACGCCTGCCCGAATACATGGTCCCGGCGGCGTACGTGCCGCTGGACGCTCTGCCGCTCACACCCAACGGCAAGCTGGACCGCCGCGCCCTGCCGGCGCCTGAGGCAGACGCCTTCGGCTCGCGCGCCTATGAGGCCCCGCAGAGCGAGGTCGAGATCCTCCTTGCCCGCCTCTGGAGCGAGCTGCTGCACATCGAGCGCATCGGCCGCCATGATCACTTCTTCGCCCTGGGCGGCCACTCGCTGCTGGCCGTGCAGCTGAGCTCACGCATCCGCGCGGCGCTCGGCCTGGAAGTGCCCCTGGCCGAGCTGTTCGCGCAACCCACCCTGGCTGGCTACGCCGAGCGCGTGGGGGCGGCCACCGCCAGTGCGCTGCCGGCCATCGTGCCGGTGTCGCGCCTGGAAACGCTGCCCCTGTCGTTCGCCCAGCAGCGACTGTGGTTCCTCACCCAGCTCGACGAGCGCGCGGGGACGGCCTATGCGATCCCCGGCGGCGTGCGGCTGAAGGGTTCGCTCGATGGCGCAGCCTTGCGCGCCGCGATGAACCGCATCGTCGCGCGCCACGAAGCTTTGCGCACCTGCTTCACCTTGGTCGGCGGTGCACCGGTGCAAGTCATCGCTGCGCCCGAGATGGGCCTCGCGCTGTCGCACGTGGACCTGTCTAGCCATGCCGACCCCGAAGCCGAACTCGAACGCCTGGCCGCCGAGGAAGCCCTCGCACCCTTTGACCTCACCCACGGGCCGCTCATCCGCGGCCGCCTGATCCGCCTGGCCGACGACGACCATGCGTTGCTCGTCACGATGCACCACATCGTCTCCGACGGCTGGTCCATGGGCGTGCTGATCAACGAGTTCAGCGCCTTGTACGCCGCGCTCTCGCAGGGACAGCCGGATCC
>CBINBY010000206.1:0-3095 GCA_966248995.1 uncultured Burkholderiales bacterium | reverse complement strand
GTGCCGAGATCGAGCCGCTCATCGGGTTCTTCGTCAACACGCAGGCCCTGCGCGTCGATTTGTCTGGCTCGCCCTCCGTGGCCGAACTCCTCGCTCAAGTGCGCATCACTGCACTGGCCGCGCAAGCGCATCAGGACATTCCGTTCGAGCAGGTGGTCGAGGCGCAGAGACCGACCCGCTCGATGGCCCACAGCCCCGTCTTCCAGGTGATGCTCGCTTGGCAAAACGCGCCCGAAGGCTCGCTGGGACTGCCCGGGCTGCAGCTGGAGCCCGTGGGGGCGTCCTCCACCACCGTCAAGTTCGACCTGGAGCTGAACCTGCACGATGCTGGCGAGCACATCGCCGGCAGCCTGCGCTATGCCTGTGCCCTGTTCGATCGCTCCAGCATCGAGCGCCACCTCGGCCATTGGCAGACCCTGCTGCGCGGCCTGGTGGCCGACGATAGCGCACGCGTCGACCGCCTGCCGCTGGTCACCCCGGCCGAGCAGCAGCACCTCCTGTACGCCTTCAATGACACCGCCGCGCCCTTCCCTCAGGAGCGCTGCATCCATGAGCTGTTCGAAGCACAGGTCGCTCGCACACCGCAGGCCACGGCGCTGGTGTTCGAGGGCATCTCGCTCAGCTATGCCGAACTGAACGCGCAGGCCAACCGGCTCGCGCACCACCTCCTCGCACTGGGCGTGAGCCCGGACTCGCTGGTGGCCATCGCCTTGCCGCGCGGCATCGATCTGGTGGTGGCCCTGCTGGCCACGCTCAAGGCCGGCGGCGCGTACCTGGCTCTGGACCCGGACTACCCCCGCGTGCGCCTGGCCTACATGCTCGCCGACAGCGCCCCGCGTGTGCTGCTCACCCAGTCTGGCGTGCGTGCCGTGTTGGGTGATTTGCCGACTTCAATGGCCGTGCTGATGCTCGACGCCGAGCCCGGACCATGGCAAGCCTGGCCCGCGACCAACCTCGAGCCCGGTGATCTGGGCCTCAGTTCGGTCCATCTGGCCTACGTCATCTACACCTCCGGCTCCACGGGACTTCCCAAGGGCGTGATGGTTGCGCACCGAAACGTGGTCCACCTCTGGGCCGCTCTGGAGCGCGGCATTTATGCCCACCATCCAGGCATAGAGCGGGTCAGTCTCAATGCGTCGCTTGCTTTCGATGCTTCGGTGCAACAGTGGGTGCAACTGGCCTCAGGGCGCACCCTCGTGATCGTGCCCGACGCAGCCCGGCGTGATCCCGCCGCGTTGCTGGACTTGATCGCTGCGGCCCGCATCGACGCCTTCGACTGCACGCCATCGCAACTCCAGCTACTCCACTCGGCATCGGCATCGGCGGCGCAGCGGGCGCCTGCCCTTGCGCTGGTCGGCGGCGAAGCCATCGACTCCGCCCTCTGGAGAGCGCTGGCAGGATCGACCGGGACGAGCTACTACAACGTCTACGGCCCCACTGAATGCACGGTGGACTCGACCCTCGCACCGATCCACACGCCGGACAGCGCCCCGCACCTCGGATCCCCGATCGCCAACACCGGCGTTTACATCCTCGATGCTTACGGTGCCCCTGTGCCTGTGGGGATACCGGGCGAGCTCTACATCACTGGCTGCGGCATGGCTCGTGGCTACCTGCGGCGCCCCGATCTGACCGCCGAACGCTTCGTGCCCGATCCGTTCGGCGATGCTGGCTCGCGCATGTACAAGACGGGTGACCTCGGGCGTTGGCGCGCCGACGGAACCATCGAGTTCCTCGGGCGCAACGACCACCAGGTGAAGATCCGCGGCTTCCGTATCGAGCCGGGCGAGATCGAGGCTGCATTGCGCTTGCATCCCGAGGTACGCGAAGCGGTCGTGCTGGCGCGTGAAGACGCCCCCGGCGACAAGCGGCTGGTGGCCTATGTCGTGGGCACAGCGGCACCCGACGTGTTGCGTGCGCATGTGGCCTCACGCCTGCCCGAGTACATGGTCCCGGCGGCCTACGTAGCGCTGGACGCTCTGCCGCTCACACCGAACGGCAAGCTCGACCGCCGTGCCCTGCCCGCACCCGAGGCAGATGCGTTCGGCTCGCGCACCTACGAAACCCCGCAGAGCGAGGTCGAGATCCTCCTCGCCCGCCTCTGGGGCGAACTGCTGGGGATCGAGCGCATCGGCCGCCATGACGACTTCTTCGCCCTGGGCGGCCACTCGCTGCTGGCCGTGCAGCTGAGCTCGCGCATCCGCGCGGCGCTTGGCCTGGAAGTGCCCCTGGCCGAGCTGTTCGCGCAACCCACATTGGCTGGCTACGCGCAACGCGTCGCGGTCGCCACCGCCAGTGCGCTGCCGGCCATCGTGCCCGCCTCGCGCCTGGAGGCGCTGCCTCTGTCCTTCGCCCAGCAGCGGCTGTGGTTCCTGGCCCAGCTCGATGAGCGCACGGGAACTGCCTATGCGATCCCCGGCGGCGTGCGGCTAAAGGGCTCGCTCGATAGCGCAGCCTTGCATGCCGCGATGAACCGCGTCGTCGCGCGCCACGAGGCATTGCGCACCTGCTTCACCTTGGTCGACGGAGCACCGGTGCAAGTCATCGCTACGTCCGAGATGGGTCTCGCGCTGTCGCATGCGGATTTGTCAAACCATGCCGACCCCGAGGCCGAACTCGAACACCTGGCCGCCGACGAAGCCGCCACACCCTTCGACCTCGCCCACGGCCCGCTCATCCGCGCCCGACTGCTCCGCCTGGCCAACGACGACCACGCGTTGCTCGTGACGATGCACCACATCGTCTCCGACGGTTGGTCCATGGGCGTGCTGGTCAACGAGTTCAGCGCCTTGTATGCCGCGTTCTCTCAAGGACAGCCCGATCCCCTGCCCGCGCTGCCCATCCAGTACGCCGACTACGCGGTGTGGCAGCGCCGCTGGATCACCGGTGAAGTACTGCAGCGCCAGCTCGACTTCTGGCGCAACCATCTCAGCGGTGCCCCGGCGCTGCTGGAGCTGCCCACCGACCGGCCCCGCCCCGCCGTTCAGGACCACGCCGGAGCGTCCTTCGGCTTCGAGCTCGATGCCGAACTCACCGGGAGCCTCAAGGCCTTGAGCCAGCGCCACGGCACCACGCTGTTCATGACGCTGCTGGCG
>CBINBY010000205.1:0-3331 GCA_966248995.1 uncultured Burkholderiales bacterium | reverse complement strand
AGCTCGATGCCGAACTCACCGCGAACCTCAAGGCCTTGAGCCAGCGCCACGGCACGACGCTGTTCATGACGCTGCTCGCCTCCTGGGCCGCGCTGCTGGCGCGCCTGTCGGGCCAGTCCGATGTAGTCATCGGCACGCCGGTGGCCAACCGCCACCGCGCCGAGATCGAGCCGCTCATCGGGTGCTTTGTGAATACGCATGCCCTGCGCGTCAACCTGTCCGGCTCGCTCTCCGTGAGCCAGCTGCTGGCCCAGGTGCGCGCCAACGCTCTGGCCGCGCAGGAACATCAGGACGTCCCCTTCGAGCAGGTGGTCGAGGCGCTCAGCCCCGAGCGTTCCCTGGCCCACGCGCCGCTGTACCAGGCGGTGTTCGTCATGCAGAACGCTCCCGCAGCCGAACTGCAATTGCCCGGCCTGTCGCTCGATGGGATAAACGCAGGCGCCTCATCGGCAACCACTGACTTGTGGTGGTCCGTCGCGGAAGCGGCAGAGCGCCTGACCTGCAGCGTGGTCTATGCGCGCGCCCTGTTCGACGCCGCCACCATCGAACGATGGAGCAGGATGTGGCGCACGCTGACACGCGCCATGTGCGAGGGGGATGCACAAGCAGTGGCCCAGCTGCCCGTGCTCGAACCCGTCGAGCGCACCCGGCTCGTGGGTGCATTCAATGCCACCGATAAGGCTTGGTCCGTCGGGCGGTGCATCCAGCAACTGTTCGAGGAACAGGTCGCACGCACACCGTACGCCGAGGCGCTGATGTGCGAAGGCAACGTGCTGAGCTATGCGCAACTCAACGCACGCGCCAACCGCCTCGCTCATCACCTGATCGCCCTGGGCGTGCGCCCGGACTCGCTGGTGGCCATCGCCTTGCCGCGCGGGATGAATATGGTCGTCGCCCTGCTAGCCACGCTCAAGGCCGGTGGTGCGTATGTGCCGCTGGACCCGGACTACCCCGCCGAGCGCCTGGCCTTCATGCTCGACAACTGCAAGGCGCGCTGGGTGCTGACCGACACGAAGGCTCAGCAGCGGCTGCCGGTCAGCCGTGCGCTCCTGACGGCCACCGTACTGGAGCTGGATGCCTCGCATCAGCCGTGGGACGCCTGCCCCAA
The DNA here is from genome assembly GCA_966248995.1 of uncultured Burkholderiales bacterium. Classification (GTDB taxonomy): domain Bacteria; phylum Pseudomonadota; class Gammaproteobacteria; order Burkholderiales; family Burkholderiaceae_C; genus Albitalea. The sequence goes on along the minus strand of CBINBY010000205.1, from coordinate 2,223 downwards.
CACCGATCCTGATCCCGCTCTTCTGGGGCTCACCCCCTCGCACCTCGCCTACGTCATCTACACCTCCGGCTCCACCGGGCGGCCCAAGGGCACGATGGTGGCCCATGCCGGCCTGTGCAACCTGGCGCTTGCGCAAATCGATGGCTTCGCCATCACCCCCGCCAGCCGCGTGTTGCAGTTCGCCTCATTCAGCTTCGATGCGTGCATCTTCGAGGTGCTGATGGCGTTGTGCAGCGGGGCTGCACTGCACGTGCCGCGGCCCGGCGTGCTGGCTGGCTCAACACTGCACGACGTGCTGCGCGAAGGGCACATCACCCACGCCACCTTGCCGCCGGCCGTGCTGGCCGGGCTGCCCAATGACGCGCTGCCCGAGCTGCAAACGCTCGTCATGGCCGGCGAAGCGGCCTCGCACGCGCTCGTGCAGCGCTGGGCCACAGGGCGACAGCTGATCAACGCCTACGGTCCCACCGAGACCACGGTATGGGCCAGCATGCACCAGTGCGCTACCCAGCACCCGGGCTCACCGCCCATCGGCTCGCCCATCGCCAACGCGCGCATCTACATCCTCGATGCACACGGCGAACCCTCGCCGATCGGCGTGGCGGGGGAGATCCACATCGCGGGCATCCAGGTCGCTCGCGGTTACCTGTACCGCCCGGACCTGACCGCCGAACGCTTCGTGCCCGATCCGTTCGGCGAGCCCGGCTCGCGCATGTACAAGACCGGCGACCTCGGGCGCTGGCGCGCCGACGGCACCATTGACTTCCTGGGCCGCAACGACCGTCAGGTCAAGATTCGCGGTTTCCGCATCGAGCTGGGCGAGATCGAGGCTGCGTTGCTCGCGCATCCCGAGGTACGCGAAGCCGTCGTGCTCGCCCGCGAGGACAGCACGGGCGACCATCGTCTGGTGGCCTATGTCGTCGGCGCGGCCATGCCCGAGACGCTGCGCGCGCATCTCGGCTCACGCCTGCCCGAGTACATGGTTCCGGCGGCTTACGTGCCGCTGGACGCTCTGCCGCTCACACCCAACGGCAAGCTCGACCGCCGTGCCCTGCCGGCGCCTGAGGCAGATGCCTTCGGCGCTCGCGCCTATGAGGCCCCGCAGAGCGAGGTCGAGATCCTCCTCGCCCGCCTCTGGGGCGAGCTGCTGGGGATCGAGCGCATCGGCCGCCATGACGACTTCTTCATTCTGGGCGGCCACTCGCTGCTGGCCGTACAGCTGAGCTCGCGCATCCGCGCCGCGCTCGGCCTGGAAGTGCCCCTGGCCGACCTGTTTGCGCATCCCACCCTGGCGGGCTTCGCCGAGCGCGTGGCGGCGGCCACCACGAGCGAACTGCCGGCCATCGTGCCGGCGTCGCGCCTGGAGGCGCTACCCCTATCGTTCGCCCAGCAGCGACTGTGGTTCCTCGCCCAGCTCGATGAGCGCGCGGGGACTGCCTATGCAATCGCCGGCGGCGTACGGCTGAAGGGCTCGCTCGATGGGGCAGCCTTGCGCGCCGCGATGAACCGCATCGTCGCGCGTCACGAGGCGCTGCGCACTTGCTTTGGCACGCTCGACGGCGCACCTGTGCAGCTCATTGCCCCGCCCGAAGTGGGTCTGGCGCTGTCGCATGCGGACCTGTCGAGCCATGCCGACTCCGAAGCCGAGCTGGAGCGCCTGGCCGCCGAGGAGGCCGTCGCGCCCTTCGACCTCGCCCACGGTCCGCTTATCCGCGCCCGACTGATCCGCCTGGCCGACGACGACCATGCACTGCTCGTCACGATGCACCACATCGTCTCCGACGGCTGGTCCATGGGCGTGCTGGTCAACGAGTTCAGCGCCTTGTATGCCGCGTTCTCGCAGGGACAGCCCGATCCACTGCCCGCGCTGCCCATCCAGTACGCCGACTACGCGGTGTGGCAGCGCCGCTGGATCACCGGTGAAGTACTGCAGCGCCAGCTCGACTTCTGGCGCAACCATCTCAGCGGTGCCCCGGCGCTGCTGGAGCTGCCCACCGACCGGCCCCGCCCCGCCGTTCAGGACCACGCCGGAGCGTCCTTCGGCTTCGAGCTCGATGCCGAACTCACCGGGAGCCTCAAGGCCTTGAGCCAGCGCCACGGCACCACGCTGTTCATGACGCTGCTGGCCGCCTGGGCTGCGCTGCTGGCTCGCCTGTCGGGCCAGTCCAATGTCGTCATCGGCACCCCGGTGGCCAACCGCCATCGTGCCGAGATCGAGCCGTT
>CBINBY010000204.1:0-3388 GCA_966248995.1 uncultured Burkholderiales bacterium | reverse complement strand
ATTCCAGCAGCAGACCCACCGTGCCGATCACGAAGATGGCGATCAGGATGTGGATGACGTTGAGGTTGTTCCACTCGTCCCACACCCAGAAGCCGATCCCCACGCCTCCGGTCAGCATCTCGGCCGCCACGATCACCAGCCACGCCGTCCCTACGGACAGCCGCACGCCGGTGAGCATGTAGGGCAGCACGGCGGGAAACAGGATGCGCGTCATGATCTTCCACTCGGACAGGTTGAGCACCTTCGCGACGTTCATGTAGTCCTCCGGCACACGCCGCACCCCCACCGCGGTGTTGATGATCATGGGCCAGATGGAGCAGATGAAGATCGTCCAGATGGCTGCCGGATTGGCTGCCTTGAACACGAGCAGGCCGATCGGCAGCCAAGCCAGGGGCGACACCGGGCGCAGCAGGCTCACCACGGGTGACACCATGCTGTCGAGGATCGCGAAGCGGCCAATCATGAAGCCCAGCGGAATGCCGACGGCAGCGGCCATTCCGAAGCCCAGAGCTACGCGCTCCAGCGAGAAGAGCACGTTCCACCCGATGCCCTGGTCATTGGGCCCATTGCTGTAGAACGGGTCCGAAAACACCTTGACCGCCTCGGCGAAGGTTGCTGCCGGCGTTGGGAAGGATGTGCTCTTGAATGTGAGCAGTGCCCAGATGCCCACCAGGATCGCGATACCCGCGATGGGAGCGAAGACCTTGAGCGCGATGGCACTCCAGTCCACGGGTGTGCGTACCGCCGAGGGCCGGGTCGGTGCGGGGGTGGCATCGACGACCGCAGCTGCGGTGGGCTTGGCAGCCCCGGAAGGGGAGGCCGCCTTGCGGGTGGCGGACGCGTCGCCCGGTGAATGGAATACTGCGCTGACCATGTCGTGGACTCCTATCTTGCTGCTCGGTCAGGCCGCCGGCGTTTGCACGGCGAAACTCTCGGCGTACTTCTTCGGATCCTTGCCGTCCCAAGTGACGCCATCGATGAGCTTGCTGGTGCGCATGGCATCCTTTGGCACGCTGATGTTCGCCGCTGCCGCACCCTGCTTGAACAGTTCGATCTGGTTCACCTGCTTGGCAACGCCGAGGTAGTCGGGGTGGTCCTTCAACAGGCCCCAGCGCTTGTGCTGCGCGAGGAACCACATGCCGTCGCTGAGGTACGGCATGTTTACCAGGCCGTCGTTGTAGAACTTCATGTGGTTGGGGTCGTCCCAGGTCTTGCCCAGGCCGTTTTGATAGCGGCCCAGGATGCGCTGGTTGATCACGTCGACGCTCGTGTTCACATAAGCCTTGTCCGCTACCGTTTCAGCCATCTTCATCTTGTTTTGCAGGCCTGCGTCGATCCACTTGCTTGCCTCCAGGATGGCAGCGACCACGGCACGGCAGGTGTTTGGATACCTCTTCACGAATTCGGCCGTGCTGCCCAGCGCCTTTTCCGGATGGTCCTTCCAGATGTCCTGCGTGGTAGTCCCGGTGATGCCGATGCCGTCCGCGATCGCTCGATGGCCCCAAGGCTCGCCGACGCAGTAGCCGTCCATGTTGCCTACGCGCATGTTGGCAACCATCTGAGGTGGAGGCACCGTGATGATCTTGGCATCCTTCATCGGATTGATGCCGTAGGTCGCCAGCCAGTAGTAGAGCCACATGGCGTGCGTGCCCGTGGGGAAGGTCTGAGCGAACGTGTACTCGCGCTTTTCGCTTCGCATCAGCTTGGCCAGCGAGGCTCCATCTACGGCGCCCTTGTCCGCCAGCTTCTTCGACAGGGTGATGGCCTGACCGTTATGGTTGAGGTTCATGAGGACCGCCATGTCCTTTCTTGGACCGCTCACGCCGAGTTGAACGCCATACACGAGACCCCACAACACATGAGCCATGTCCAGTTCGCCGTTGACGAGCTTGTCGCGCACACCGGCCCACGACGCCTCTTTCGTCGGGATGATCTTCACGCCGTACTTCCTGTCGAACCCGAGCACCGATGCCATCACCACGGAGGCACAGTCGGTCAACGGAATGAAGCCGATCCTCACCTCTTCCTTCTCCGGCTTGTCCGATCCCGCGGCATGGATGGCGCTCTGCAGCCCGGGCACGATGCCGGCAGCACTCGTTGCGGCCGCGGCCTTGATCAGCCGACGTCGGCTCATATCGAACTTTCGCGTGAGGGGGTTGTTCATGACGTTGTCCTGGGGCGATGCGTTGGAATGCCTTTGAAGGAGCAAAACAAAATGGCGTCCGCACGTCGCCGGGCGTGGCCGGGTCGGTGGGGACGCCATCGTCCTTTCGAGAACGAGCCTTCCGTGGCACGTCTCGATGTCTGCGAGAGATCGCCGTTGATCTCCTACGCTGGACTGCTACGCAAGCGGTGTGCCAGTCTGCTATGTGACTGCGCGGTCATAGAAGCACCTTGCCGTGCACCAAAGCGGGAGGATGCGCATGAATCCATGGAGTGGTGCGCACAAGCGGTGCGCGCGAACTGCCTGTATCAGGCGATCAAGCCAGCAGGTCCGCGACGTCCAGGATTCGCTGCGCCAGGTCGGCGAGCTTCAATCCCTTGTCCATGGCGGTCTTGCGTAACCGCGCATACGCCTCTTCCTCGCTGAGCGAGTGACGCGTCATGAGCAGTCCCTTGGCGCGATCGATCACCTTGCGTTGCGAGAGCTGGGTGCGTGCGTCTGCAAGTTCCTGGCGCAGGGCTTCCTCGTGCTGGAAGCGCGCCATGGCGACTTCCAGGACTGGCTTGACGCGTTCCGGTGCCAGGCCGGCCACCACGTAGGCGGTCACGCCGGCGGCTATGGCATCGCGCACGTGGCTCGTGTCGTTATCGTTCGTGAATAGAACGATGGGACGGCGCGCGTCACGGGTCGCGACCACCACGTGCTCCAGCGTGTCGCGCGCCTGGCTTTCCGCATCGACGATGATCATGTCGGGGCCGATCTGGGAAAGACGGTCAGGAAGGTAAACGTCCGCCGGCAAAACGGCGACGATGTTGTGGCCGCCTTGCAGCAGACCGATGCGCAAGCTGCGGGAGCGTTCGGCCTCCACCTCGGCCAGCGGGTCGGCAGGATGAGCGGCCAGGGTGTCTGGGGCCACGATGACAATCCGCAAGTCAGAGGACGCACTCATACGCAAGGAGGCATGCAACATCCGCGCCACTTGCTGGGGCGTGGGCATCGGCATGTACGAGTTGCACTCCGGTTGCAGCCGACCGCTGCCCCTCAGCGGCGAGTTCCGAGATTGCGCGGGCTCCACTCCTGCGCCGTAGCCGTCCAGCAGGGCAATTGCCATTGCCGCGCGGGGCGCATGACAGTGGCCATGGCCCGACAGGGAGAGGCCACGCCAGCCCATGCCGCGGCTCCGGCACACTCGCACCATGGACAAGTTCAGCGCCCCGCCGATCG
>CBINBY010000203.1:0-3416 GCA_966248995.1 uncultured Burkholderiales bacterium | reverse complement strand
TAAAGAACACCGCCGTCACCGGCGACTGCTAAATCGTTTATCGATCAGCGAAGAAAGAGATTCTGACATGGTTCTGAAAGCCGTGTCAACAACCCTCCGTCAAAATTCTTCAAAGGACGAGTTGACGCTTCCAGAGCAGCCTCTTAAGTGTAGCGAGCCGGTTACCCAGCGCCCCCGCACAGATCTGTACGCGCCCAATGCGGGTATACGGCTCCTACCTTGGGTGTCTCACGGCCAAGCGCTCCTCGGGCCAAGGGTGAAGCACATGGGGTGGAGGCAGCCACTCATTGGCCAGTCGATTGATGCGCGCCCAGGTCATGCGGTCTTTCTGGCTGCGCCGCTTCAGCGAGCACCGCCACAGATCGATGACGTGATGCCGGTACGCGCCGATTGCGTGGGAGTTGGTCGGCACTGCGTGGTAGGCGAAGTATCGCGTGACCACCGACCTTGGTCGGCAAGACTATGGTGGCGTCGTCGCCGCATTTCGTCCTTGATCTCCCGCAGGGCCGCACGAATGCGGTCGCGTCGGGTATGGCGCCGAAGCAGGAAGGCTCCGCGCCGCGAGGGGCCACAGATGAACGTGAACCCCAGAAGTTGAACGTCTGCGGTTTGAACCGCCCGGGGATTTGAGGAGGCTCCTTCGACTAAGGATGGAGCCAACATGAGGAAGGGATACGCGGGTGGGTACAGCAGGCTGACCGACCACATCCGCGACTGGCGTGCTTGCCAGGGTGGCGCAGCCCTGGGCGACGCGTACGTGCCGCTGAGCTTCGACATGGGCGAGGCGTTCCAGTTTGACTGGAGCGAAGAGCCGCTGGTCATCGGCGGGGTGTAACCTATGCCTTCGTGCCGTCCATCGGGATGTACTTCAAGACGGGGTGGAAGAATGATTGGGAGAACGACAAGTTCGAGATCAAGGAGGTCCGCTGAAGTTGTCCGGCCTGTCAGTTTGATTGGAGATCTGAGCGACTGGAATGTGCCCGAGACCCTGAGTACAGGTCGCTCAAAGAAAGGATGGCCAGCGCAGAGCGCTTGGTCGCCTGCCCACCTCCGCTTGAGACTGGGTGCGGCCGGTCGTTTCGCGAAGGCGAGTGGCAGTGGCCGCCGGGACCGGCCGTTCAATCTCTGCCGGGCCGTATGGCCGCAGTGCCCACGAAGCTGCCGCACGCCTTGCTGTCGATGCCGGCGGACGACAGCCACCCGATGGAGCGCATCCTCGGGCCACAGCTCGCCGAGTTCGTCCAGGGCCTGCACAAACAGCACGGCGTCGTCTTCCACCTGCGGAACAAGCCGGTCACGATCGATGAGGAACACGTCACCCTGCAGGACGGCAGCCGGATCGCCGCGGATCTGGTGATCGTCGGTGTGGGCGTGCGGCCGAGGTTGCATCTCGCCGAGCGCACCGGCCTCGCCCTGGATCGCGGCGTGCTGGTCGACAAGTACCTGCAGACCAGCGTAAGCGAGATCTACGCAGCCGGAGACATCGCCCGCTGGCCCGACCGGCACAGCGGCGAGGCGATCCGCGTCGAACACTGGGTGGTGGCCGAGCGCCAGGGTCAGGTGGCCGCGCTCAACATGCTGGGGGGCCGGCAGGAGTTCGACGCGGTACCGTTCTTCTGGAGCCAGCACTACGACGTGCCCATCAATGTGGTCGGGCACGCAGGCGTGTGGGACGAGATCGAGATCGACGGCGACATCGCGTCGCGCAATGCCGTGGTGCGCTACAAGCGCGCAAACCGCGTGCTCGCCGTCGCCTCCATCTACCGTGATGTGGACAGCCTGAAGGCGGAAGTGGCGATGGAGCAGGCGGCGGTGACGCCCCGATGACCACGCCGCTTGGCGGCGCACTCCTTGACGCCTCACGCCGCCAAGCGGCGCTTGTGTGCGACGCATGGCGGGCCTTAGGGGTTACCACGCATGCGTACCAGTGATGCCGCGAACTTAAGTTCCTCGACTCAATAGGGTTGGCCAAGTGAGCTACTCCGGTCTGTCGCCAGAAGTAAATTCTCAAGTTCAAACATGGCAACAACCACATGCCGCGGCAGCGATTGCAGCAGATGACATTACTGATTCGCTCCGCGCTCCGGGCGGTCCATTCATGCCGGTTGCACTGTAGGCCAGCAGTGGCACCTGGCGCCTCGTCGACGGGCGCCGCCTCATCCTTGCATCCTCGGTCACTTCCAAGGATCACACGTCGCGCACCAACGGCTTGCTGATGGACCCATCGGGCAAGCTGATCGGCATCGGTACCTCCATGGCCGCCTGCGCACGGATGCTTGCGCACTCGTCCGTCGGTTCATGACGCGCAGCAACGCGACCCCGCTGGCCTCCACCCAGCAGGCGGTCTGGCTCGACCAGCTGCTGGCGCCGCAACTGCCTTGCTACACCGTCGGTGGCGCGCTGCAGTTCGACGGCCGCATCCGCCTGGACCTGTGGGAGCGCGCCATCGCCGAGGTGGTGCGCCGCCACGATGCGCTGCGCCTGGTGCTGCTGGACACGCCACCCACGGCCCGCCAGAAGGTGCTGGACGAACTGGCGTTCAAGCTCGAGGTTCATGACTATTCGGCCCATGCCGACGGCGAGCAGCGTGCGTGGGACCACATCCGCACAGCGTTCTCGGAACCCTTCGCGCTCTACGGCAGCGTGCTGTGGACGATGCAATGGGTGCAGGCTTCGCCCACGCGCGGCCTGTGCCTGGTGCGCTGCCACCACCTGGTGGCCGATGGCATGTCGGTGGCGCTGATCCTGCACGCGATCATCGACGTTTACAACCGCCTGGCCCGCGGCGAGCCGCTCGACAGCGAACCGGCCCCCTCATACCTCGACTTCGTCGCCGACGATCTCGCCTATCAGCGCTCGGCCCGGTATGCCAAGGACCAGGCATTCTGGTTCGAACGGTTCAACGGATCGGCGGATCCCCTGTTCCCCATCGCCGCCAGGCAAGCCGCGCGACGTGCGACCCAGCAGGTCGTGTGGGAGATCGAGCGCGCCGAGTTCTCGCGCATGGCCGCGCTCGGCGCACGCCTGGGCGGCTCGATCACGCACATGCTGATCGGTGCGCTGGCCATCCACTACTCACGCGTCGCCGGCCGGCCCGAGGTGTTGATCGGCATGCCGGTGCACAACCGCAAGAACGCGGCCGAGAAGCGAACCATGGGCATGTTCTCTTCGATGCTGCCGTTGACCGCGGCGGTCGACGCGCACGCCAGCTTCGAAGACACGATCCGGGCACTGGTGGCGCAGTCCCGGGCCTGCTACCGCCATCAGCGCTTCCCGCTGTACGAAATCGCCCGCCATGCCCAGAGGCACGGGGCGCAGCACCGCCTGTTCGACCTGAGCGTGTCGGTCGAGCATTTCCCCTTCGACTTCGTGATCGAAGGCGGGCGCATCGTGATGGTGGCTCAGCACAACGGCTT
>CBINBY010000202.1:0-3571 GCA_966248995.1 uncultured Burkholderiales bacterium | reverse complement strand
TCGAGCCGCTCATCGGGTTCTTCGTCAACACGCAGGCCCTGCGCGTCGATTTGTCCGGCTCACCCTCCGTGGCCGAACTCCTCGCTCAAGTGCGCGCCACCGCATTGGCCGCGCAGGAACATCAGGACATCCCCTTCGAGCAGGTGGTCGAAGCGCTGAGCCCCGTCCGCTCGTTGGCCCACAGCCCCGTCTTCCAGGTCATGTTCGCCTGGCAGAACGCGCCCGAGGGCCGCCTCGAGCTGCCGGGCCTGCAGTTGCAGCCAGTGGGCACCCAAGCAACGGCGATCAAGTTCGACCTGGAGCTGTCGCTGCAGGACGTGGGCGACTGCATCGTTGGCCATATCGGCTATGCCTGTGCGCTCTTCGACCGTACCACGGTCGAGCGCCACATCGCCCAATGGCGGACCTTGCTGCGCGCGCTGGTGGCCGATGACCAGGCCATCGTGGCGCAGCTACCGTTGATGTCAGACGACGAGCAGCACCAGTGGCTGCACCGCTTCAATGGCACCGCGGCATCCTTCCCGGTCGAGTGCTGCATCCACGAGCTGTTCGAGGCGCAGGTCGAGCGCCTGCCCGAAGCCACGGCGTTGGTGTTCGAGGACACCTCGCTCAGCTATGCCGAGCTGAACGCGCAGGCAAACCACCTTGCGCATCATTTCCTCATGATGGGCGTGGGGCCCGACACCCTTGTCGCCATCGCGTTGCCGCGCGGCATCGACATGGTCGTGGCCATGCTGGCCACGCTCAAGGCCGGCGGCGCGTATGTGCCGCTGGACCCGGACTACCCGGCCGAGCGCCTGGCCTACATGCTCGCCGACAGCGCGCCTCGTGTGCTGATCACGGACACCGCCACGCGCAATGCGCTGGGTGACATGCCCTCATCCCTCACCGTGCTGCCACTCGACGTCAATCGATCCTGGCAGTCGCTGCCCGCTACCAATCCAAATCCCGCGGCTCTGGGCCTCACGGCTTCTCACCTTGCCTACGTCATCTACACCTCGGGTTCTACCGGACAGCCCAAGGGGGCCATGAACGAGCACCGCGGTGTGGTCAACCGGCTGCTGTGGATGCAACAGGCCTACGGACTGAACACCAGCGATTCAGTCCTCCAGAAGACCGCCTTCGGGTTCGATGTGTCCGTCTGGGAGTTCTTCTGGCCCTTGCTGGCAGGCGCACGGCTCGTGCTGGCCCGGCCTCAGGGTCACCGCGACGCCAACTACCTGGCCGACCTCATCGAGCGTGAGCACATCACGACACTGCACTTCGTGCCCTCGATGCTCTCGGCCTTCCTGGAGGCGATACCCAGAGGTTCTTGCTCCAGCTTGCAGCGCATCATCTGCAGCGGCGAAACGCTGGAGCGTCATCAGGTCGGTTTGGTGCACGAGCGGCTGGCAAACGCCCGGCTGTACAACCTGTACGGGCCCACAGAAGCCGCCATCGATGTCACTGCAGGCGAGCCCCAGCCCGACCAGGCCGTGACGATAGGCTCGCCCATTGCCAACACGCGCATCTACATCCTGGATGCCTACGGCCAGGCCTCGCCGGTCGGCGTGGCAGGCGAGATCCACATCGCGGGCATTCAGGTGGCGCGTGGCTACCTGAGCCTCCCCGAGCTGACTGCGCAACGCTTCCTGCCCGATCCCTTCGGCGAGCCCGGCTCGCGCATGTACAAGACCGGTGACCTCGGGCGCTGGCGCACCGACGGCACCATCGAGTTCCTCGGGCGCAACGACCATCAGGTCAAGATACGCGGCTTCCGCATCGAGCTGGGTGAGATCGAGGCCGCGTTGCGCTCGCATCCCGAGGTGAGAGAAACCGTCGTGCTCGCGCGCGAGGATGCCCCGGGCGACAAGCGGCTGGTAGCCTACGTCGTCGGCAAGGCTGCGCCCGAGGCGTTGCGTGCGCATATTGGCTCACGCCTGCCCGGGTACATGCTCCCGGCAGCCTACGTGCCGCTGGACGCCCTGCCGCTCACGGCGAACGGCAAGCTCGACCGTGCTGCACTCCCTGTTCCTCATGACTCTGCAGTGCGAACGAACCCGTACGAGCCGCCGCGCACCGTGGTTGAACAGGTGCTCTCCAGGGTGTGGTCAAAGTTGCTGAACGTTACGCGAGTCGGCCGTGAGGACCACTTCTTCGAACTGGGCGGTCATTCCATGCTGGCTGTTCGGCTTGCGGCTGAAGCAAAGCAGCGCGGGTTGAGCCTGACGCTACAGGATGTCTATGCCTATCCCACGTTGAGGGCGCAGGCTGAGCGCATGCTCGGCGGGGAACATTCATCCGGTACGGGGGCTCTCGCCATCCGCCGCACTGGCACCGAACCGCCACTGTTTGCCTTGCCTACCGGCGCGGAAGATGTGACCTATGCCTTCGAGCTGGCCTCCCATCTGGAGATCGATGCACCGGTCTATGCCATCCCTTGGCCCGAGGTGATGCCCCACTCCATGGACACCCTCGCCGCTCACACGGTGGGGGTCATGCGTACCGTTCAACCGGTCGGGCCGTATCGGCTGCTGGGTTACTCCTCGGGCGCCTTGCTGGCGTATGCCATCGCGCAGCTCCTGGCGGAGCAGGACGAGCGGGTCGAATTCGTCGGCATGCTCGACTGCGAACATCGCCCGATGGTCCCCAATACCCAGTCGCCCGAACAAATGGCAAAAGACCGCGTGCTCTCGGCGATCACGGAGATGACGAATGAACACACGCTTGGCGAGCGGGAAGAAGATATTCGACGAACGCTCCAACAGGTGGCCCATGACGTGCCGCGCACTCCATGGGATGAACTCATCGCCCGGTATGAGAACAATGCCCTGCTGACTGCGCTGGCTGCTGCGAATCGATATCCGAGCCTCAGGCACATCGCAACCACCGTCTTGCGCACAGCCCAGTTCGCCCAACTCTGGCCCAGCTACGCAGCCCGTGCTTTACCGGCCCCTTTGAAACTCCATCTGTTCTATGCCACAGAGGAAACCGCACCGCCGCATGCCATGGGATGGCAACAGCTGCTGCCTGTCGATCAGATCGTCATCGTCCCGGTCCCTGGCACGCACAACTCGTTGATTGAACTGCCGCACATCAAGCATGTCAGTCGTGCGGTGTCTGAGGCTCTGCGGCAAACTCGCACGGGCGCTGCTTCAGTGGCTGAGCCCATCATCGCCACATAGCTGTAGGCACCTGCCGGCGCATCTTTCGATCGTCGGCGTTTGGCTATCGCCCTGCCCCGCAGCATCGATAGGGTGGTCGCTATGTGTCAGGTCCCGGATGATTCCGAACCTGTTTCCTGATCAGCAAGATGATTCAGCCGAACGAATGGCGGAAAGTGGGCACGGCCTGGTCTGACAGGCGACTCTTGCCAGGCGCGTGAGGATCGCTCGCAGGTCGTAGCGGCGGTTGAACAGGTACTGGACCTGAGCGAGGTAGCGATGGGCATACTTCTCGAAGCCGAAGGCGTGGTAGGTGCCGGCCAGAGCTGTCTTGAGGTTGCCCAAGATCGTGTTGACGGCCAGGAACGATGGGTGAACCACACCGGCTATCGAGGAGGCATGTTGGCTTGAGTCAGACGGGTGTGGTC
>CBINBY010000201.1:0-3818 GCA_966248995.1 uncultured Burkholderiales bacterium | reverse complement strand
TCGCCAACACGCGCGTCTACATCCTTGATGCACACGGCGAACCGTCGCCGGTCGGCGTGGTCGGAGAGATCCATATCGCGGGCATCCAGGTCGCTCGCGGCTACCTTCGCCGCCCGGATTTGACCGCCGAACGCTTCGTGCCCGATCCGTTCGGCAAGCCCGGCTTGCGCATGTACAAGACCGGCGACCTCGGGCGCTGGCGCGCCGACGGAACCATCGAGTTCCTGGGGCGCAGTGACCACCAAGTCAAGATCCGAGGGTTCCGCGTCGAGTTGGGCGAGATCGAGGCCGCGTTGCGCTTGCATCCCGAGGTGCACGAAGCGGTCGTGCTCGCCCGCGAGGATGCATCGGGCGACAAGGGGCTGGTGGCCTATGTCGTGGGCGAGGTTGCGCCTGAAGTGCTGCGCGTGCATCTTGGCTCACGCCTGCCGGAGTACATGGTGCCCGCCGCCTATGTGGCGCTTGACGCTCTACCGCTCACACCCAATGGCAAGCTCGACCGCCGTGCGTTGCCCATGCCTTCGGACACGGCCTTCAGTCAGCAGGCCTACGAAGCGCCCGAAGGCGAGCTGGAACTCACCCTCGCGGCAATCTGGCGCGAGTTGCTTGGCGTCGAACGCGTCGGCCGCAACGACAACTTCTTCTCCCTGGGTGGGCACTCCCTGCTGGGAATTCAAGTGTTGTCGCGTGTGTCCCGCCAACTCAACATCACACTGCCACTGCGCGTGCTTTTCGAAGCTCGGACGGTCCGCGAACTCGCCGAGTGCATCAACGCCGAAATGGCGGACATGGAAGAGATCGTGCTATGAACGCACAGGGTATGGACGCACAGGCGCTCCTTCACCTTCTTCGCAGCTTGAACGTCGAGCTGAGCGTTGTCGATGGTGAACTGCGGTGTCGCGCACGCAAAGGTTTACTGACCCCCGAGCTGCAGGCGCAGATGAAGCATCACAAGGCTGGGCTGGTGGCGCTGTTGCAGGCCAACGCCGATGTCGGTGCGATACCGCGTCGTCCAGCTGGCGATGCCGTCCCGCTGTCGTTCGCGCAACAGCGGCTATGGTTCCTGGCACAGTTGGACGCGCGCGCGGCCGCGGCTTACGCCATCCCCGGTGGCGTGCGGCTCAATGGCGTGCTGAACATAGACGCGCTGCACGCGGCACTAAACCGCGTTGTCGCGCGCCACGAAGCGCTGCGCACCAGGTTCGCCCTGGTCGGTGGCGAGCCCGTGCAAGTCATCGCCGCGCCCGAGATCGGCTTTTCGCTGACTCGCGAGGACGTGTCGGACCATCAGTTGCCTGAAGCGCAGCTCGATCGCTTGGCCAATGAAGAAGCCAGCGCGCCCTTCGACCTCGCCGGTGGCCCGCTCATCCGCGGCCGCCTGATCCGCCTGGCCGACGACGACCATGCGCTGCTCGTGACCATGCACCACATCGTCTCCGATGGCTGGTCGATGGGGGTGCTGGTCAACGAGTTCAGCGCCTTGTATGCCGCGTTCTCACAAGGCCGGCCCGACCCGCTGCCGCCGCTGCCCATCCAGTACGCCGACTACGCGGTGTGGCAGCGCCGCTGGATCGCGGGTGAGGTGCTGCATCGCCAGCTCGACTTCTGGCGCGATCATCTCTCGGGCGCCCCGGCCCTGCTGGAGCTGCCCACCGACCGGCCTCGCCCGCCGGTGCAGGATTACGCGGGGGCGTCCTTCGGCTTCGAGCTCGATGCCGAACTCACGGCGAACCTCAAGGCCTTGAGCCAGCGCCACGGCACGACGATGTTCATTACGCTGCTCGCCTCCTGGGCTGCGCTGCTGTCGCGCCTGTCGGGCCAGTCGGATGTGGTCATCGGCACTCCGGTGGCCAATCGCCACCGTGCCGAGATCGAGCCGTTGATCGGGTTCTTCGTGAACACGCAGGCGCTGCGCGTGGACCTGTCCAGCGCGCCCACCGTGGCCCAGCTGCTGGCCCAAGTGCGCACCACCGCCTTGGCTGCGCAGGAGCACCAGGACGTGCCCTTCGAGCAGCTCGTCGAGGCTCTCAGTCCTCAGCGCAGCCTGGCCCACAGCCCCGTCTTCCAGGTCATGTTCGCCTGGCAGAACGCCCCGCAGGGCAGCCTTGAGATGCCGGGCCTGCAACTGCAACCTGTGGGCGCCGAGGCGTCCACCATCAAGTTCGACCTGGATCTGTCGCTCCATGACGCGGGCGACTGCATCGCCGGCGATATCGGCTACGCCTGCGCGCTCTTCGACCGTGCCACTGTCGAGCGCCATATCGCCCACTGGCAAACCCTGCTGCGCGCCTTGGTGGCCGATGACCAGGCGATCGTGTCGCGGCTGCCGCTGCTGTCCGCCGACGAGCAGCACCAGCTGGTGCACGTCTTCAACGACACCGCCACCTCCTTCCCCGCCGAGCGCTGCATCCATCAGCTGTTCGAGGAACAGGCCGCCCTTGCTCCCGAGGGCACGGCGGTGGTCTTCGAAGGTGCCTCACTGAGCTACGAGGCGCTGAACGCGCAGGCCAACCGCCTCGCGCACCACCTCATTGCCCTGGGCGTGCGCCCGGACTCGCGGGTGGCCGTCGCCTTGCCGCGCGGCCTCGACATGGTCGTGGCCCTGCTGGCCACGCTCAAGGCCGGCGGCGCCTACGTACCGCTGGACACGAACTATCCGGTCGAGCGACTCGCCCACATGCTCGCCGACAGCGCCCCGCGTGTACTGGTCACTCAGTCCGGCGTACACGCCGTGCTGGGCAACTTGCCGGCATCGCTGACGGTGCTCACGCTCGACGCCGAGCCCCGTCCGTGGCAGGCCTTGCCCGCCACCAATCCTGTCCCGGCCACCCTGGGACTGACCTCGTCGCACTTGGCCTACGTGATCTACACCTCGGGCTCCACCGGAACCCCCAAGGGAGTGATGGTCGGGCACGGGGGGCTGGTCGCGCGCATCCGCGGCCTGATCGAGCAGTACCGGTTCAGCCCGCACGACCGGGTGCTGCAGTTCGCGACCTTCACGTTCGATGCGTCGGTGGAGGAGCTCTTTGGCGCCCTCTGCTCAGGCGCGGCGCTCGTCATGCGCACGGACGCATGGATTGCCGACGCGGCCGCCTTCTGGCGCCGATGTGCCGAAGCGGCCGTCACGGTGGTGGACCTGCCGACGCGGTTCTTGCAGCAGCTGGTCGAACCGCTGGCGACGGCGATTCCTTCCAACGTTCGGCTGGTGATTGTTGGCGGCGAAGAACTGCCGGCTGCGGTGCAACAGCGTTGGAGCCAAACGCATCCGAAGCTGGTGAACACCTACGGCCCCACCGAAGCCCTTGTCGTGGCCACCGCGCAGGAGGTGATACCCGGCAGCGCCCACACCGGCAGCATCGGTCGCCCGGTGCCCAACGCGCGCTTGTACCTCCTCGACGCGTACGGCGCGCCTGTACCCATTGGCGTGACCGGCGAGATCTATATCGGCGGCGCCGCGGTGGCGCGCGGCTACCTGAACCGTCCGGCGCTCACCGCCGAGCGGTTCGTGGCTGATCCGTTCGCCAAGGCCGGGGCACCGAACGCCCGCATGTACCGCACCGGCGACCTCGGGCGCTGGCGCATCGACAGTAACGGCGACGGCAGCATCGAGTTCCTCGGGCGCAACGACGATCAGGTCAAGATCCGTGGCTTCCGCATTGAGCTGGGCGAGATCGAGGCCGCATTGCGTTCGCATCCCCAAATGCGAGATGCCGTCGTGCTCGCCCGCGAGCATGCGCCGGGCGACAAGCGGCTGGTGGCCTATGTGGTCGGCGAGAACACGCTGGCGCCGCAGGCGCTGCGCGCGCACCTGGGCGCGA
>CBINBY010000200.1:0-3869 GCA_966248995.1 uncultured Burkholderiales bacterium | reverse complement strand
CTGCCCCAACACCTTCACGGTGCATGGCAACGGACATGGGTTCATGGGCGGGGCGGCTCAGCCTGCGTCTTTCGAGGCGCTGCCGTCCAGCCAGACCGCAAGGAACTGGATCGAAACCAGCCTCAGAGGGTATGGCGGTCAGTTCATGAGCGGCATCGACTATGAGCTGACGTTCGCCGATGGCAGCCAGCGCACCGGCACGCTCGACGGCTCGGGACAGGAAAGACAGGAAGCTATCCCGTGGGGCGAGGCCACCGTGGTCTACAGGAACAAGCCAGGGGCCAAGGACACGACACGCTCTGGCTTCGGGCAGCTTCTGTCGCTGACTGAATCATTGCTCGCAGAAGAAGGCCACGCGACGAAAGGAGGGGCGTGATGTCCGACGTTCAGCAGGTCGAGCAGGCCTGGGCGCAAGTGCACGGCCAGGACAGGCCGAAGGAACCCGGCAGCCTCGGCCAGTGGCTGTGGGAAGCCATCCAGGGCGACTTCAACGAAGACCGCACGGCCGGGCAGATCGCGGCCGATATGGTGATCTCGCTGATCCCCATCGTGGACACGATCTGCGACATCCGCGACCTGTGCGCCAACATCCGCGCCTACCGCAAGGACCCGGGCAACAAGCTCACGCTGTTCTTCATCGCGCTCACGGTCGTAGGGTTCTTCCCCGAGATCGGCTCGGTGGTCAAGGGCGTGGTCAAGATCCTGTTCATCTACATCCGCCGGTACCTCAAGCACGCCGACGATCTCTTCGACGCCACGAAGCTCGGCCGCGCCACGCATGCCGCGCTGGACGCGGCGCTGCCGAAGATGGCGCAGTTCCTGAGTGAATCGCGCGTCGTGAAGTGGGCGACCAAGGAAGGCGTGCCCGATCTGTTCAAGTTCTGCGCCAGGCACCTCGACGACCTGGCCGCGAAAGTCCATGCATCGCGGCTGAGAGAGAAGTTCCTGGAGGGGGTGGACACCGTCGAGAAGCTGCTGAACCGCATCCGGTACCTCGTGCCGGCCGGCACGCGCGAGAAGCTCGATGACTTCCTGCAATACCTGGCGCAACACAAGCATCGCATCGGCAATGCTCTGGGCGAGTTCACGAAGCCCATTCGCACGATCCTGAACATCACGGCCAAGCGGCTGGACGACCATGCGTGGGTGGCGTTCACGCAGATGCACAACAAGGGCTGGATCGCGCCGATGAGCCAGCAAGGCGCGATGCAGTTGATCAACAAGCATCCGCCGAAGTGGGTGCGGATGGGGAAGACGTTGCCGCATCCGGGGCCTGAGCTGGATATGGCGAGAAGCGAGACGGAAAGGCTGGCTGCACAGGTTGCGCAACTACGCGCCGCGGGAAAGGCCGCGCCGCCCGAGATCGCTGCCGATGTCGTTCAGACCTTTGAACACAAGAAGATTCGCGCAGCCCGCATTACGGGCCCATCCAAGCTCTACCGCGTGGTCGATCCGACCAACGGTGGAGGCGGCATATTCTGGGTGGACGAGAAGACCTTCCACAGCCTGAAGAGCCGGGACGACTGGCGCGAGAAGCTGGCCGTCAAGCCGGAATGGAACCAGAACGGGCAATACGTCGTGTACGAGATTCCGGCGGGCGAGACAGTGCACGTGTGGCGCGGGCCGGCGGCATCACAGCCTTTGGAGGGTACGCCGTATCACCTCGCTGGCGGTGCCGACCAAATCGTCTTCCATCCCAGCCCCGACAAGCTCGCGAACACGCGGCCGCGGGTGGACCCCGAGACGGGCCAGGCACTGCCAGGCCGAGGCGGAAAGCCCGATACGCGCGTGGAATGGACTGACGTGACAGGTCGCAAGGTCTTGGCGCCCATCCGCGACAAGCCCACGGATCTTTACGTCAAGGGACCTTTCGAAACCAAATGGGGGTATGCGGACTGGTTGCCCGAGGAGGCCAAGCGCATCATCCTTGCATTACCGGACGACATTCAATGAGTACCGAAGACAACGGAGCTGACAACCCGGTCACACGCGAGCCATACGTGGTGCCACGCAACCTCGACCAGGATGCGTGGTTCCTGTATGAAACATCGTCGATCCCGTACTACGAGCAGTGCGCGCGCTTGTGCGAGGAGTTCGCGCACTTCTTCAACCGGCTCATCACGGGGCATGACGCGCGCGGCATGGGCAAGGTGGACTACTGGGTGTCTCGGTACCTGACCCATGCGGAGAACATCCGCCGTGGCATCGAGCTGATCAGAATGGGAGGTGACTACTACCCGATGCATGACTTTCTGCGCTCGCCGGTCTCGGACTGGCGCGGCCTGATCGAGAACGCCTTCGGGTGTGAGGTTCGCGATGAATGGCAGCCGGTGTTTCAACCGCTGAGCTGTGCCTGTGGGATCGGCTCCGAGACGTTGAGGAATGCATACCAAGACAATGGGCTGCACTGGCTTGACCGTGCAAACATTCCCGATGAAAGGCGCTACCTGGTGGACCGCGACGACAGCCACAAGGGCGACACCGCCAGTGCCATCGGGTACGCCGTCGAGGACAAGGTTCTGAATCCGCCTGCTGTGTTCCCCCGACACCCCATCGACAAAAGCATCACCGCCAAGCCCGGCGACCGCTGCCCGCGCACGGGCGTGTGGGCACCACGCCAATGGATAGATGAGAGGGCCGGCGACTTCAGCCTGGCCTTCTGCCTGGAAGGGCGACCGATGCAGCCGGCCTATCAAATCGAAATCGAAGTCAGCAACGGCAGCGACGACCCGGAGTTCCCCTTCATCCGCCGAGACAAGGTGACCCACGCAGTGGATACGACCTGGTATTACGTCCACAAGCCCGATGTCGCCGCGATGCACGCACAAGCATCCAAGCCCCTGCGCCTGCGCTGCGAAGCCAACCAGCCCTGCCCACGCGAGGGCTGGTGGGTCACCCCCGCCAAGCTGGGCAGCCGCCGCCACTTCAAGCAAGGCGAGGTGATGCCGGCGTTCAAGACCGATTGGGGCCTCACCATCTGGCAGTGGGACGACAACAACCAGAGCACGTAGTGCCGTCATCCCCCTTGGCGGCACCCCTTACGTTTTCAAGCTCAATCCCCGCACGGCGTCGTTCAGCTCCCTCAAACGCCGAAGCGCCGCGTGGTGGATCTGCGAGATGCGGCCCTTGGTCAGGCCGCAGGCGACCGCGATCTCCTCGAAGGGAACCTGCTGGAGATAGTGCGACCGGATGACCCGGCGCTCCTGCTCGGGAAGCCGGTCCACCAATGCCAGGATGCGGCGACGCATTTGCGCGAGTTCCACCTGTTCGTAAGGGATGTTGCCGCTCGCGGGTTCGCCGTCGCGATAGCACGAGGCGCCCTCGTCGAGCATGAAGCCCAGCGCCAGCCCAATGGCCACATCGGCCAGTTGCTGCAAGGCCTCCCCGGGCATCGGTCTGCTGCGTGTGGTCTCGCCGCCGCCCATCAGCGAACGCGCGCGATCGGAGCGTGCCCGGCGACGCGCGGTGATCTGCTGCTGCTTTTCGCTCAGCGACTCCACGCCGCTCAGGATGGCGCCGCGGATGCGGTGGCTGGCGTAAGTTTCAAACTTGCAGCCCTGCTGCGGCTCGTAGCGGTCGATCGACTCCAGCAGCCCGACCATGCCGAACTGCAGGTAGTCGTCGAACTCGAGTTCCTCGCTGTAGCGGTGCCGATAGGCCTGCGCCGCGAGTATGCGCACCAGCTCGCGATGCCGATCGACGAGCTGGTCGCGCAGCCCCTGGCTCGGCTCGTCGCGCCACCGCGCCCATAGGCACGGCGCGGCGGCACTGTGCGGGCTGTACTCCATGGACTGTGCAACGCGTCCCATGCCTGCTCAGAAGGTGTGAATGAATCCGGCGTGCCCGAGCAGACCGTCCAAACGTGCCCA
>CBINBY010000199.1:0-4041 GCA_966248995.1 uncultured Burkholderiales bacterium | reverse complement strand
ACCATCACGCCGTCGATGCGCTGCAGGTGCGCCTCGATCGCATCCTCGCGCGTCACGCCTCCGTTCAGGCAGATGGTGAGCGCGGGAAAGTCTCGCTTGAGCCGGTACACCGTCTCGTAGCGCAGTGGCGGCACCTCGCGGTTCTCCTTGGGGCTCAAGCCCTTGAGCCAAGCGTTGCGCGCATGCACGATGAACACTTGACAGCCAGCCTGCGACACGGCGCCCACGAAATCGCGCACGAAGCCGTAATCCTCGACCCGATCGATGCCGATGCGGTGCTTCACCGTGACCGGGATGCCCACCGCATCGCGCATGGCCTTGACACCCTCGGCCACGGTCGCCGGCTCGGCCATCAGGCAAGCACCGAAAGCACCCCGTTGCACCCGCTCGCTGGGACAACCGCAGTTGAGGTTGACCTCGTCGTAGCCCCAGCGCTCGGCGAGCCGCGCCGCATGGGCAAGATCGTGCGGCTCGCTGCCACCCAGCTGCAGCGCCACCGGGTGCTCCTCGGCGTTGAAGTCCAGATGACGCGGCACATTGCCGTGCAGCAGCGCACCGGTCGTCACCATCTCGGTGTACAGGCGGGCGCGCCGCGTCAGCAGGCGATGGAAGTAGCGGCAGTGGCGATCGGTCCAGTCCAGCATCGGCGCGACCGACAGGCGCCATGGATTCTCGAAAGACAAGCTCGTGCTCAAGGGCGGTGGATCTCGGTGGCTGTCGTGAGCCGGCAGCCTCGCGCGATTGTCTCAGCGCGGCGCGGCGCCCCTGCTTCGGATGCGCGACTCCAGCAGCGCATACCCCAACCCGGTAATGGCCAGCGGCGCCAGGAAATAGAGTGCCCGGTAGGCGAGCAATGCACCGAGGAGTTGAGCGTGCGGCACACGGTGTCCGAGCAGCGCCAGGAACACCGCTTCCAGCACACCCAGGCCGGCCGGAATGTGCGTGGCGACGCCCGCGATCGCTGCCAGCAGCAGCGTGCCCAGCACCGCACCGTAGCCGGGCGCCGAAGGCACGTGCGGTAGCAACACATACACCACGGTGGCCATCAGCATCCAGTTCCCCGCCCCCAGGGCCATCTGACCCGCAGCCATAGGGCCCGGCGGCAGCTCAATGCCGTGTCCGCGCATCGACCACTGCCGGCGTCGCGCACGCCAGCACGCGAGCAACCACGCCACCGCGCACACCACCAGCAACGCACCGATCCCCCGCAGGCCCGCATCGCTCAGCTTCCACTCGGGAGGCAGATCCAGACCGTACAGCGCAAAAACCGCCCCCGCCACCGCAAGGTAGCCGGTCCAGTTCGTCACGAGCGTCGAGGCATACAGCCTGGCCGTCGTCGGTGTGTCGACGCCCAGCTGCGAATACAGCCGATAGCGAAAGCCGATGCCCCCGACCCACACGCCCAGGTTCAGGTTGAACGAATAGGAGATCACACCCACCGCGGCGGTAAGCGGCACCGGCAGCTTGTGGCCACTGTAGCGCCGAGCGATCAACTCGTAGCCGGCATAGATCGCATAGCTCGCCAGCCCCACCGCAGCGGCCAGCGCCAGGGTGGCCAGCCGATAGCTGCGCAAGGTCTGACCCACGGTCTCCCACTCGATCGTCCGCGCCTGGCGCACTAGCAGAATCGCCACCAAAGCGAAGAACGCCACCGTGAGGACGCGCATCGTCCACTTGCGCCATGCGGGCCTGGGCTTGACCGTGTGAGCGCCCTCGTTGCCGCTCAGCGTCGGTCGAGAAGCGCCGGCATGGTTCATCGCGTGGAATCAACCGGCTCGCCGCGAGATTCCGCAGTGCCTTGCGGCATCACGGACTCCACCCGCGGCCGGTGCGGCGGCAGATAGCCCGCCCAGCGCGGGAAGTGCCTGAGGAAATGGAACACGAAGGCGCTGACGAACATGCGCCAGGCCGTGCGCGGCGGGCCATGCTCCGGCTCCACGCGCGTGCAGTGCTGCTCGATGAGCCGCACCAGGCGAGAGCGTAGCTCGGCCGTGAAGCCCTGGTGGCGGATGATCACGTTGGCCTCCAGGTTCAGCGACAGGCTCAGCGGATCCAGGTTGCTCGAACCGACCGTCGACCACTCTTCGTCCACCAGAGCCACCTTGCCGTGCAGTGGCCGGCGGCAGTACTCGTAGATCCTCACGCCGTCAGCCAACAGATCCGGGTACAGCAGCCGCGCCCCGATGGACACGATCTGCATGTCGGGCTTGCCCTGCACGATCAGCGTCACCACCACGCCTCGGCGCGCGGCCTTGCGCATCTCGTTGAGCAAGCGCCAGCCCGGGAAGAAGTAGGCGTTGGCGATCATGATTTCGCGCCTCGCGGCGCGGATCGCCACCTTGTAGTGACGCTCGATGTCGTTGGGATGCCGGTCGTTGTCGCGCACCACGAGCATGGCTTCGGCATCGCCGGCATAAGGCAGGTCGAGATCCTCGGGCGACATCCCCGACCGGCGGAACCGCCAGTGCCACCCGGGGGCAGGCAGCGTGGAACGCGCCAGCCGGTGGATCTGCGCCGTCAGCGGCCCTTCCACCTTGACGGAGTAGTCCTGCTTGGCCTCGGGGCCGTAGTCGTCGAGGTGATCGGCCGAGTAGTTGATGCCCCCCACGAACGCCACCTTGCCGTCCACCACCACCAGCTTGCGGTGCAATCGCCGGATGAGCTTCATGCGCCAGCGGCCGAAGAGCTTGGGACAGGGATCGAACACGTGCAGTCGCACCCCGGCGGCCGTCAGCCCTGCAATGAAGCCTTCGGAGAGGTCCGGCGATCCGTAACCATCCACCGTGAGATCGACACTCACGCCGCGCTGCGCCGTCTCGATCAGCACACGACGCAGCTCCCGGCCGACCTTGTCATCGAATAGGATGAAGGTCTCGATCAGCACCTCGCGCCGGGCACTCGCGATAGACTCGAACACCGCGGGGAAGAACTCCTCGCCGTTCTCGAGCAGCTGCAGGTGATTGCCCGGAACCCAGCGCGGCCATCGTCGACGCAACCCGCTCATGCGACCTGCTCCTCCCCGGCATGGCACGCGAACCGGCGCTGTCGCGGCCTCATAGCGTGATCTCCGCAGCCAGCGGGGCGTGGTCAGACAGGTGTGACCAGGGCCGGCTGCTAAGCACGCGCGGACGCTGAACCTTGACGTGGCGCACGTAGATGCGATCCAGCGGCAGCATCGGCCAGCGGGCAGGAAAGGTCTTCGCCGCCCGCCCCATCTCATCGACGAAGGCCTCGCGCAGGCCGGCGCAGCGTTCCAGCATCCCGTGCGCCTTCATGCGCCAATCGTTGAAGTCGCCCGCGATGACCAGCGGCGCCTCGCGCGGGACCTCGGTCTCGATCATCCGGCACAGCATCTGCAGCTGCTCGTTGCGATGGTGTTCGCGCAGCCCGAGGTGCACGCAGACCACATGCAGCGCCGGCGACGGCTCGGGCAGCTGGACCACGCAATGCAGCATGCCCCGCCGCTCCCCGTCACCCACCGACACGTCGTGGTTCTGGTGGCTGAGGATGGGAAATTTCGACAGCAACGCGTTGCCATGGTGCCCGTCCGGATAGACCGCGTTCTGCCCGTACGCAAAGTCCTTCCATACCGTATCGGCCAGGAACTCGTAGTGGCCCACGCTGGGCCAATCCACGAAGCGCGTGGCGTGCAGCTCGTGACTGCCCAACACCTCCTGCAGGAACACGATGTCCGCCGACTCGCTGCGCACGGCATCGCGTAATTCCTTCAAGACGAAGCGGCGATTGAACCAGTCGAATCCCTTGTGGGTGTTCACCGTGAGCACGGTCAGCGGCTTGGAAGCATGGTGCATGGGTGTCGTCAGCGCGATCGGGACGTGTGGCGTCACCACCCCGCTCGTTATGGCAGGAAGCGTTCCCGGCGTCACGACGTGGAAGCCGTGGCGAATCGCGCAAAAGAAAAAGCCACCCGGTGGATGGCTTGTTCGTTGGCGGAGTCGGAGGGATTCGAACCCTCGATGCAGGTTTTGCCCACATACTCCCTTAGCAGGGGAGCACCTTCGGCCTCTCGGTCACGACTCC
>CBINBY010000198.1:0-4047 GCA_966248995.1 uncultured Burkholderiales bacterium | reverse complement strand
CCCAGTTATGGCGCGAGCTGCTGGGGATCGAGCGCATCGGCCGCCGTGACAACTTTTTCGCCCTGGGCGGCCACTCGTTGCTGGCCGTGCGCCTGATCGAGCGCTTGCGCCAGCAGGGCTTGCAGCTGGAGGTGCGCGCGCTCTTCACCTCGCCCACGCTGGTGGGTGTGGCCGCGGCTGCCCAAGTCACGGTGGCGATCACCGTGCCGCCCAACCTCATCGACCTGCACTGCACGCACATTACCCCTGAGCTGCTGCCGCTGGTCACGCTTACGCAAGACGAGATTGACTCAGCCGTCGCCACCGTGTCCGGCGGCGCGGCCAACGTTCAGGACATCTACCCGCTCGCCCCGCTGCAGCACGGCATCCTGTTCCATCACCTGGCGCAGGCAGGTGGCGACACCTACCTGCAACTGAACCTGCTGGCCTTCGATGGCCGCGGCCGCCTGGATCGCTTCCTGGACGCGCTGCAGTCGGTCATCGACCGGCACGACATCCTGCGCACCGGGTTGGTGTGGCGGGGGCTGTCCCAGCCGGTCCAGGTGGTCTGGCGCCGCGCGCCGCTGCCCATCGAGGAGATCGCCCTGGAGGGCCGCGATGTCGCCGCGCGACTGCGCGAGCGCTTCGACCCGCGCCACACGCGCCTGGCGCTGACCCAGGCGCCGTTGCTGCGCGCCTATGTAGCTTATGACGCAGAGCACGACCGCTGGCTGCTGTGCCTGCTGCAGCACCACCTGATCGGCGACCACACCACCTTGGAGGTGCTGATCGAGGAGGTGCAGGCCCATCTGGCCTCACAGCAGCACCGCCTGCCGCCGCCCCTGCCGTTTCGCACGTTCATCGCCCAGAGCCAGCACGGGCCGACGCCCGAGCAGCACGACGCCTTCTTCAAGCAGATGCTGGGAGACATCGACGAGCCCACCGCGCCCTTCGGCTTGCTCGATGTGCAAGGTGACGGCTTCGACACGGACGAGGCCCACCTCCCGTTGGATGCACCGCTGGCTCTTCAGCTGCGGCAGCAAGCGCGACGCCTGGGGGTGAGCACGGCCAGCCTGTTCCACCTGGCCTGGGCCCTGGTGCTGGCGCGCACCAGCGGCCGCAATGACGTGGTCTTCGCCAGCGTGCTGTTCGGTCGCCTGAATGGCACCGAGGGCGCGCACCGCATGCTGGGCATGTTCCTCAACACCTTGCCCATCCGTCTGGATGTTGACCGCCGCGGTGTCGAGGCGGCCGTACGCACCACCCATGAACGGCTGGCGCAGCTGCTGCACCATGAACACGCTCCGCTCGCATTGGCCCAGCGCGCCAGCGGCGTACTGGCTCCGATGCCGCTGTTCACCTCGGCGTTGAACTACCGCCACCAAGGCGGCAGCACCGTGCTCGACCACGACGCCGCAGCACACGAGCAGGCCTGGGCCGGCATGGAGGTACTGCACGAGCAGGAGCACACCCACTACCCCCTCGCCCTGTCAATCAACGATGACGGCGAGGGCTTCTCGCTGGGCGCGCAGACCGACCCGCGCATCGGCGCCCAGCGTCTGATCGGCTACATGCTGCACGCGCTACACGCGCTCGGTCAGGCTTTGCAGCACGATCCCACGGCCGAGCTGCGCACGCTCGATGTGCTGCCCGAGCCCGAGCGTCACCGCATCCTGCGCCGCTTCAACGACACCGACGCTTCCTTCCCCGATCGCTGCATCCACCAGCTGTTCGAGGAGCAGGCAGCCCGCACCCCGGAAGCCACGGCGCTGGTCTTCGAAGACGGCTCGCTGAGCTATCAACAACTCGACGCACGCGCCAACCGCCTCGCTCATCACCTGATCGCCCTGGGCGTGCGCCCGGACTCGCTGGTGGCCATCGCCTTGCCGCGCGGGATGAATATGGTGGTCGCCCTGCTGGCCACGCTCAAGGCCGGTGGTGCCTATGTGCCGCTGGACCCGGACTACCCCGCCGAGCGCCTGGCCCTCATGCTCGACGACTGCAAGGCGCGCTGGGTGCTGACCGACACGAAGGCTCAGCAGCGGCTGCCGGCAAGCCGCGCGCTGCTGACGGCCACCGTACTGGAGCTGGATGCATCCCACCAGCCGTGGGAGGACCGCCCCGCGAGCAATGTCGATCCCGCTGCCCTGAAGCTCACCCCCTCGCACCTCGCCTACGTCATCTACACCTCGGGCTCCACCGGCCGCCCGAAGGGCACGATGGTGGCCCATGCCGGGCTATGCAACCTGGCGCTCGCGCAGATCGATGGCTTCGGGGTCACCCCCACCAGCCGGGTGCTGCAGTTCGCCTCGTTCAGTTTCGATGCGTGCATCTCCGAAGTGCTGGTGACGTTGTGCAGCGGTGCCGCGCTGCATGTGCCGGCGCCCGGCGTGCTCGCGGGCTCAACGCTGCATGACGTGCTGCGCGAAGGGCAGATCACCCACGCCACTTTGCCGCCGGCCGTCTTGGGCGCGCTGCCTGTCGATGGGTTGCCCGACCTGCAGACGCTGGTCATGGCCGGCGAGGCCGCCTCGCACGCCTTGGTGCAGCGCTGGGCCACGGGGCGACGGCTGATCAATGCCTATGGCCCGACCGAGGCCACGGTGTGCGCCAGCATGCACCTGTGCGACACGCAGCCCCCGGGCTCACCGCCCATCGGATCACCCATCGCCAACACGCGCGTCTACATCCTTGATGCACACGGCGAACCGTCGCCGGTCGGTGTGACCGGAGAGATCCACATCGCGGGCATCCAGGTCGCTCGCGGCTACCTGCGCCGGCCGGACCTCACTGCCGAACGCTATGTACCCGATCCGTTCGGCGAACCCGGCTCGCGCATGTACAAGACAGGCGACCTCGGGCGCTGGCGCGCGGACGGAACTATCGAGTTCCTGGGCCGCAACGACCATCAGGTCAAGATTCGCGGCTTCCGCATTGAGCTGGGTGAAATCGAGGCCGCGTTGCGCTCGCACCCCGAGGTCAGCGTAGCCGTCGTGGTCGCTCGTGAAGACCTCCCGGGCAACCCGCGGCTGGTGGCCTATGTCGTCGGCAAGGCGGCGCCCGAGGCGCTGCGTGAGCATCTCGGCTCACGCCTGCCCGAGTACATGGTCCCAGCGTCTTACGTGGCGCTGGACACTCTGCCGCTCACACCCAACGGCAAGCTCGACCGCCGGGCCCTACCCGCCCCCGATGAACAGGCCTTCGGCGCTCGCGCCTACGAGGCCCCCGAAGGCGAGGTCGAGACCCTCCTCGCGCGCCTGTGGAGCGAGCTGCTGGGGATCGAGCCCATCGGTCGCCACGACGACTTCTTCGCCCTGGGGGGCCATTCCATGCTGGCCGTGCAGATGAGCTCGCGCATCCGCACGGCGCTTGGGCTGGACGTGCCGCTGGCGGAGTTGTTCGCTCAGCCTACCCTGGCTGGCTTTGCCGAACGCGTGGCGGCGGCCACCGCCAGTGCCTTGCCGGCCATCGTGCCAGCGTCGCGCCAGGAGGCACTGCCCCCGTCCTTCGCCCAGCAGCGGTTGTGGTTCCTCGCCCAGCTCGACGAGCGTGCGGGCGCCGCCTATGCGATCCCCGGTGGCGTGCGCCTGAAGGGGTCACTCGATGCGGACGCGCTACGCGCCGCGATGAACCGCATCGTGGCCCGTCACGAGGCGCTGCGCACCTGTTTCGGCTCGATCGACGGTGCCCCGGTGCAGTTCATTGCCCCGCCCGAGGTGGGTCTGGCACTCTGGGAGGCGGATCTGTCGGGTCTAGACGACCCCGAGGCCGAACTCGAACGCCTGGCCGCTGAGGAAGCCAGCGCGCCCTTCGACCTCGCACGCGGCCCGCTCATCCGCGCCCGACTAGTCCGCCTGGCCGACGACGACCATGCGCTGCTTGTCACGATGCACCACATCGTCTCCGACGGCTGGTCGCTGGGCGTGCTGATCAACGAGTTCAGCGCCTTGTATGCGGCCTACGCGCAAGGCCAACCTGACCCGCTGCCGCCGCTGGTGATCCAGTACGCCGATTACGCCGTGTGGCAGCGCCGCTGGATCACCGGTGAAGTACTGCAGCGCCAGCTCG
>CBINBY010000197.1:0-4191 GCA_966248995.1 uncultured Burkholderiales bacterium | reverse complement strand
CGCGGCCATCTGCACAACCGGGTGAACGGGGTGAGTCGGCGCATGCCGCTCATCGGACGCCTGCCGGCGCACGCCGGTGATGCACCCCAGCGGGTGGGCGTGATCGCACCCAGCAGCGCCCGCCCTTCGAACCGCATTCAACGATCGAAGGAAATCATCATGTACTCGACTCCGACACTGGCCACCCGTTTTGTCCGCAACACGCGCGTGATGCGCGGCGACCAGCCTTTGAGCGAAGACCAGATGCGCGCTGCGGCGCCGTCCATCTTTGCCGAGGGCAAGCACGTGAGCCGCTCCGAGCGCTACACCTACATCCCGACCATCGAGGTCCTGCGCGGCCTGCGCAAGGAGGGTTTCGAGCCGTTCATGGTGGCCCAAGGCGCCAGCCGCACCGAGGGCAAAGCCGAGTTCACCAAGCACATGATCCGCATGCGCCACGCCGGCCAGGTGCGCTCCCGTCCTGAGGCGAACGAGATCATCCTGATCAACAGCCACGACGGCGCGAGCAGCTACCAAATGCTCGCCGGCATGTTCCGCTTTGTCTGCTGCAATGGCCTGGACGTGGTGGAGGACATTCGCATCCCGCACAAGGGCCACATCCAGGGCGAAGTGATCGAAGGCGCCTTCCGGGTGCTCGACGAGTTCGAGGCGGTGGAGGAGCACACCGAGGCGATGAAGGCCCTGGAGCTCGAGCCGCGTGAGGAGATCGCTTTTGCGACGGCTGCTCTGGCGCTGCGCTTCGGTGAGCATGCGGTGGAGGAGGGCGGTGGGCACCGGCCGACACCGGTCACGGCCGCGCAGCTGATCGAGGCTCGACGGCCCGAGGACCTGGGGCACAGCCTGTGGACTACGTTCCAGCGGGTGCAGGAGAACGTGATGCGCGGTGGCCAGCCCGGTCGTAGCGCACAAGGCCGCCGCCTGCAGACCCGGCCGGTGGGCAGCATCGATCGCGGCGTGAGCCTCAACCGCGCACTGTGGATGCTGGCCGAGGAGATGCGCAAGCTCAAGGCCTGATTCCGTGGTGCGCGTGCGCTGGATTCAGCTCCGAATCCAGCGCACCTGCCGCACCAAGCCGGTCCGACCATCGGTGCGGCGGGTGCCGCAGACCCTCCGCACCGAGGTGATGCGATGAACCCGTCTCCCGAAACGCTCGACGACATGGACACATTCGCGGCCCGGTCCGACGACGCCACACGCAGCGGCGCGCAGGCCTTCGCGCGCCTGCTGCAGCTTGCCGAGACGCGGGACTCTGGCCAGATCCCGCGCATCGCGCGATTCCTGGCTGCCACATACAACGGCCATGCCTTCCAGCTCGATCTCTTTGAGCTTCGCACCGCCGACACTGCGATCAGCGACGACATGCTGTGCTGCCTGGATGCCCTGCGGTGGGGCCGCGCCGACCTGCACACGCTGATTCCCGACGGTCATGCTCGCGTGCGCGCCGTGATCGAGCGTTGGGGCTTGCGCTGGCCCAGCGCGTCCTGAGCGCGCGCAGCGGGCAGGCATTTGAAAACACGCGCGGGCCGACTGTCGCCGGCCCGCGCAATACCTGTGACCGCCCATCACGCGGGCGCTCACCGTGCCCACACCCAGGCCGCCAGCGCCCAGGTGAGGGCGGACGCCACCACGGCCGTCGCCGCGTGCGTCAACCAGTGCTGCCAGGGGCGCGCGCCCCGATCGGCCAAGTCCGCCAGGTGCTGAAGCGGCATCGCGACGCGCTGCAAGGCCGGACCAACCTCGGTCCTGAACAGCATGCGCGCCGCCTCCTCCATCGCCCGGGTCTGCGCGTCCGCCGCGCCGCGGGCGATCTCGTCCGTCCGGCGGGCGATGTGCTTGACCGCTTGCACCTTCGCGTTCTCGGTGATGCCAGCCATGCGGCTCTCGAAGGCGGTGACCTGACCGGCGAGTTCGGTGCCGGCGGTGATCAGTGCAAGCCGGCTGGCGTCCAGCGCGGGAGCCACCGCCTCCACCCGATCGAGCAGCGCCGCCACCTCGCCGAGCGTTTCGGCGATGAACGCCTCGCGCGCGGTGGTCAGTCTGTTCATGCGAGCGCTGGCTCCAACTCGAGCGCGGCAAAGCAGGCGTCGAGCTCCGGCAGCACGCCATGCGCCAGCCTGCGCGTGGCCAACTTGTGCGCCAGTGCGAGCTTCTCCGCGGAGTCCCCGGCCTTCGCGATCAGTGCCTTGTAGTCGGTCTTGTCGCGCACCAACTCCGTAATGTCCATGCCCGTGGTCTTCAGCCGCGCGTAGATCTCGTTCTCGCCGAGCCGGCATGCCAGGTCGGACTTCGCGACCGGATGAGCGGCCACGAAGCTGAGCAGGGGATGGAAGCTGCGCGCCAGTTCTTCGCGATCGTCGACCATGTTGAACAGCAGGCGAACCCGAGACGACGGCACGCCGATCCGCGAAAGCTCGACGAGGGTGGCGATAGTGTCCTGCTGCTGCTTGAAGGCCGGGACAGTCGGAACGACGAATGCATCGAAGTCCTCGTGGCTTCCGCGGTACTGGCGCATCAGCTCCAGCAACTGCTCGACGTTACTCGCGCCGATGTCGACGACGGCGCTGGTGACGGTTTGCAGGTACTCCTGCAGGTCGGCGAACTGCCTTCCGCGGATCGTCTGTGTCTGACCTTCGGTCGCGTTCAGGCTCTCTACGCTGATCAGGTCCGCACCATCGACGCGCGGATGCAGGAGGTACCGGGCGACGGTGGACTTGCCCACGTTGCCCGAGAAGTTGATAACGGCGATCTTCATCGTTGCTCCTTTTCACGCATGAAGGGGTTGGTGATCTGGGTGGACATGAAGGCCTTGGCGACATCCTCGCCGCGTGGGCCATTGGCGAAGCTGCTCTGATCGGGCTTGCCGGGCGACTGCGAGGGACCCGGCAATGCGGGTGTCTCACCTCCTTTGGGCTTCGGGGTGGCTTCGACTAATGGCGCCTGTGATGCCAGGTTCAACTCGCGTCGAGCGGCGTCCGTCGAAGGGGGCGGCGACGGCTGCCTCCTTGCCCTGGCCACCTCGCGATGGACCGTGCTTCGGCTCACGGTCACACCGGCCGCTGACAGCGCGTGGCGTATTGCCTCCAGTGTGTATCCCGTCGCGTACAGGCGATGAATCTCGTCGGCAAACGCCAGCGCCTTGCGCGTGCATCGACCAGGCGGCATATCGGGCACAAGGCGCACGCCTCCCTGACCGTCCCGTGTGATCGCGTCCGCACTCGAGGGACGCACCTCGCGGTCTGGCGGCATTGGGTCCGTCGAGCCGATGTCGTTCAAGCTGCGCTCCCACGCGTCGCGAGATCGGCGTGGCGCCGAGAAGCCTGATCTCGTTTCACCGCTTCCCGGTCCTGTTTCATCGGCGTTTCGCGTTGGACCGGTCTCGTCGCGTCTGCGTCGCGCACGCGTCCCGCTTGCGTCGCATGCCGTCTCGCTGCGGTACAGCCCGTGTCGCGTCTGCGTCCCGCGCCGTTTCGCCGCCGTCTCATGGTTCCCGAACTGGTCATGCTCGTGTCCCGCACGCGTCTCTCTGAAAGGAATCTTCGACGAAATGAAGCGTGTCTCGCGTGCGGCATTTGGGCCGAAATCCAGCGGCTCAAGAACCGCGATTCGAGCCAATACTGGTCTTTAAGGTGAGTGCAGAGATAGGCGCGGTGGCGCCGTTGTCTGACACGATCCGCATGTCAGGAGGCTCGGGTATGACACCCTCGTCACGTGACCGCATCAGCGTCGACTTGCACGGCCTGAAGGCCGCGCTGTTTGAGCGGGCGCAGGCCCTTGGCGTCTCGCCTTCGGGGCTGGTGCGCACGACCTTGGCAGAGGCGCTGGGGCGTCCCTTGCAGGTGACCGAGTACCCCGCGAAGCGCCAGGTATCACGCGAGGGCGACCGCGTGCGGGTATCCCTGCGTATGACCCGCGAGCAGGCCGCCGCGACCTACCAAGCGGCCCGTGGGGCAGGACTCAGCCCAGGCGACTACGTGGCGGGCCTTGTGGCCGGTGTGCCGGCACTCATGAGCGGGGCAACGCGCGCTGATCACCTGGCGGCTCTCATGGCATCGACCGCGGAGCTGTCGACGCTGAGCCGCCATCTCCACCACCTGACCACGTTGCTTCGCCAAGGCGATTGCCGTCCCGCCGAGGAGTACTGAACCGCCCCGGATTTTGAGGAGGCTCCTTCGATTGAGAATGGAGCCAAGA
>CBINBY010000196.1:0-4209 GCA_966248995.1 uncultured Burkholderiales bacterium | reverse complement strand
CCTGGGCGTTGTGCTCGATCACGCTGCGGCGCGCGCCCAGCTTGGTCTGGCCGAACTCCTGCCTGATGGCGGCCAACTCGTCCGAGATGATGCTGGTCACGCGTGCCGGCGTGGCCAAGATGTCGAGCAGATCGGCGATCTGGGCCATCACTTCCTTGTACTCGCCGATGATCTTGTCCTGCTCCAGGCCCGTCAGGCGCTGCAGCCTCATCTGCAGGATCTCGTTGGCCTGCGTTTCCGACAGGCGGTACAAGCCATCGGGCTGCAAGCCGTACTGGCGCTCCAGGCCTTCTGGACGGTAGGCCTCGCGCCCGCCTGGTGTTCCGGTCTCGGCGCGCGAAAGCATCTCACGCACCAGCGAGGAATCCCAGCTCTTGCCCATCAGCGCCGTCTTGGCTACCGGCGGCGTAGGCGAGGTCTTGATGGTTTCGATGAACTCGTCGATGTTGGCCAGCGCCACGGCCAGACCTTCCAGCACGTGCCCGCGTTCGCGCGCCTTGCGCAATTCGAAGATCGTGCGACGGGTGACCACCTCGCGGCGATGCTCGAGGAAGATCTCGATGAGATCCTTCAGGTTGCACAGCTTCGGCTGGTTGTCGATCAGCGCCACCATGTTGATGCCGAATGTGTCCTGCAGCTGCGTCTGCTTGTACAGGTTGTTCAGCACCACCTCGGGCACTTCGCCGCGCTTGAGCTCGATGACCACCCGCATGCCGGACTTGTCGGACTCGTCCTGGATGTGGCTGATGCCTTCCAGCTTCTTCTCGTGGACCAGCTCGGCAATTCGCTCGAGCAGGTTCTTCTTGTTCACCTGGTAGGGGATCTCGTCGACGATGATCGCCTGGCGCTGGCCGCGATCGATGTCCTCGAAGTGGCATTTCGCCCGCATCACCACCTTGCCGCGGCCCGTGCGGTAGCCCTCGCGTACACCGGACAAGCCATAGATGATCCCGGCGGTCGGGAAGTCGGGTGCGGGAATGATCTCCATCAGCTCGTCGATGCTCGCGCCCGGGTTCTTGAGCAGGTGCTGACAGGCGTCGACGACCTCGTTCAGGTTGTGCGGCGGAATGTTGGTGGCCATGCCCACCGCGATGCCCGCCGAGCCGTTGACCAACAGGTTCGGCAGCCGCGTCGGCAGGACTAGGGGTTCCTTCTCGCTGCCGTCGTAGTTGGGGCCGAAGTCGACCGTTTCCTTGTCGATGTCGGCCAGCATCTCGTGCGCGATCTTTGCCAGCCGGATCTCGGTGTAGCGCATCGCCGCGGCGTTGTCGCCGTCGACCGAGCCGAAGTTGCCTTGGCCGTCGACCAGCATGTGGCGCAGCGAGAAATCCTGTGCCATGCGAACGATGGTGTCGTACACCGCGCTGTCGCCGTGAGGGTGATACTTACCGATCACGTCGCCCACGATGCGAGCCGATTTCTTGTAGGGGCGGTTCCAGTCGTTGTTGAGCTCGTGCATGGCGAACAGCACGCGCCGATGCACAGGCTTGAGCCCATCGCGCGCATCGGGTAATGCACGCCCCACGATCACGCTCATCGCGTAGTCGAGGTAGGAGCGCCGCATCTCCTCTTCGAGGCTGATGGGCAGGGTTTCCTTGGCGAATTGGGTCATGGAAAAGGAGGGCGACAACGGGCCCGCCCCAGAGGGAAGGCGAAGCTTGGGATTCTAAGTGCCGCAGGCTGTAGCACGAGAGCAACAATGCCTCGCCATGCTCGGCCCATAGGGCTTTAATCCAGACCGTGCTGGCACAATCGTTCGGGCGGTACACCATTCGTGCAAGCGAAGGTTGCCAGCGCATCCGATTCCGTTCGGAGTCTGCAGAACACCTGCACACCTTCCCTCAAGAGGAGAACCATGAAGAAACTGAACAAGGTGGCTTCGCTCTTCGCATCCGCCACGCTTGCCGTTTCGGCATCGAGCGCACTCGCCCAAGCCACTGCACAGAAGTCCGTCGACAACTGGGTCAATGCCAGCGGGCAACCCTGGAGGAACGGCACCAACCAGCTGTGCTGGCGCGATGCCACCTGGACGCCGGCCAGTGCGAATCCCGATTGCGATGGCGCGCTGAAGCCGCCGCCTCCCCCGCCGCCGCCTCCGCCGCCCCCACCACCGCCCCCGCCTCCACCACCCGCGGCTGCCCCGGTGACTCCGCCGGTTGTGGTGGCTCCGCCGGCCCCCGTGAGCGAGAAGGTCACGTTCGCGGCCGATGCCTTCTTCGACTTCAACCGCGACACGCTCAAGCCTGAAGGCCGGGCTAAGCTCGACGAGCTGGTGAGCAAGATGCAGGGCGTGAACCTCGAAGTCATCATCGCCGTCGGCCACACCGATGCAATTGGCGGCGATGCCTACAACCAGAAGCTCTCCGTGCGCCGCGCCGAAGCGGTGAAGAACTATGTGGTGAGCAAGGGCATCGAACGCAACCGCGTGTATACGGAAGGCAAGGGCGAGAAGCAGCCCGTGGCGGACAACAAGACGGCCGAGGGCCGCGCGAAGAACCGTCGTGTAGAAATCGAAGTCGTCGGTACGCGCACGCGCCAGGCGCAGCCGTAATTCGTTCGACTCCGGTCGCGAAACCCCGCTACGGCGGGGTTTCCTTTTTCACGCAGGGCCGATTCGTGTGGAATGGCTGCCCGGCCCCTTTGGGTAACATTGCCGGGATGTCTTCGACCCTCAACGCCGATCCCCAGGAGCTGGCGAAATTCAGCGAGCTGGCCCATCGATGGTGGGACGCTGAAAGCGAATTCAAGCCGCTGCACGAGATCAATCCATTACGCCTGGAGTGGATCGAACAGCATGTCCGGTTTGCTAACAAGCGGGTGCTGGACGTGGGCTGCGGTGGGGGGATCCTTTCGGATGCCATGGCGCGCCGCGGGGCCGACGTGTTGGGTATCGATCTGGCTGACAAGGCGCTGAAAGTCGCACAGTTGCACGCCCTGGAGGCCGGCACGCCGACGATCGAATACCGGGAGGTGGCGGCCGAGGCGCTGGCGGCCGAGATGCCCGCTCAGTTCGACGCCGTCACCTGCATGGAGATGCTCGAGCACGTACCTCAGCCCGCGTCCGTGGTTCAGGCGTGCGCTGCGCTGGTCAAGCCTGGTGGCTGGGTCTTCTTTTCCACGATCCATCGCAACCCCAAGGCCTTCCTGTACGCCATCGTCGCGGCTGAACATCTGCTCCGGCTGCTGCCCAAAGGGACGCACGAGTACGCTCGCTTCATCCGACCCAGCGAGCTGGCGCAATGGTGCCGCGATGCGGGTTTGGACCTGCATGCCACGCGGGGCATGACCTACAACCCGCTCACGCGACGGTATCGCCTGTCGGAAGACACGAGCGTCAACTACCTCGTGGCCTGCCGCAAGAGCGCATGAACGGGGCCACATACCAGGCCGTGCTGTTCGATCTGGACGGCACGCTGATCGACAGTGCGCCCGATCTCGCCGGAGCCGCGAACGAGCTGCGCGATGCACACGGTCTGCCTCCGTTGCCGTACGAAACCTTGCGCCCGATGGTCGGCGCGGGAGCACGGGGCATGCTGGGGGTGGCCTTCGACATCGGCCCTCAGCATGAGAGCTTCATCGCGCTGCGCGACGATTTCCTGCGCCGCTATGAGCAGCGGATGACCCGGAAGACCTGCATCTTCGAGGCGGTCGTTCCCGTGCTCGATGCCTTGGACCGCGAGGAACGGCCCTGGGGCATCGTCACCAACAAGGCCGAGCGATTTACGCAGCCGCTGGTGCGTTCGCTGGGCCTGTACGGTCGTGCCCGGGCAGTTGTGGCGGGTGACACCACACCACATTCCAAGCCGCACCCGGCTCCGTTGCTGGAAGCCGCGCGTCAAGTGGGCGCGGACCCTTCGCAGTGTCTTTACGTCGGCGACGACGTGCGCGACGTACAGGCTGGCCGGGCCGCAGGCATGGCCACCGTCGTGGCTGCGTGGGGCTACCTCGGCAGCGGAGAGCCGATCGAGGCATGGGGAGCCGAATACATCGCGCGACGGCCGGCCGACCTCTTGAACCTTCTCGGCTTAGCCTAAACTAAGTGTTTCCTGGGGCCGACCTGGCTTCGACGTGGGCGCGGAGTTGGAACAGGGCATGCCGAGCACCAGTCAGCTCGTAAATCCACTGGATCAAAGTAACTGCGAACGAACCTTCGTACGCTCTCGCCGCTTAATACCGGTGAGCTTCGCAACGGTTGGCCGATGGGCCGGG
>CBINBY010000195.1:0-4273 GCA_966248995.1 uncultured Burkholderiales bacterium | reverse complement strand
CCATGCGGCCCTTGTGCTGCTCGCGCGGGCCGTACACGTTGAAGTAGCGGAAGCCGGCGACCTGCGTTTGCGCCTGCGGCAGCGTACGCCGCACCACGTTGTCGAACAGCAGCTTGGAATAGCCGTAGACGTTCAGCGGCCGCTCGAACTCGGGCTCCTCGCTGAACGAGGCACTGCCGCCGTACGTAGCCGCCGACGAGGCATACAGCAGCCGCGTGCCGTGGGACAGGCAGGCGTCCAGCAGGTCCTTGGAGCAGCGGTAGTTGCTGTCCATCATGTAGCGACCGTTGTGCTCCATGGTGTCGGAGCACGCGCCCTGGTGCAGCACGGCATCGATGCGCCCCAACTCGCCGTGCGCGAAGCGCGTGTAGAAGTCGCTGCGATCGAAGTAGTCGCTGATGCTTGCGCCGACGAGATTGCGGTACTTCGGGCCATCGGTAAGGTCATCGACGGCGATCACATCGTCGACCCCGATGGCGTTCAGGCCGTGCACGAGGTTGCTGCCGATCATTCCGGCCGCGCCGGTCACCACCACTTTCATGGTCTGGTCCTCACTCGAAGAGTTCGTCGTAGCGCACGCCGGCCGTGCCGAACTTGCCGACCACGATGCTGCCGGCCCGGTTGGCGATGGGCATCGCGTCGCGCACCTGCGCGCCGCAGGCCATCATGGCTGCCAGCGTGGCGATCACGGTATCGCCAGCGCCCGTCACGTCGAACACTTCGCGTGCCTGCGCGGGCACCCGCGCGTGGCCGAAGTCGTCGAAGAGAGACATGCCTTCCTCGGAGCGCGTGAGCAGCAGGGCCTGCAGCCCCAGCTTGCGCCGCAATGCCTGCGCCCGCTCCTCCAGCTCGCCTTCCGTGCTCCATGGCCCGATGACCTGCGCGAGTTCCGCGCGGTTGGGCGTGATGACGGTGGCTCCCGCATAGCGGCCGTAGTCGTGGCCCTTAGGGTCGATGAGCACCGGCCGGCCTGCCTGGTGCGCCAGCTCGATCATGCGCGGGATGTGGGTGAGGCCGCCCTTGCCGTAGTCGGAAAAGAGCACCGCATCGGTCGCGGCCAGCGCGCGCTCAAAAGTGTTCAGCATGCCGGCCAGCACCTCGTGGTCCGGCTGGTTCTCGAAGTCCACGCGGATCAGCTGCTGCGAGCGGCCGATGACACGCAGCTTCACGATGGTGTAGAGCTGCGGATCCTCGCCCAGCAGTGTGGCCACGCCTTCGCGTTCGAGCAGCTGGCGCAGCCGGCGTGCTGGCTCGTCGTTGCCCACTACGGTGAGCAGAGTGGCGTGTGCGCCCAATGTCTTCACGTTGAGCGCGACGTTGGCCGCGCCGCCCAGGCGCTCCTCCTCGCGATTGACGCGCACGACGGGTACCGGCGCCTCGGGAGAGATGCGTTCCACTGCGCCGAACCAGTAGCGGTCGAGCATCGCGTCGCCCACGACCAGCACACGCGCGCGCGCCAGACGGTCGCGCTCCACGGTGTAAGACATCAGAGATCCTCCAGTCGCTGCGTGGGGTAGCTGTCCCAGTTGAGACAGCCCGGGCACTGCCAGAAGTAGTTTTGCGCCTCGAAGCCGCAAGCGGCGCAGCGATAGCGCTGCAGCGGCCGCGCCGCATGCGCGATGGCCGATGCCACGCTGGAGAGCTCGTCATCCGCGCCCTGGCCACGCTGGCGCAGGAGTTCGCCCGCGGCCGACAGGCTGGGGTGCTGAGCGACATGGCCGGCGACGCGGCGTCGCTGCGCTGCCGGGTCGGGATCCAGCATGCCGATGGCGGCCAGCAGGTCCAGTGAGGGCGCGCGCTTGTACAGCTCTTGCAGCTCGGCCAGCGCCTGTGCCGATACCCCGGCGGCCGCCGCGCTCCTGGCGAAGTCGCGGGCAACCAGGTGAAAGGCGCCCGGCTGGGCGACGCGCAACTCGCGCCAGCATTCCAGCGCCTGCTCATGCCGTCCGGCGGCGTGCGCGCGCTGGCCCAGCAGCACCAGCGGCCGCGAAGCTTGCGGCGCCGCTTCGCGCGCTCTGCGCAAGGCATCCTGGGCCTCGTCGGCATGCTGCCGCGCGTCGGCTTCCAGCGCGAGTTCGCACCAGTAGTGCGCGATGCGCGACGCATAGGAGCCGGTGCCGCTGGTTCGCTCCAGCTTCAGCGCATCGTCCACGGCAGCACGCCAGTCGCGGGCGCGCTCGTGCAGCGTGAGCAGGGCCAGTCGCGCCTCGGTGTCGAAGGCGGTGCCTTCCAGGGCCTTCCAGGCTTCCTCGGCACGGTCGAACAGCCCGGCCTTCATGTAGTCCTGTGCAAGGCCGTGCTGTGCGCGGTCGCGCTCGGCGGCGGGCAGGTCGGCGCGGTTGAGCAGGTGCTCGTGCACCCTGACGGCGCGCTCCACCTCGCCTCTGCGCCTGAACAGGCTGCCCAGCGCGAAGTGCAGGTCCGAAGTATCCGGATCCTGCTGCACGGCCTCGATGAAGGCGTCGATCGCCTTGTCCTGCTGCTCATTGAGCAACAGGTTCAGCCCTTTGAAGTAGGCGCGCGGCGAGTCATGCTGTTCCCGCTTCAACTGACGCAAGTCGAGGCGAGAAGCCATCCAGCCGAGCGCGAACGCGATCGGCAGCCCGAGCAGCAGCCACTGGAGATCAAACTCCATCGCGCGGCGGGTGTTCGAGGGCGGGTTCCGACACTGCGGCCGGGGGAACGGGGGCGGGCCGTTCGGCCTGGAGTTCGGGTGGCTGCAACCGGCGAGCGACGCGCCGGTGCTTCCACCAGCTGGGCACCATGGCGAACACACCGAAGGCGCAGCCTGCCCCGAAGGCGGCGAGCACGATGAACACCATGGGGGCGCGCCATTCGTGGCCGAAGAACCACTTCATGCTCGCGTCGTGCTGGTTGTTCAGCGCGAACGCAAACAAGGCGAAAAAGACGAAGGCTCGAAAGAGCCAGACAAGAACCCGCATCGCATCTCCCTGGCGGATTCTAGTGGCGGCTTCAATCGATGCCGCCTGCAAGATAGTGAAGTCAGGTGCCCGTCTTGACGGTGTCGTCTGCGGGCGCGTCCTCGACCGGCACATGGGCGTCGACGGCCTCGCGCAAGGCCTTGCCCGGCTTGAAGTGCGGGACCAGCTTCTCGGGGATCACGACTTGCTCGCCGGAGCGGGGGTTGCGCCCCACACGCGGCGGGCGGCGATTGATGGAGAAACTCCCGAAGCCGCGGATCTCGATGCGATGGCCACGTGCGAGCGCATCGGACATCGCGTCGAGGATGGTCTTCACGGCGAACTCGGTGTCGCGGTGGGTCAGCTGGCTGAATCGCTCGGCCAGCTGCGCCACGAGGTCGGAACGGGTCATGCCTGTATCGAGTCACACGCGCCAACGTGCCACGCCGCCCCTTCCCCTGGCGGGGCGGGGCGGGTGTGCGCCGCGCTCTCCATCTACACAGCAGCGCAAACGGCTGGGCCTCAGCCCTGGTCCTTCTGCGTGTCCAGCTTGGCGCGCAGCAGTGCGCCCAGGCTGGTGGTGCCGGCGGTTTCGCGCTCGTTGGCTTGGGACAGCCGCTGCATGGCCTCTTGCTGGTCGGCGTTGTCCTTGGCCTTGATCGACAACTGGATCGAACGCGTCTTGCGGTCGATGTTGATGATCAGCGCCTGGACTTCATCACCTTCCTTCAGCAGGTTGCGCGCGTCTTCCACGCGGTCACGGCTGATCTCGGAGGCACGCAGGTAGCCCGTCACGTCGGCGTTGAGCTGGATCTCGGCGCCGCGCGCATCGACGGTCTTGACCTTGCCCATCACCACGTTGCCGCGGTCATTGATCGAGGTGTAGCTCGTGAACGGATCGGAGTCGAGCTGCTTGATGCCCAGCGAGATGCGCTCGCGCTCCACGTCGACGGCCAGCACGACCGCTTCGACTTCCTGGCCCTTCTTGTAGTTGCGCACGGCCTGCTCGCCGGGCTCGTTCCAGGACAGGTCGGACAGGTGCACCAAGCCGTCGATGCCGGCGGCCAGGCCCACGAAAACGCCGAAGTCGGTGATCGACTTGACAGGGCCCTTGACCCGGTCGCCACGCTGCACCGTGGCAGCGAACTCTTCCCACGGGTTGGCCTTGCACTGCTTCATGCCCAGGCTGATGCGGCGCTTGTCCTCGTCGATCTCGAGCACCATGACCTCGACCTCGTCGCCCAGCGAGACGACCTTGCTGGGCGCGACGTTCTTGTTGGTCCAGTCCATTTCGGACACGTGCACCAGGCCTTCGATGCCCGGCTCGATCTCGACGAACGCGCCGTAGTCGG
>CBINBY010000194.1:0-4336 GCA_966248995.1 uncultured Burkholderiales bacterium | reverse complement strand
GGAGCGCTGGGCCCTGAGGGCGGTGGCTTGGGACCGGGCGGCGGAGGAGGCGGCGGAGGCGGCGGTGTCCTACCAGCGGGCGATACGGTGGCCATGCCTGATTCCCCTTGTGACTTGAGCGTATGGGTTGTTCATCTCTGGGTACTTCGCCGTCGCGTAGCACAGCCCAGCAACAGACTGATGACGCTTTGACGGCAGGCTGAGGTTCGATAAACGCACCTGCTGGCCTACATAGGCAAATACCCTGTTGTTTGGACGAAGCACCCTGCTTCTAGCTACCCGGCCTCGTTCGCTCAGTG
This sequence comes from uncultured Burkholderiales bacterium, assembly GCA_966248995.1. Lineage (GTDB taxonomy): Bacteria > Pseudomonadota > Gammaproteobacteria > Burkholderiales > Burkholderiaceae_C > Albitalea. Next base: position 4,037 of record CBINBY010000194.1, on the reverse strand, counting down.
GCGCTTCTCGCGGGGCGTGCTGGGGCGGCCTCGCACCGAATGCGAGGCGTGGGGCAATGGGCGGCACGCGCCATCGCCGGGGAGCCGGCCGGTGCCGCTGCCAATGTCAGGGAGTGGGTGCGGAAGAACGGAGCAGGCGGCCTATTGCCGCCCGGGCTCAGTCTTGGGAGTCAGAAGCGCTCGTCCGCAGGCGCCAGTTCGCCGATCCTCACCGGGAACTGGAAGCCCAGGTCATCCAGCCAATCCATCTGAGCTCGGATGCGTTGGCAGAGTTTGTGCAGCGGGCCACCTTCGCCGAAGGTTTCGAAGGCCTTCGTGTCGATTTGCTGCAGCCCGGCCTCGAAGCTGAGGCCCTTCCTCGCTTCGCCGTCGAAGTGCTTGAACAATCGTTCTTGCTGCATCGCCGTGGCCAGGAGATCGTTGCTTTGTCCGTGGCGCCACCCATGAGCCTGCAGCAGGTTCTTGGTGGAAATGAGTGCCGGGTTGGCGTCGGTGCTAACCACGTTGCAGGCGGCATTGCCGTGCGCCACCAGCGCTGTGATGGTGTCGAGTACCGTTTCGAGCGCGGCATAGACCACAGCTCGGCTATTGGCCTGACTCTCGACACGGTCCCAGCCCTCCAGAAGCTCGACGGCAATGCGGGCGGCACGGTCGACGTATCCCTTGACCGCGTCAAGGAACCTGACGGTGGCGTCAGCCACATCCTGCCGGAACACGAGTTCCCGTCGCGATTCGGCATTGGCCAGTTGATTGAGGGCCTTTAACGTGGTGCCTTGGCTCTCGGCCAATCGTTCCAGCGCACGGCTGATGCTTTCGATCGTCTCTTGGTGATCGCGGGGCTTCGCCAACAGGTTCTGGAGATCGCCTACGTCTCGCTGCACTTCGCTGACGAAGTGGATCGCGCTGTTGAGGAACTGCTCCAGGTCCGCGGTACTGGTATCGACCTCCGCGAAATCCTGGGAGTTGAGCCAGCCTGCGGCGACTTTGTAGGTGGATCCCACCGCGGATTCCAGCGCGCCGATCTCCGTGAGCATGCCGCCGTATGTCTTGCGCAGATCGTCCTGCGACATCTGTGAGGTGCCGTTGTCCATCTATCTCAACGACGTGCTTTGCCGTCTTGCCGGGCTGAGCGTGTTCATACCCCGCATGGTAGCGGCGCCGTCCGTGGCGCGGCGATGCGTTTCGGGCATTTGTGCCAAGGCGAAGTTGATTGACAGCAGCAATGAGTCATCAGGTTCTCGGATTGCAATGACTGGTTCACATTGGCAGTTACCCGAATTGGACGTGCTGAATGCAATGCGGCTTATCGGGATACCCCCACGGCGTAAGGGGTGCGGCGCAGCAATGCATGCAGCGCGCTCATGTCAACCGGCTTCACGAAATGGTGTCCGAAGCCTGCGCAGGCCGAGCGTTCGCGGTCGGCCTGCTGGCCGTAGCCGGTGAGGGCGACGAGCGCCGAGTGCGAAGTCGAAGCCTGCGACCTGAGGTGCCGGGCCAGTTCCCAGCCGTCCATGCCTGGCAGGCCGAGGTCCAGGATGCAGACGTCGAGCGGTGCGTGTTGAGTGTTGACCAGTGCCAGCGCGGCCGTCCCCTCGTGGGCGACGAAGGTGGTATGGCCATGGGCCGCGAGCGACTGCGCAAGGGAGGTGGCCGCGTCCACGTTGTCGTCGACCACTAGGATGCGCAGTCCGCCGGGCGTCGGGGTGTCGGTTGGAGGCAGCTTGTCGCTGCTGGCCGGGATCACAGGCATGCGGGGCAGGCGCACGGTGAAGCGGGCCCCGCGCCCTGGCCCATCGCTGGCGGCCTCCACGGTGCCCCCGTGCAGGCCGACCAGATGCTTCACGAGCGCGAGCCCCAACCCCAGCCCCCCCTGGCTGCGGTCGGGCGTGCGCGAGCCCTGGGTGAACAGGTCGAAGATCTCCGGCATGAGCTCTGGCGGGATGCCGGCACCGTTGTCCTGCACCACGACAACGGCCTGCAGGGGGGTGGCTTGCAAGCTGACATCAATGCGCCCGCCCTCGCCGGTGTACTTGGCCGCGTTGCTCAGCAGGTTGCTCACGACCTGCACCAGCCGGGCATGGTCGCCCTGCACGACCAGCTTCTCCCCAGGCAGGTGGACGTCCAGCGCGTCCTGGCGAGACTCGATGAGCGGACGCACCTGCTCGATCGCGGCCGACACCACCCGGGAAAGGTCCACCGGCGCCTTGTCCAGGGTGATGAGGCCGCGGGTCACGCGCGAGACGTCGAGCAGATCGTCGACGATCTTCGTCATCTGCGTGACCTGGCGGCTGATCATTTGGCTGGTGCGCGACACCCGCGGGTCGCCGCCGGAAATCTTGTTCAGCAGGTAAGCGCCCGCGCTGATGGGCGACAGCGGGTTGCGCAACTCATGGCCCAGCATGGCGAGGAAGTCATCCTTGCGGCGGTCGGCTGCCTTCAGCGCTTCGGTGAGCCCGGTGAGCTTCTCGCGCTCGTGCAGCAGCGCCAGATGCTGGTCGTTCAACCGGTCGAGCATGTCGTTGATGGAGCGGGCGAGGTTGGTGACTTCGGCGCTGCCGCCTTCGGGGGCTCTTTCCGTGCTGAGCCCGCTGCCCATGATGCGGCGCGAGAACGCTCCCAACCTTTGCACGTCGAGGGTGAGTAATCGGGCCAGGCGCATGCCAGCGAGCACCACCAGGCCGAACAGCGTGCAGGCGATGGGGACGATGTGCAGGTACGGCAACTGGGGTTGCGGCAGCCCGGCGCGTATGTGCGGCTCGGCCCTCAGCCGGAACTTCAGGTGCTTGAATACCTCGGGTACCGGAACGGGCGTGGCATCGTGCTCGTCCTCGGTCACGCTGCCCCATTCCAGTTGCATGGCCGAACCGACGTTGATGTCGCGCAGCGCCACCTTGTACAGCACCGCGCCTTCGGGCGAATTGGTACGAGCGTAGGTCATGGGCTGGAGGGCAACGAGCTCGCCGCCGCCCGCCGAGGGGAAGATATGTGCGGCGGGCTTGCCCTCGTCGATCTTGCTGCGCAGCCAGGCCAGCTCGACCTCGGTGAATCGGGTGCCGGCGTTGCTGGCGATCTCCTTGCCGGCATAGTCGGTGAACATCACCTGCACCGGGATGCCGTTGATCTGGCGGATGCCGCTCAGGAAAGGTCCGAGGTAGGTTTCGCGGCCGGCGCTGTCCACCAGCCCGGTGGCCAGAATGGTGCTGCCAGCGATCTCGGACATGCGGGCGGCCAGTGCGCCGAGGTCGATGCCCACGGCCGCCGCCCGGAACTGCCGCTCGTGCCGCGCCAGCTCTTTGAGTGCACGGTCGTTCTGTTCGTTGATGAGCCACCAGGAGGCAAGCGAAGTCAGCATGAGCGCCGCCGCGGCCAGCCCGGCCGCGGCGAGCGCAAAGCGCGTGGCCAGGCTGGCGGGCAGCCAGCGGGCGAGTTTCACCGGCTAACTCCTCGCCGGCACGATGACCCCGTCCTCGCGGTAACGGGCCATGAGCAACTCGGCCGGCCCGAGCGCCTCGTGGCGTGTGGGGGTGAAGGGCGGCGCATATCGCTTCACGAGGCCGTCGTGCAGGGGCACGTGTTCCATCGCGTCACGCACGGCGGAGCGGCGGGCGCTGCCGGCGAGGTCGATGGCCTTGGCAAGGATGTGAGCCATGTCGTAAGCGTGGGCCACGCCCACCGGGCTTTCGATGTCCTCGATGCGACGGATCCCGAACTTCACGGCCGTGGCCATGAAACGGTCCAGCGGCGCCTTGCGCGCGTTGAAGAAACTGAAGGTCTGGACGACGCTGAAGTCCACCTCGCGCAGCGCCGGGCCCGCCTGCCTGAACAGGCGGCCGCCCGTCACCCCCCAATGGCTCAGCACGGGCATGCGCATGCCCGCGGGCAGTGCGGCGATCTCCTTGATGAGCGTGGCAGCCTCGTCGTCGTTGGCCACGAGCAGCACGGCCTGGGCGCCGGCCTCGTGGAGCTTGAGGTACTTGTCGACGAGGCTGGGCTACTGCCAGTTGTACCAAGCGGTGCCCACCTCGCGGGGCTACTTG
>CBINBY010000193.1:0-4336 GCA_966248995.1 uncultured Burkholderiales bacterium | reverse complement strand
TCCCACTCCCAGCAGAAGTTCTCCATGAACTGGCTGGGCAGCTCGACCGCGTCCCACTCCACGCCTGAAATGCCGGCCACGCCGATGTCTTCCACGCGAGTGAGCATGTGGTGCAGGCCGTGGCCGAACTCGTGGAAAAGGGTGGTGACCTCGTCGTGCGTGAGCAGCGCGGGCCGGCCTTCGAGCGGGGGCGCGAAGTTGCATACGAGATGGGCGACGGGTGTCTGGAGCGACCCCTCGGGGCGAGCCCAGCGGCCGCGCACGTCATCCATCCAGGCGCCGGGCCGCTTTCCCGATCGCGCGTAGAGGTCGAGGTAGAACTGACCCACCAGCCGGCTGGCGCGCTCGATGCGGAAGAAGCGCACGCTCGGGTGCCAAACAGGCGCGCTGTCCGGCCGGATGCTGACCTCGAACAGCGTTTCGATGATCCGGAACAAGCCTTCGAGCACCTTGGGCTCGGTGAAGTACTGCTTCACTTCCTGGTCGCTGAACGCATAGCGCGATTGCTTGAGCTTTTCGCTTGCGTAGGCGATATCCCATGCCTGCAATTCCGGCAGGTTCAACTGCTTGCGTGCGAAGTCGCGCAGTTCTTGAAGATCGCGCTCGGCATACGGGCGCGCGCGGCGGGCGAGGTCGCTCAGGAACTCCATCACCTGCCGCGGCGAGTCAGCCATCTTGGGTACCAGTGACACTTCGGCGAAGTTGGCGTGGGCCAGCAGACGGGCTTCTTCCTGTCGCAGCTGCAGCAGCTCGCTCATGATCGCGCTGTTGTCCAGCTCCGGCCGGCCGAGCTCGCTGGCGCGCGTCACGTGGGCCCGGTACAGCTGCTCGCGCAACTGGCGGTTGTCGCCGTACTGGAGCACCGGGAAGTAGCTCGGGAAGTGCAGGGTCAGCTTGTGGCCGCCCCGGCCTTCCGCCTGGGCTGCGGCGCGGGCGGCTTGCCGCACGTCCTCGGGCACGCCTGCAAACTCTTCCGTGGTGGCGTAGTAGGCGTAGCTGTCGGTCGCGTCGAGCACGTGCTCGGAAAACTTCTGTGCCAGCTCGGCCTGCCGTTCCTGAAGCTGCTGAAAACGCTGCTTGCTTTCGCCCTGCAGCTCGGCGCCGGACAGCACGAAATCCCGCATGGCATTGGACAAAGCCTTTCGGCGAGGGGGGCTCAAACGCTGCACGCTGGGTGCCGAGGCCAGAGCCTTGTATTTCTCGTACAGGCGCTCGTCAGAGGCATGCCGGGTGAACAACTCCGTCACTCGGGGCAGGGCGGCGTTATATGCGGCGCGTAATTCGGGAGTATCGGCCACGGCGTTCAGGTGACCCACGTGGCCCCAGGCCGTTTTGAGCCGCTCGCTGGCGACGTCCAGCACGGCTGACAAGGCGTCGTAGTCGGGCGGGACATCAGGTCCAACGGCCTTTTCCAGCGCCTCGTCGGCCGCCTTCAACAGTTCGTCCATCGCGGGACCGACATGTTCAGGTTGGATCTGGTCGAAGGCGGGCAGCGAATCGGTTGCCAGCAAGGGGTTGTTCATGAGGTTCCTTGTGATGTGCGGTCCTCAGACCGTGGCGGCGGCCGCTCGTTCCGCGGCTTCCAGGGTGTTGACGAGCAGCATTGCACGCGTCATGGGCCCCACTCCGCCGGGCACGGGCGTGATCCAGCCGGCAACCTTAGACACACCGGCGAAGTCGACATCGCCGCAAAGCCTCCCCTCATCGTCGCGGTTCATGCCCACGTCGATCACCACCGCGCCGGGCTGGACCATGTCGGCCGTGACCACGTTGCGGCGGCCCACGGCGGCAACCACGATGTCCGCCTCGCGAGTGTGCTCGAGGAGGTTCGGCGTGGCGCTGTGGCAGATGGTGACGGTGGCGTTCGCCTGCAGGAGCATCACGGCCATCGGCTTGCCGACGATGTTGCTGCGCCCGATGACGACGGCGCGCTTGCCCCGGGGATCACAGCCGATGGATTCAAGCATCTTCATGCAGCCGTAGGGCGTGCAGGGCCGGAATCCGGGCTGACCCACCATGAGGGCGCCGGCGTTGTGCACGTGAAAACCGTCCACGTCCTTGCTTGGCGTGATGGTTTCGATGACCTTGTGCGCGTCGATGTGCGGCGGAAGAGGCAGTTGAACGAGGATGCCGTGCACCGTGGGATCCTCGTTCAGGGCTCGCACGCGCGCCAGGAGGTCGGCCTCGCTCAGGGAGGCGTCGTGCTTGTCCAGCAGCGAACGCATGCCGGTGCTCTCGCAATCGGCGACCTTGTGCCGCACGTACACCTGCGACGCCGGGTTGTCGCCCACGAGCACCACCGCCAGCCCGGGTTGCAAGCCGCGGGAACGCAGCGCAACCACGCGTTGCGCCACTTCACCACGGATCTTCTTCGCGAGGGTGTTGCCGTCGATCAGTTGTGCGGTCATCAGTCGATCCTTAGGCCTTCCATCCGGGCGTACCCGGCTCCAAAACACAAAGGCCGCTCGGGGCGGCCTTTGTCGCGCGCACGTCGGTCAAGCCTTGGCTTGAGCGCCAAGGGCGATCTTCAGCAGGTCGGCTACCGTGTTGGCGTTGAGCTTTTCCATGATGTTGGCGCGATGCGCCTCCACCGTTTTGATGCTGATGCCCAGGTCGTCGGCGATCTGCTTGTTCAGTCGGCCGGCGACGATTCGCTCGAGTACCTGGGCCTCGCGGGTGGTCAGGCGGGACAGCAGCGCATCGCGGCTGGCCGCTTCCTGGTGTTGGCTGAAGGCGGCCCGGGCCTGCTCCAGCATGCGCTCCACCAGGCTCAGCAATTCCTCTTCCTTAAAGGGCTTCTCGATGAAATCCATCGCACCCTTCTTCATCGTCGACACGGCCATCGGCACGTCGCCGTGGCCGGTGATGAAGACGATGGGCAGTGGCGAGCGGCGCTCCAGCAAACGGTCCTGGAGCTCCAGGCCGCTCATGCCGTCCATGCGGATGTCGGCAATAAGACAGGCGACTTCGCGGGGGTCGAAACGCGCCAGGAACGACTCCGAGGAATCGAAGCACTTGACCCGGTAATCCTTGCCTTCCAGAAGCCACTGCAGTGAGTCGCGAACCGCTTCGTCGTCATCGACGACATACACCGTGCCTTTCTTCGGGATCAAGCTCATGAGGCGACAGCAGAGTTGGGGGTTGAGACGGACTCTGTCCGGTTCGTTTCCACAGGCAGCGTGAACGTGAAGCTGCAACCCGTCACGGACGGGCCATTGTAGAGGTTCTGGGCACGAATCCTGCCTCTGTGGGACTCGACGATCGAGCGGCACAGGCTCAGCCCGATGCCCAGGCCATCGGGCTTGGTCGAGAAGAACGCTTCATACAACCGCGCGATGACCTCTTCCTTGAGGCCAGGGCCCATGTCCGTGACGGAGAACTCAATTACCCCGCCTTCTTCCGGTGTGTGTCGCGGCACCACGCGCAGTTCGATGTTGCGTCGCGAAGAGGGCAGCTGTGCCGCGTCGATGGCCTCAGCCGCGTTCTTGATGAGGTTGAGCACCACCTGCTCGATCAGGATGGGGTCCACCATGAGCGTGGGCAGTCGCTGTGCGACGTATGTGTGGATGGCTACGTTGCGGCGCCTCAGCTCGATGTTGGCAAGCTCCACCGCGTCCTCCACGATGGTCTTGGCATGGGCGGGCTGCCGCTGCGGCTCGCTGCGCTTCACGAAGCTGCGGATGCGGTGAATGATCTGCCCGGCTCGGTCCGCCTGGCGAGCGGTCTTCTCGAGTGCGGCAATAAGGTCGCTCTTCGCAATGGCGTCGTTCTTCACCCGCGAGACCATGCCGTTGCAGTAGTTGGTGATGGCAGTGAGCGGTTGGTTGAGCTCGTGAGCCACCGAGGAAGCCATTTCGCCCATGGTGACCAGACGGCTCGTGACCTGCGCCTTCTCGGCTTGCGCGGCCGCAAGGGCTTCCGCGTTGCGGCGGGCCGTGATGTCGGTCGCGATCAGCATCTGCGCCAGGCGGCCATCGGTCCATTGCAGGTAGCGCGAGCGAACATCGAACCACTTCTTGTGCGAATCAACGTAGACCTCGCGCGGATCCGACCCCACCTCTGTCAGCTCCTGGGCCGGCAAGCCTCCGAAGGTGTCCACCGAGTCGTCGTGTTCCCGCAGCCCGGGCAACCCCGGATCCTCTCCGGCAAGCATGGCGTGGCCCTGCGCGTCGGCGCCGAACCACAGCCGGTAGGAGCGGTTGGCGAAGAGCAGCTCGCCTTGCTGCACCGAGAGCACGGACACCGCCGCGTCCAGGCCTTCGAGCACCGTCGTGAAGCGCTCGTGCGAGGCCGAGAGCTGGTCGCGGATGCGCTTGGCCTCGGTGATGTTGGTCAT
>CBINBY010000192.1:0-4383 GCA_966248995.1 uncultured Burkholderiales bacterium | reverse complement strand
CGGCAGCACGATCTCTGCCGGCACCAGCCGCCGATGTGCTGGCACAGCAGCCGTATACGCCGCCCGAGACCGACACCGAGCGCGCGCTCGCAGCCATCTGGAGCCGCTTCCTGGAGCTGCCGGTCGAAGGGATCGGGCGCGAGGACGACTTCTTCGCCCTGGGCGGGCACTCCCTGCTGGCCACTCGCATCGCTGCACACGTGCAGCAGACATTGCGGCGGCCGCTGCAGCTGGAACACGTCTTCACGCACGCCACCTTGCGTGAGCTGGCAGCGCACATCGATACGCTTGCCGGGTCGGCGATGCTGCCGCCCATCGAGCCGCGCGGGCACCAAGACGATGTCGAGCTGTCGTTCGCGCAGCAGCGGCTGTGGTTCCTCCACCGATGGGACGCACAAAGCAGCGCGTATCACAACATCGTGGCGGTGAAGGTCAACGACTGGCTCGACGAGGGTCTCGTCGCGCGGACGTTGGACGCCCTGATACGTCGTCACGAGGCGCTGCGCACCAGCTTTCCGGACATCGACGGCCGCCCCGTGCAGCGCGTGGCCGAAGACGGCAAGGTCCCCATCGAGTGCATCGACCTGTCGGGCTTCGATCCCGCTCAGCGCGAGGCCGAAGCCCAGGAGGCCAGCAAGGCCGCGGCCACGCGTGCGTTCGACCTGGCGCAGGGGCCGCTGCTGCGTGTGCAATTGGTACGGCTGGGCGAGCAGGAGACGCTGCTGACGCTGGTGGTGCACCACATCGTGGCCGATGGCTGGTCGATGGACCTGCTGATCAAAGAGCTGTGGGCGTTGTACGGCGCCTTGTCGCAAGAGCAGCCCGACCCGTTGCCGCCGCTGGCGATCCAGTACCCGGACTACGCGGTGTGGCAGCGCCGGTACCTGCAAGGCGAGGTGCTGCAGCGGCAGCAGCGCTACTGGACCGGGCAACTGGCCGATGCGCCGGTGCTGCTTGCATTGCCGACCGACCGGCCGCGCCCGGTCGTGCAGGGCTACCGGGGGCGTGCGCTGCATCGGCACCTCGATGGCGAAATCACCGAGCGGCTGCGCGGCTTTGCCCAGGGCCAGCAACTCACACCGTTCATGGTGTTGCTGAGCGCGTTCAACGTCTTGCTCTGGCGCTACAGCGGGCAGACCGACTTCGTGGTGGGCACGCCGGTGGCCAACCGCCATCACCCCGGGCTGGAGCGGCTCATCGGCATGTTCGCCAATACGCTGGCGCTGCGCAGCCGGGTCGAGCCCATGCACACGTTTGCCGACCTGCTGGCCCAGGTGCGCCAGACCACGCTGGAAGCGCAAGCGCACCAGGACCTGCCCTTCGAGCACATGGTGGAGCTGCTGCAGGTGCCGCGCAGCACCAGCCACTCGCCGCTGTTCCAGGTGATGTTCTCGCTGCTGAGCCTGGGGGCGCAGCGGCATGAGGAAGACTCGTATGTCGACTGGGAGGGCTACGACACATCCACCGAGGCCAGCCAGTTCGACCTGACCCTGAGCGTGCAGGAGTCGCCACAAGGGTTCGTGGCGAAGTGGGAGTTCAACACCGACCTGTTCGACACATCCACCATCGATCGCATGGTCGGGCACTTCGAGCGGCTGCTGCGGCATGGGTTGGCCCAGCCGGGGACTGCGCTGGGTCAGTTGCAGCTGCTCGACGAGCAGGAACGCGCCGAACTCGTGTACCGCTTCAACGACACGGCGATGGCTTACGAGCCGCAGTGTGTGCACCACTTGTTCGAGGCGCAGGTACGGCGCACGCCCGATGCGCCGGCGGTGATGTTCGAGGGCTGCAGTCTCAGCTACCTGGAGCTCAACAAGCGGGCCAACCGGCTGGCCCATTGCCTGATCAGGCTGGACGTGAGGCCTGACACCTGCGTGGCCATCGCGTTGCCGCGAGGCATCGAATTCGTGGTGGCTCTGCTGGCGACACTCAAGGCCGGTGGCGCTTATCTGCCCCTCGATCCGGATTACCCGGTGGAGCGCCTGGGCTTCATGCTTGAAGACAGCGCACCAAGGGTACTCATCACCGATTCTTCTAACCGCTCGGCCCTTGGTGCGCTGCCTCCCTCCCTGGTTCTGCTGGAACTCGGCGGTTCCGAGCAGCCCTGGAACATGATGCCGGCCACCAACCCCGACCCGGCCACGCTCGACCTGCAGCCCTCCCACCTGGCCTACGTCATCTACACCTCGGGCTCCACCGGGTCTCCGAAGGGCGTGATGGTCGAGCATTGCAGCGTAGCCAACTTCTTCGCCGGCATGGACGCCGCGTTCGGTGCACAGTCGCCCGGCACCTGGCTGGGCGTGACCAGCCCGTCGTTCGACATCTCGGTGCTGGAGCTGTGCTGGACGCTCGCGCGCGGCCACGCCGTGGTCATCGCTCCGGGCCACGAGCACGTGGCCGGGCTGCTCAACCGGCACAGCATCACGCACCTGCAGTGCACGCCCTCCATGGCCCGCATGCTGGCGCTGGACGCGTCGGCCACACCCGGCCTGGTGCGGCTGCAACGGCTGCTGGTGGGTGGCGAGGCTCTGTCGGCCTCGCTGGCAAACGATCTCCTGCGCACGGTCGCCGGTACGGTGACGAACATGTACGGGCCCACCGAGACCACCATCTGGTCGGCCCTGCACGAGTTGGACGGTGTCGATGGTGCGGTGCCTCTCGGGCGCGCGCTGGCCAATCAGCGGCTGTACATCCTGGATGCGCACCGGCAGCCCGTGCCCGTCGGCATGGCCGGCGAGATTTATATCGGCGGCGCCGGCGTGGCGCGTGGCTACCTGCGCCGGCCGGACTTGACCGCCGAGCGCTTCGTCCCCGACCCGTTCGCTCCCGAGCCCGGCGCACGCATGTACAGGACCGGTGACCTTGGGCGCTGGCTGGCTGACGGGACGATCGGGTTTCTCGGCCGCAACGACTATCAGGTCAAGGTCCGCGGCTTCCGAGTCGAGCTTCCGGAGATAGAGGCGAGGCTCATGCAACACCCTGGGGTGCGCGAAGCCGTCGTGCTCGTGCGCCAGGATGAGCCGGGCGATCAGCAAGTCGTTGCCTACCTCACGGGCGAGGGCGAACTGGATCCCCATGCGTTGCGTGCACATCTGGCCGTGCACTTGCCTGCATACATGATTCCGGCGGCCTATGTGCAGTTGGATGCATTGCCGCTAACGCCGAACGGCAAGCTCGATCGCAAGGCGCTCCCAGCGTCCGGAGCGTGCGCGCTGGCGCAGTCACCGCATGTTCCTCCCCTCACCGAGACCGAGCGCGCACTGGCAGAGGTCTGGAGCCAGCTGCTGGAACTGCCCGTCGAACGCATTGGGCGGGATGACGACTTCTTTGCCTTGGGCGGCCACTCTCTGCTGGCTGTTCGGACGGTCTTGCAGGTGCAGCAGACGCTGCAGCGGCCTGTGCACCTGCGCGAGATCTTTGCCCATGGCACCTTGCAGCGGTTGGCCGCGTACCTCGATACGCTGGCCACGACGGCGGTGGTCTCACCCATCGAGCCTGCGCCGCGCGAGGGTCTGCTGCCCCTGATGCCGGTCCAGGAGCGCCTGTGGGTGGTGCACCAGATGCAAGGGCGGCAAAGCAGCTACAACATGCCGCTGGTGCTGCGGGTGCAAGGGCCGCTGTCGGTGCCGGCGTTGCGGTCGGCATTCGAGGCGCTGCTGCAGCGGCACGAGGTGTTGCGTACGGGCTTCGTGGCTGACAGGGACGGGCGGCCTTGGCAGGTGGTCGAGCCCGCGATGGGGCTGCACATCGCAGTGCGGCAGGCCACCCGCGACGAGGTGCCGACACTGATCTCCGCGCATGCCGCACAAGTCTTCGATCTGGAGCGTGCGCCGCTGCTCAGCGTGCAGCTGCTGCGGCTGGCTGAGCAGGAACACGTGCTGCTGCTCAACCTGCACCACCTCATCGGCGACGGCTGGTCGATGAACGTGCTTGCGCACGACATGCAGCAGCTGTATGCCGCGCAACTGCAGGGCCAGCCGGCGCAATTGCCTGCCCTAAGCGTTCAGTACGCCGACTATGCGCACTGGCACCAGCGTCAAGACATGGCTGCGCACGCCGACTACTGGGCCCAGGAGCTGCAGGGCTACGAGCCGGGCCTGTCGCTGCCGCAAGACCGCCCCGCGCAACCGTGGCCTTCGGAGGCCCGCACGGTCACGCTCCAGTACCCGGCCGGACTGTGCGCGGAGCTCGGCAGCTTCTGCTCGCAGCACGGCGCAACGCTGTTCATGGCGCTGGGTGCGGCGCTTGGGGTGGTGCTGCAGCGCTACACCGGCCGCCGCGACCTGTGCCTGGGCACCACCGTGGCCGGGCGCGACCGCACGGAGCTAGAGCCGCTGATCGGGTTCTTCATCAACATCGTGGCGCTGCGCCTGGACCTGTCGG
>CBINBY010000191.1:0-4603 GCA_966248995.1 uncultured Burkholderiales bacterium | reverse complement strand
TCGACCCGGCTGCGCGCCTTGCGCTCATCCCCGTTGCGGCCCGTCGCAATGCCACCAACTTCCAACTCATGACACTAGCGGTTCACCTCATCGCCCTGCTGGTGCTCGCGCTGCACGTCGTACCGCCCGCCGTGGGCCAGGAGCGCGCCGCCGTGCCGCCCGACCGTATGGCGGAACCCACAGCACCCGGCACTACGGCCCGGCGCATCGCTGCGGGGGTGTACCTCGTGCCCGGCAGCCTGCGCGGCGCCGATCTGCGCAACCGCGGCGCGGTGGGCAACAGCGGCTTCATCGCCACGCCGGCGGGCACGGTGGTGGTCAACACCGGCGGCTCCTACGGGCTCGGCCGCGAATTGCTGGCATTGGCCGAGCGCGTCACCGGCCAGCCGGTGGTAGCGGCGATCATCACCAACGCCCGACCGGAGTTCCTGATGGGCGCCGCGGCGTTCACCGACCGTGGCATCGCCGTGCTCGCGCACGAGGAAACGGCCCGTCTCATTGCACAGCGTTGCGAGGTCTGCCTGCGCCGGCTGCGCAAGGAGCTGGGCGACGACGTGATGGCGGGCACGCGGCTGGTCGCGCCCACGCGGCAGCTTCGTGCCACCGGGCAGATCGCGCCGGGCGGGCGCCACATCGAGCTGCTGCACCTCGGGCCGGCGCAGACCGAGGGCGATCTGGTCGTGCTGGACGTCGAGACGAGGGTGGCCTTTGCTGGAGCGATGGTGGCGCGCGGCCGCATCCCGGAGCTGGACACCGTGGGCCTGGCCGCGCCCTGGCGCCGCACGCTCGCGTTGCTGTCGGCGCAGGCTATCGGCACGCTGGTCCCCGGATACGGCGCTCCCGGCCCGCCGCAGCCGCTGATCGAGCAGACTGACCGCTACCTGGCGCAGTTAGATAAAGAGGTCCAGGCGCGCGTGGACAACCTGGCCGGGCTGCAGGCCACGCTGGTCGAAGTGGTGATGCCGGCATGGCGGCACTGGGCTCAGTACGAATCGCTGCAACAGCACAACGTGCAGCTGCAGTACTTGGCGGCGGAGGCGCAATGGGCGGCGCAACCTGGGGGGAGCGGGCATTGAGGGTGGTGCGGGCGCTTCGACAAGCTCAGCGCTTGAAGGGTCGTGGCGCCACGCGGGGCCTTCGACAAGCTCAGGCCGAACGGATCCGAAGGGGCTTCGATAGGCTCCGGCCTCGCGGAACGGATTCAACAGCCCAGGGGTGGAAGCGCAGCAACGCTGCCATCGCGTACCGTTCGCCCTGAGCCTGTCGAAGGGCCGGACTGAGCTTGTCGAAGGCCTCGCGTACAGCCTCCACCGTTCAATCGCTGAGCCTGTCAAAGCGCCCAAACCCACGCCACGACCACCCCCACCTACTCGTACTTCAAATACTTGAACCGCGGATCATCCGGCGTGCCCTCGAGCGCCGAGTCCTCGCCCGGCCGCCACATCAGCACGTCCTCGATCTTCTTCGCCAGCTCGAAGTCCTTGTCGGTCACGCCCTTGGCCGCGTGGTTCACCAGCTTCACGATCACGAAGGCATACGACACCGTCAGGTCAGGGTGGTGCCACGCCGCTTCCGCGAGATGGCCCACGGTGTTCACCACCATCAGGGTCGCCTTCCAGCCGGTGGTCTTGTACTTGCGCCGGATCCACCCGTCCTCGAAGTACCAGGACGGCAGCTCGGCCTTGAGCCGTTCGTCGATCTCCTCGGCGGAATAGACCTCGTCCTTGCCCTTCTTGCGCCACTGCGTCATTGCCGTCTCCGGTGATTGCGCCACGAGCCATTCAAGCAGGACGGCCGTTGCCGCACCGCCCGCATGGCCTCCCCTCGTCCAAAGCCCACGCCCGCCACGTGGCATTCCGTCACGCCCATGGAGGACAAGATGTCCACGGCGCCTGAAGAAGTGCCGCGCACCGCGATCCCCAACCCCTGGCACGGGAACTGCGACACCACAATGCACCGGCGCCGCCGCGCGCCCGCGGGCGCGCGAGCAACCGCGCCCGCTCCCCCGCCGAACCCCATAGAGGCAGCCCCACACGCCATGTCCGAAGCCAGCCCGCGTGTCATCCCGATCACCGTGACGCCCGCCGGGCGCCAGCGCAGGCGCGAGGCGCCGCGCGGACGCCGCACCGATCCCGGCGCCATGACCGAAGTGCGGGCCCTGCTCGGCGACGACCCCCGGCGGCCGGACCTCCTCATCGAGTACCTGCATCGCATCAACGACCGATACGGCCAGCTCGGCGTGCATCACCTCGTGGCACTCGCGCAGGAGATGAAACTCGCCCTCGCCGAGGTCTACGAGGTAGCCAGCTTCTATCACCACTTCGAGGTTGTGAAGGAAGGCCCCGATGGCCGCATCCCCTCCCCTGCCGCGCTCACCGTACGCGTGTGCGACAGCCTGAGCTGCGAGATGGCCGGCGCGAAGCAGCTGCTCGAAAGCCTGCCCGCGCTGCTGGGCCCCGGCGTGCGTGTGCTGCCGGCGCCATGCATCGGCCGCTGCGAGCAGGCACCCGCCGTAGCGGTGCACCAGCACCCCGTGGCGCGGGCCACGCCCGAAGCGTTGCGGCAGAAGGTCGAGCAGCAGCTCACCCGCCACGAGCCGGAGCCCTGGACCGACCACGCCGCCTACCTAGCCACCGGCGGCTACGCCATGCTGCGCGAATGCCTGACCGGCCGGCGCGGCGTGGAGAGCGTGCTCGCCGCGATGGAGAACTCCGGCCTGCGCGGCCTGGGCGGCGCGGGCTTTCCCGCGGGGCGCAAGTGGCGCATTGTGCGCGCCGAGCCCACGCCCCGGCTCATGGCCGTCAACATCGACGAAGGCGAGCCGGGCACCTTCAAGGACCGCTACTACCTTGAGCGCGATCCGCACCGCTTCCTCGAAGGCATGCTGATCGCGGCCTGGGCGGTCGGCATCGCCGCGATCTACATCTACCTGCGAGACGAGTACCACGGCTGCCGCGCCGTGCTCGAAACCGAGCTCGCCCGGCTGCGCGCCTCGCCGCCCATGCGCGACATGCCAGCCATCGAGCTGCGCCGCGGCGCGGGCGCCTACATCTGCGGCGAAGAGTCCGCCATGATCGAGTCGATCGAAGGCAAGCGCGGCTGGCCGCGGCTGCGCCCGCCCTACGTGGCACAGGTGGGCCTGTTCGGCCGGCCCACGCTGGAGCACAACTTCGAGACGCTGTACTGGGTACGCGACATCCTCGAGCGCGGCCCGCAGTGGTTCGCCTCGCAGGGACGCCACGGCCGCAAGGGCCTGCGTTCCTTCTCCGTATCGGGCCGGGTGCGCGAGCCCGGCGTGAAGCTGGCGCCGGCGGGCATCACGCTGCGCGAGCTGGTCGACGAGTTCTGCGGCGGCATGGCCGAGGGCCACGAGCTGTACGCCTACCTTCCCGGCGGCGCGTCGGGCGGCATCCTGCCCGCCTCGCTGGCCGACATCCCGCTGGACTTCGACACGTTGCAGCCCTACGGCTGCTTCATCGGCTCGGCCGCGATCATCGTGCTCTCGCAGCAGGACCGCGCGATGGACGCCGCACGCAACCTGATGCGCTTCTTCGAGCATGAATCCTGCGGCCAGTGCACGCCCTGCCGGGTGGGCACTTCCAAGGCCTCGATGCTCCTGGCCGAACGGCACTGGAATCTCGAGCTGCTGGCCGATCTTTCGCAGGTGATGCGCGACTCGTCCATCTGCGGCCTCGGTCAGGCGGCTCCGAACCCCGTGGACTGCGTGGTCAAGTATTTCCCCCACGAGCTGGGCCTGACGACTCCATGAACGCCATCACCCGTGCCGAGCGCGCCGCGCGCGTCGCCGACGACAGCCTCGTCACCTTGCGCATCGACGGCCGCGAGGTCCGCGCGCGGCGGGGCGAGATGCTCATCGACATCGCCGATCGCGAGGACGTGGCGATTCCGCGCCTTTGCTACAAGCCGGGCATGGACCCGGCCGGCAACTGCCGCTCCTGCATGGTCGAGATCAAGGGCGAGCGCGTGCTGGCACCCTCATGCTGCCGCGGCGCCCAGGCGGGCATGGAGGTCGACACGCGCAACGAACGGGTGCGCAAATCGCAGCTGATGGTGCTGGAGCTGCTGCAATCCGACATGCCGGAAACCGAGTACACGCGGCACAACGAGCTCGACCAGTGGTCGGCGCGGCTGGCGCTCGGCAAGCCCCGCTTCGCGCCGCGCGAGCGCATGCCCGAGGACCTGACGCACCCGGCCATCGCGGTGCATCTCGACGCGTGCATTCAGTGCACGCGCTGCGTGCGCGCCTGCCGCGACGAGCAGGTCAACGATGTCATCGGCATGGCCTTCCGCGGCGCGGGCGAGAAGATCGTGTTCGACATCGACGACCCCATGGGGTTGTCCACCTGCGTGGCCTGCGGCGAATGCGTGCAGGCCTGCCCCACGGGTGCGCTGATGCCGGCGCGCGATGCCGCCCTGGCCGTGCCCGACCGGCAGGTGGAATCGGTGTGCCCGTACTGCGGCGTGGGCTGCCAGCTCACCTACCACGTCAAGGACAACCGCATCCTCTATGTCGAGGGCCGCGATGGCCCGGCCAACCACGGGCGGCTGTGCGTGAAGGGCCGCTACGGCTTCGACTACGCGA
>CBINBY010000190.1:0-4670 GCA_966248995.1 uncultured Burkholderiales bacterium | reverse complement strand
CGATCATCGCCATCTGATCGAATCTCAATGCCACGAACTTCCAACTCATGACACTGGCCGCGCGGGCCTCACGACGGCGGCCCCAGCCCGATGGCCTGCTCGAAGCGCAGGTCCTGGCTGTCGACCGCCGTGGCACGCAGCTCGCCGTTGGGAGGCCGGGGCACGAACCAGAAGCGCAGGTGCGGGTTCTCGCTGATCGCGAAGTCGAGGTCCGCCTTCAGCACGGGCCGGCCTGCGTAGGTGACCTCCACCTTGCGCACGAAGTGCGCCGGTGTGTACTGGCGCGTGAGCTGGTCCATCACCAGCCCCGAATGGTTGGGGTGGTTGATCATCAGCTGGGCCAGCACCGGGTCGCCGCTGCGCGGGTCGCCCTGCACGCGCAGGCGCATGCGCCCCAGCGAGGCGAGCGCGGCGGCCGGGTCCTTGCCGGGCGGCGCCGAGCAGCCCCCGGAAGCCTTGACGTAGCGGGCGGCCATGTACAGCTCGCCGTCGTTCGTTTCCGCCACGGCGCGCACGAAGGTGTATTCGTCGATCCGCACGCGCGTTTCCACGTCGGCGCGGCCGCTCTCCACGGTGTAGTCGAAGGTCGCGGCGATGGGCGAGGGGTTGTTGTCGATCAGCAGCACGACGCGGCGGATGTGCCGCGCGGAGGTCTGCGGGAACTGCCCGCGCAGGGCCACGGGCACGACGGCGGCGTCCTCCGCACGCGGCGGTGCCTCCAGCACGATGACGCCGTCGCCGGGGTGCAGCGTGCGTGTGCCGAAGAGGCCCTTGCGCACCTGCTGCCAGCGTGCGCTGGACTCGGGATCGGGCCCGTCGCTCCTTTGCCCGCGGGCCAGGGGCGAGGCCATGGCCAGGGCCAGCAGCGCGAGGTTGCGCCGGGTGATGCCTTCGGGGATGTGTGCGTGGCGCGTGTTCATTCGGACCACTCCAGCTCGGCATAGGCCGCGGTGATGTTGCGGCGATGGAACTCCTCGACCAGCTGCCAGCCGGGGAGACGAGCGGCCGGCGCCGCGCCGAGCCTCTCCACCGTGTCGGCCAGGCTCTCGCCTCGCCGCAGGGCGGCCCGGACATCGGCTTCCAGCGCACCGAGGTAGGCCTCGGTGGGCTCCAGCGGCGCGGGCCAGTCGCTGCGGACCGGGCCGTGACCCGGCACGGCGAGCGCCGGTTTCAGTTCACGCAGGCTCTGCAGCACCGAGCGCCAGCCGCGCAGCTTGCCGTCGAGCACCGGCAGGTGGCCCAGGAATACGAGGTCGCCCAGCCACAGCGTGCCGCTCTTCGGGTCGTACACGGTGAGGTCGTTGTCGGTGTGGGCAGTGGGCCAGGCGCGCAGCTGCAGCACGCGGCCGCCGAGATCGAGCTCGTGCACGTCCCTCACCGCCACCGTGGGCGGGACCAGCGCGTCCACATGGTCGGCCGGCGGGAAGTCACGTTCGAGCGCATGGAGGTAGAACCGCGCGCGAGCCGCCATGGCTGCGGCCAGCCGGTGGTGACCCACGTACTGCGGAGACTTCCCGCCCGGGCCCGCCGCGGAGAACTGGGCGTTGCCCAGCACGTGGTCGGGGTGAACGTGGGTGTTGATCACGTAGCACACCGGCAGCTCGCTCACGCGGCGCACGGCGGCGAGCAAGGCGCGCCCTGTGGTCGGGCTGCCGCCCGTGTCGATGACGGCTACGCAGCGCGTGCCGACCACGAACCCGGTGTTGGCCACGTGGCCGTGGCGCGCGGGGCCCCACGCCGCATGTTCGGCGGCCACGTGATAGACGCCGTCGCTCAGATGCCGCGCCTGCAGCTCCAGTTCTTCAGAGCGCCCCCAGGGCCGGGCTGCGCCCAGTCCGCCCCCCGTGGGGGACAAGGACACTTGGGGCGGCCCGGCGTTTCCTTGTGCGCCCGCTGGTCGCCCGCCCGCGAGCGCGAGGAGGGTCGCCAATGCGGCCACCAGCCAAGCGCGCCAAGCCACCATTGCGGCCTCACGGGGTCAGCGCGCGGCGGTTCCGCCGCCGATGAAGCAGCTCTTGCTCGCCTGCGCCTTCATGTCGCGGAACTGCCGGATCTGCTTCTGCAGCGATTCCACGTCGCGGATGTAGGAGCCGCGCTCGCCGCCGATGGTGTTGGCATTCGTGGCGGTGCTGAGGTTGACGTAGTCATCGTAGGGCAGCTGGCGCGCCACCGCGTCGATCATGCAGGAGCACTTCTGCACCATCTCCCAATGGGGGCCGGGGTGGTCGCGCAGGCACTCGTCCACGAAGAGGACGCGGTCCACCGTGGGGTAGTCGTAGGCCCAGGCGGCCACAGGCACACCTGCCAGCGCCAGGGCAGCAAGGAAGTAGCGTGCGTTCATCGTCACCTCTTGTCCGTTGCGGGAGCATCCGGCGGTTCGAGCGTGAGGGTCTGCTCGCGCAGGGGCTGCGTGCCGGGCACGGTGGCACGCAGCTGCACGATCACGCCCGGCACGGCATCGGACACCACGAAGGTGTATTCCGTGCGTGACTCGACGGGGAAGCGCTCGCGGTAGGGGTCGTCCACGTAGGGCGCGACGCGCACGGTGCGTGCGGGCACCTCGGCCTGGCCCCAGCGCACAGTGCCCGCGGTCACCGTGGCCGCGCCGTCGGCGAGCGCCAGGCGCGTGCGACGCCGGAAGTGCGCCGCCGCCCCGCGCGTGCGCGCCGACAGCTGGCGCACCTGCTGCTCCAGGAAATACAGCAGCACGGGGTTGGCGCGGGCGTCGGGAACGTCGGGCAGCTTGAGCGCGCGCTCGCCCGTCAGGTAGTCGGCGTGCACGTTGCAGCAGCGGCCATCGGCAGCGGTTGCGAGCACCAGGGTGGCGTGGTCCACCACGCGCCCTTCGGGCTCGCCTTCGCTCACGTAGAGGTACCGCAGGGTGCGCGGCGGCTCGATGTTGGCGAGGTGCGACTGCAGGAACAGCAGCCGCTCCGCCTCGGAGGTGCCGGGCACCGACACGTTGGCGAGGATGGAGGGCGTGGCCCCACGTGCCCACACAGGCATGACCAGCGCGGCCAGGCCCGCCAGCGCGCGGCGGCGCGAGCGGGTGGGCGTGGCGGCAAAGTTCATGGTCGCGCGCGGCACGCCGCGGTCAGCGGGTGGCATCGGCCGGCGCGTCGGGGAGCAGCGGCACGCCGTAGTCCTTCAGGATGGCGAGGATCTGCGGCTGCAGCTTGCCGATCAAGCCCTCGATGCGCGCCTTCCACTGCGGCTCGCCATAGCGTACGCCCATGGCCATCGCGTAATCGAACTTCACACCCGGCTCCGGGGTCATCGGCACCACGACCAGGGCCGGTTGTTGCACACGTTTCGCGAAGTAGCCGCCGATGGGCCCCCACACCACCGCTGCATCGAGCTTGCCCTGCGCCAGGTCGCGCTCGACGATCTCGCCGGGGTACTGGTCCGGATCGGCATTGAGGATGCGGTAGGGCACGCCCTGGTCGACCAGGTTGTGCCGCGCCAGCCACTGCGACGCCGGGGAACGGTCGTACACGCCGATGCGCAGCCGGCGCAGCTTCTCGGGCGGCAGCTTCAGCAGGTCTTCGGAGGTCCTCACCTCGTCCAGGCCCTTGCCCTTGGCATACACCAGCACGTAGGTCGAGCGGTAGTAGGGCCGCGTGGCCGATACCTGATCGAAGCCCGCAGGCACGCCGATCACGATGTCGCAGCGGTAGTCCTCGCCGGGCAGCTTGTAGCGCAGGGTGTTGCGTATGAACGCGAGGCGCTGAGGGAAGGAGTAGTAGGTGAGCGGCACGCCCATCTCGCGGGCGAACAGCTCGGCGATCTTGTTCTCGAAGCCCTGCCCGGCGGTGTCGGAGAAGGGCAGGTTGTTCGGGTCCTGGCACACGCGCAGGGTGCCGGGCTGCGGGTTGTCCGCGGGTTGTGCCGCCGCGGCCGCGCAGGCACACACGCCTGCAAGGGCGGCCATCCGTCGCCGCACCTTGCCGGGCGTGCTGCGTGCCTTCGTCATTGCATCGGTTCCACCTTGGCGCGGGTGATCGCGCCGTCCGAGCGTCCCTTGAGGTAGGCGTAGAGCGCGTCGATGTTGTCCATCACCAGCTTGCTGTTGCCAAAGCTCTGCATGCCCTTGTCGAGCCGGCCGTCGCGCACCGTCTTGATGAAATCGTCCTTGGACAGGGTCTTCAGGCTGTTCACAAGGGACGGGCCCACCAGGCCCTCCTGGTTCGCGCCGTGGCACCGGTCGCAGGCGGCACCGCGCCAGGCGCGAAAGCCGTTCATGGTGAACGCGTCGACCTTGTAGCCTTCGGTCACCTTGTAGGGGGCCTCCTTGGGGCCTTCGGTCACGCCGTTGGCGTGTGCCGCCACCGCGATCAGGGACAGCGGGATCAGCAGGGAGCGTGCAATCTTCATCATCGTGGACTCTGCCCTCGTGGGAATAAAAGCGGTAGCAAGAAGGAATTGAAGAAAGGAAACGGAAAGCGGCCATGGCGACCCACGAGGATCGCCATGGCCGGTTCAAAGCATCAAGGGTTCGGCAAGGTGAACACGGTCAGCGAGCCGCCCAGCTCGGTGTACTTGCCGAGCTCGCGGTAGCCGCCCACGGCACCCAGGCCTTCGGTGTCCTTCTCGAGGCCTGCCGCCATGCCGATGCCGGCCCAGCCGCCGATGCCCGAGAACACGCCGATGTACTGCTTGCCCTTGTGCTC
>CBINBY010000189.1:0-4879 GCA_966248995.1 uncultured Burkholderiales bacterium | reverse complement strand
GCACGATCAAGGTGAGCGGCACGCTGTAGGCGAACATGACAGCGATGAAGATCACCGAGAACAGCACGTCGAGCACCAGCGTGAGCGCGTTGCCGGTGAGGAAGCTGCGGATGTTCTCCAGCTCGCGTACACGAGCCACCGAGTCGCCCACCCGGCGCGCCTGGAAGTAGGCCAGCGGCAGGCTGACGAGGTGCCTGAACAACCGTGCACCGAGTTCCACGTCGATACGGCTGGTGGTGTGGCTGAACACGTAGCTGCGCAGAAAGGTCAGCACGCTCTCGAACAGCACCACGATCACGAGGCCGGTGACCAGTACATCCAGCGTGGTAAGGCCGCGATGCACCAGCACCTTGTCCATGACGACCTGGAAGAACAGCGGGCTGACCAGGGCAAACAGCTGCAGGAAGAGCGAGACGACCAGGACTTCGCCCAGCAGCTTGCGGTACTTGACCAGGCTGGGGATGAACCAGCTGAAGTCGAACTTGGCTAACTCGCCGGCCAGTGACGCCCGGCTGGTGATCAGAATAAGTTCGCCCGTCCACTGCGCCTCGAACACCTCCAGCGACTCGATGACGGGCCGGCCGCCTTGGATTGCGCCGCTCGGATCCTGAAACAGCACGCGCTGGCCGTCGCACTGCGCCAGTACGACGACGCGAGCGGGAGTTGAGGACTCGCGCAGCAGCGCCAGCGCTGGCAGCGGCGACAGGGACAGCCGGTCCGGCCCCGTACGCACCAACTTGGCCTTGAGCCCCAAGTGCTTGGCGGCCAACAGGAGTTCTGCAGAGGTCGGCTGATGACTGGGCGGCCAGCCGAGCTGATGCGCAAGATGCTCGGGATCTGCGGCCACGTGGTGCAGCCGGGCGACCAGGCAGAGGGCCGCTAGAGCGGCGGAGATGCCGGGAGGTGCTTGTTCAGTGTCGTTCGACCGCGTGACAACGCGTGCGGCGGCCTCACCGGCCGTGCTCAGCTGCTCCCCCACATATCCCCCTGCTGATCTTGTTGTGCCCAGCCTATATAGGGTGGCTGGAGCGCGCACTCTAGCGGACTTGCCTGATCGCAGAGCCCCCTGAAAGGGGGATACGGGAAGATTGTTCTGCGCAATCTGCCTCAGAGCTGGCTCGCCACTCCGCTAACGCCATGTCATGGTGGGGCGCCGCGGGGAGGCGCCGGTGTTATTTCTTCAATTCCGCCGATCACGCACCCGACCAGATCCCCAAGGTTGAAAGGCGACTGGGAAGATCGTGCGCAACCGCATCCACGGCTGGCCACCACCCGCACCTCGGCATCGGCCTCGGCGCTCACTCTTCATAGACCAGTTCTGCGGCCCGCCGCATCGCATGCGCATCTCGCGTATCGGTGCCCATGCTGTCGCCGACAGGTGAACGGCGCGGTCACGATCGCGTTCGGCGTGAACGCGAATAGCACGAGCGATGTGGGGCTGAATAGCACACTCGAAACTGGCCTTCGAGGTCCCGCCGCCGAGGGGAGCGCACCGCTTCCAATCGAGTACCTACATCGCGCAATAGCACGCCAATAGCACAACACAAAGAAAAACGGGTTAGCTCTTGCGAAGCTAACCCGTTGATTTCACTGCTATTTCTGGCGCGGCTGGCAGGATTCGAACCCACGACCCCTTGGTTCGTAGCCAAGTACTCTATCCAACTGAGCTACAGCCGCGTAAGCCTTGCAGTATAGCACTCTTTCCCACTAGTCCAACATGCGAGCTGCCACTGCGTAGTCTCGCGTCGCTCGGTCGGTGTCGCCTTCCTCCTCGGCGATACGGGCCAGGGTGAGCTGGGCTTGGCGGCGCTGCGCCGTGGGCAATGAGGCGTCGGATGCAGCCACCTCAAGGAGCTGTCTCGCCTTGCCCCACAGGCGGCACTCCGCAAGTGCAGCGCCTGCAGCGTGAGCGACCGCGCCTTCACGGGGGAACGCCTTCGCGGCGGCTTCGATGCGGGGAATCCAATCGGGGCCGACGCATTGCACAGAGATGACGAGCGCCTTCGCCACGGCAGCGCGCTCGTCGATACTCAGCTCATCAATGCTGTCCCAGAAAGGGCGCAACAAGAGGCGCGCGTCCTCTGACGCACCGAGCTCGGCCGCACGCTGCGCCGCATCGGCGGCCACGCAAGGGTCGCGACGATCGGCATTGTCGAACTGCAGCCATACGCGGCGCAGCTGATCGACATCGCGCGCGGTCGCCAACGCCTCGGTGGCCAACGAACGCAACAGGCCTTGCGCGGCAACCTTCGAGAACGCCTGGTGCTTGGCCAGCAGGCGCGCGGTCTTCAACGCCTCGAGCGGCTGCTGGCCCAGCCGCGTGGCTTGCAGTTTCAGGCGCAGCGCATGCGTGCGGCGAGCCACACCCGGGGGCAGCTCAGCCAGCAGTTCCAAAGCGCGGGCCGCATCCCGGTCCTCGAGTGCCCACTCGGCTGCGAGCAGACGTGCCCCCTCTTCCGCAGGACGTGCGGCAAAGCTGGTACGTACAAGTTCAAGGGCCCGCTGCAGCGACTCGTCGCGCTTGGCGCGATCTTGCAACCGGTGCGCACTGCCCGCGGCCAGCAGATGGCCAAGCATGGTGAACTCGTTGTCCTGAACAAGGTCAGGGGTATCGGCCTGGATGGCCAGCGCGCGCCGAGCCGCGCTTTGCGCACGTGTGTAGCGGCCACCGAAATACTGGGCCAGCGCGTTGCGCAAGGCGGCCTGCGCGCTGCGGTCTCTGCGCGCAACGCGCCACTCATGTGCGCGCCTGGGCAGTTCGACCAACGAGCTCAAAGCCTGGAATGCGGAGAACAACACCAGGCAGGCCAGCGCCAGCATGATCAGAAACAGGTTGAGCGAGGTGTCCAGCCGCCAGTCGCCCCAGTAGACGCTGACGATGCCGTCGTTGGCGCCAAAGGTGGTGGCCGCCACCACAGCTACGGCGAATAGCAGGAGGAACCAGATGATGGCGCGCATGCCGGGACGCAGCCTTCAGCGACCGGCCGACGCTGCTGTCAGCGCAGCCAGCGTGTCATCGGGCCGCGGCAGCACCACTTGCCGGGACTGCGTGGCCACCTGCTTCATGAGCTCGGTGGCCAGGGCGTAGCGACGCGACGAATGATCGAAGTAGCGTTCCAAGGTCGACAGTGCCATCTGCAGGTCCGACTGGGCTGTCTCGTACTGGCGGCTGAGCAAGGCGAGTCGCGCATTGAGCAGGCGCAGCTTGAGGTTCTCTCGGAGGAAGTAGGCCTGCTCGGGTGCGATCAACATCGTCTCGGGATGCTCGATGCGAGTCACGCGCACGAGCGACTTCACTTCCATCCACACCCGCTCACCGGCACCCGACCAGAGAGACCGCCAATCCCAAGCGACCCCTTGGGGCGGCATGCTGGCGGCGGCGGACGCGGGCCGGCCGGTACCAGGCTGGCGCCGAGGCTCCAGTGAAGAGACCAGCGGCAGTTCGTCGACCAGCCGCACGGCCTCGTCCAGCTTGAGGCTCAGCGACGGCACGTCGGCGACACTCACCGCCTTGGCTCGATCGAGGTCGCGGGCGATGGCCCGACGCACGCTCTCAAGGCGAGAAGCGTTGTGACGAACCAGCCGCTCATCAATTTGGCGTAGTGCGGCCACCAGCGGCTCCGACGTGCCCGTGATAGCGCTTTGCTGCATGGCCACGCGCAAAACCGCCTCGACGTCTGCAAGCAGGTTCTCATCGCGAGCGCGCGAGAGCGTATCGATGAGGTGTTCGAGTTGACCTCGCTGCACCACGGCATCGCCCACGCGGGCCTCGACGGCGGCAACTTTGGAGACGGCTTCACGCACTCCCTCTTGGGCTTGGCGCGCCAGGGCACGCGCCTCCACCACCTGTTCCTGGCTTTCCTGCTGGCGCTTGACGAGTGCCTTCTGCAGGGCGTTGACACGCTGTTGCGCCGACCATGCGGTGAGAAGCGCAGCCATCGCGAGCAGCGACAGCACGCACGCCACCGTCAACATCAGGCGCGTGGGATCCAGGAACCGCGACAGCGGGGGCTTCTTCCCCCTTTCAGGCTCAGCCGGGGCTGCGGAAACGAGTTCAATGGGGGCTTCGCTCACGATGCAAGGGATTGTATGCAGGCCACCACCGCCTCCAGCGTGGGCCGGGTCTCGGAGACGGAGCCGAAACCGCCTTCTCGAGCACGGCGGGCAATGCGCGGATGAGTGGCCAGCGCCCTCGCCTCGTCCCAGCGCACGCCAGGGCAGGACTGCAGCAGGTGGTCGATTGCCTCGGAGCTGCTGAAGAACCAGAGGTGTCCACGCGGCCGTTCCAAGGCCTCGTCGAGCTGGCACCGACGCTCGCCCCGCAGTCGGGGCGGCACGCGGCGATAGGCCGATACGAAGTCCACTTCGGCACCGTGCGCTCGCAACGTGTCGGCCAGCCAGTCGCGGCCACCTTCACCCCTCACGATGAGGACCGAGGTGTGCTTCCATGGATAGCGCTCGAGCTGCTTCCACAGCGCCTCTGAATCGAACTGAGGTGCATCGACCGCCGGCTCGCGCACAGCGGATACCGGCACACCCAGCCGGCACAGCACCTGCGTGGTGCCCGGTCCCACAGAAGCCGCCCAGCAACCGTCGGGCCAAGCCATACCCTCGGGTTTCAGAGCGAAGAAGGACTGTGCCGCGTTGGGGCTCACGAACACAATCAGGCGTCTTTGCGACAGCGTGTGCCAGGCAGCGTGCACCGCCGATGGGTCCGCCGGCGGTGCGATGTCGATGAGCGGTAGCGCAACGGCCTCGATACCACACTCGATGAGCGAGCGCACCCAGGTCGCGGGGGGGGGCGGGGGCCGGGGGGCCGGGAAAAGCACCGTTTTTTTAGGCAAGAGGGGTGGGGGGGCCCGGGGAGGTATCCCGGCCC
>CBINBY010000188.1:0-4951 GCA_966248995.1 uncultured Burkholderiales bacterium | reverse complement strand
CTGCTGCGCGTCCATGTGGCGGCCGACGCCGCCCACGGCCAGTGGCTGCTGTGCCTGCTCGCCCATCACCTGGCACTGGACCACACGACGCTGGAGCTGCTCGTGGAGGAGGTGCAGGCGCATCTCGCAGGCCAGGCGCACCGGCTGCCGCCGCCGCTGCCATTCCGCGACTTCGTGGCCCAGGCACGCCTGGGGCTCACTCGCGAGCAGCACGAGGCGTTCTTCACCGAGATGCTGGCCGGCATCGACGAGCCCACCGCGCCGTTCGGCCTGCTCGACGTGCAAGGCGACGGCTCCGGCGTGCGCGAGGCGCGGCTGCCTCTGTCGGCCGAGCTGGCGAGGCAGCTGCGCACGCAAGCCCGCCGCCTCGGCGTGAGCGCCGCCAGCGTGTTCCACCTCGCCTGGGCACTGGTGCTTGCGCGCACCAGCGGACGCGACGACGTGGTCTTCGGCACCGTCCTGTTCGGCCGCATGCAAGGCGGCCAAGGCGCCCACCGCGTGCTGGGCATGTTCCTGAACACGCTGCCGCTGCGCCTCACGCTGGACGACACCGGCGTGGAGCAGGCAGTCCGCGCCACCCACGCCCGCCTCGCGCAGCTGCTGCACCACGAGCACGCCCCGCTCGCGCTGGCGCAGCGCTGCAGCAGCGTGCCCACCCCGGCGCCGCTGTTCTCGGCGCTGCTGAACTACCGCCATGCCGGTGGAAGCGCCGTGCTGGCGCACGACCCGGCGCACGCCGAGCAAGCCTCGAACGGCGTGCAGTTGCTGCACGCGCAGGAACGCAGCAACTATCCGCTGATGCTGTCGGTCAACGACGCAGGGGAAGACTTCTCCCTCGATGTGCAGGTCGACCAGCGCATCGACGCCGGGCGCGTGAGCAGCTTCCTGCTCCAGGCGCTGGCGCAGCTGGTGCACGCGCTGCAGCACGCCCCGGCCACGCCCGTGCGCTCGCTGGACGTGCTGCCCCCCGCCGAGCGAGTTCAGCTGCTGCACGGATGGAATGCCACCGAAGCGGCTTTCCCGGCCGAGCGCTGCATCCACGAGCTGTTCGAGGAACAGGCCGCACGCACGCCCGAGGCCGTCGCGGTGGTGTTCGAGGACACCTCGCTGTCCTATGCCGAACTCGATGCGCGGGCCAACGCTCTCGCGCACCATCTCATCGCCCTGGGCGTCACTCCCGACACGCGCGTGGCCATCGCGTTGCCGCGCAGCGTCGAGATGAGCGTGGCCATGCTGGCCACGCTCAAGGCCGGCGGTGCCTATGTGCCGCTGGATCCGGACTACCCGGCGGATCGGCTGGCTTTCATGCTGGCCGACAGCGCGCCACAGGTGCTGCTCACCACGGCCGGCGTGCGCTCGGCATGGAACGCCCTGCCGCCTTCCCTCACGGTGCTGGAGCTCGATGCTCTCAGCCCGCTACCTGCATACCCGGACATCAAACCGAACCCGGGCGCCCGGGGCCTGCGCCCCGCTCACCTTGCCTACGTCATCTACACCTCCGGCTCCACCGGTCGGCCCAAGGGCGTGATGGTGGAGCACCGCACCGTAGTCAACTTCTTCGCCGGCATGGACGCCGCACTGGGCGCGCACGCTCCGGCAACCTGGCTGGCGGTGACGCGCCTGTCGTTCGACATCTCCGTGCTGGAGCTGTGCTGGACGCTCACGCGTGGCCACACGGTGGTCATCGCCGCGGGCCAGGAGCGCGTGGCCGAACTGCTGACCCAGCACCGCATCACCCATCTGCAGTGCACGCCGTCGATGGCCCGCATGCTGGCTTCGGATGCATCCTCGATCGCGGGCCTGGCGCGACTGCAGCACCTGCTGGTGGGCGGCGAGGCGCTGCCGGCGCCCCTCGCAGGGGAGCTGCTGCGCACGGTCGACGGCGCGGTGACCAACATGTACGGGCCGACCGAGACCACCATCTGGTCGGCGCAACACCGATTGCACGCAGGCGACGGCGCGGTGCCCATTGGGCGCGCGCTGGCGAACCAGCGGCTGTACATCCTGGACGCACGCCGGCAACCGGTCCCCGTGGGTGTCACCGGCGAAATCCACATCGGCGGCGCCGGCGTGGCGCGCGGCTACCTGAACCGGCCGGATCTGAGCGCCGAGCGCTTCGTGCCGGATCCGTTCGCCGCCGAGCCTGGCGCACGCATGTACAGGACCGGCGACCTCGGCCGCTGGCTCATCGACCACGACGGCGCCGGCACGATCGAGTTTTTGGGCCGCAACGACCACCAGGTCAAGATGCGCGGCTTCCGCATCGAACCGGGCGAGATCGAGGCGCGATTGCTGCAGCACCCCGGCGTGAGCGAGGCAGTCGTTCTCGTGCGGGAGGACGCGCCCGGCGACCAGCGGCTGGTGGCCTACGTCACCGGCGACGATGCACTGCAGCCCGAGAAAATGCGCGCGTATCTGGCGGCGCACCTGCCCGAGTACATGGTGCCCGCCGCCTACGTGCGGCTCGACGCCCTGCCGCTCACGGCCAACGGCAAGCTCGACCGTCGAGCGCTGCCCGCGCCCGAAGGCGGCGCCTACGGCCAGCACGCCTACGAGGCCCCGCAGGGCGAGCTGGAGGTCACGCTCGCCGCCCTCTGGAGCGAGCTGCTCGGCGTGGAGCGCGTGGGCCGCCAAAACCACTTCTTCGAGCTCGGCGGCCACTCGCTGCTGGCCGTGCAGCTCGCCTCGCGTCTGCGGGCGCGCCTGGGTCTGGAAGTGCCGCTGGCCGAGCTCTTCGCGCAGCCGACGCTGGCCGGCTTCGCCCAACGCGCGGCCGCCTCGGGTGCAAGCACGCTGCCGGCCATCGTGCCGGCCTCGCGCAGCGAACCGTTGCCGCTGTCGTTCGCGCAGCAACGGCTGTGGTTCCTGGCGCAACTCGACGATCGGGCCAGTGCCACTTACCTGATCGCCGGCGGCGTGCGCTTGCTGGGCGCGCTGGACACAGCCGCGTTGCGCGCGGCACTGGATCGCATCGTGGCGCGTCACGAGGCGCTGCGCACGCGCTTTACCGCGGTCGATGGGGCCGCCTTGCAGGTGATCGCCGAGCCCGAGGTGGGCTTTGCGTTGCAGTGGGACGATCTGTCGGGCCATGCGGAGCCCGAGTCCGCACTGCAGCGCCTCACCCGGGAGGAGGCCACCGCTGCGTTCAACCTGGAACGCGGCCCGCTCGTCCGCGGCCGGCTGCTGCGCCTGGCCGAACGCGACCACGTGCTGCTGATCACGATGCACCACATCGTCTCGGACGCCTGGTCGATGGGCGTGCTGATCAACGAACTCAGCACCCTGTACGCAGCCTGCGCGCAGGGCCTGCCCGACCCTTTGCCGGCCCTGCCCATCCAGTACGCCGACTACGCGGTCTGGCAGCGCCGCTGGGTCGCCGGCGACGTGCTGCAGCGCCAGCTGGATTTCTGGCGCGACCACCTCGGCGGCGCCCCGGCGCTGCTGGAGCTGCCAACCAACCGCCCGCGCCCGCAGGTGCAGGACCACGCCGGCGCCGGCATCGGCTTCGAGCTCGACGCCGAACTGAGCGATGCCCTGAAGGTTTTGAGCCACCGCCATGGCACGACGCTGTTCATGACGCTGCTCGCGTCCTGGGCCGCGCTGCTGTCGCGCCTGTCGGGCCAGGACGAGGTGGTCATCGGCACGCCGGTGGCCAACCGCCATCGCGCGGAGCTGGAACCCCTGATCGGCTTCTTCATCAACACGCTGGCCCTGCGCATCGACCTGTCGGGCTCGCCCACGGTGGCCGAACTGCTGGCGCAGGTGCGCACGACCGCGCTGGCGGCGCAGTCGAACCAGGACATCCCGTTCGAGCAGGTGGTCGAGGCGCTCAACCCGCAGCGAAGCACGGCGCACGCCCCGCTGTGCCAGGCGGTATTCGTGATGCAGAACGCCCCCTCGGGCGAACTGCAGCTGCCGGGCCTGACGCTCCAGCCCGTGGCTGCGCAGGCCTCTTCGGCGACAACCGACCTGTGGTGGTCGGTTTCCGAGGCGGGCGATCGCCTGCGGTGCGATGTGGTGTACGCGAGCGCGCTGTTCGATCGCCCCACCATCGAGCGCTGGACGCGCCTATGGCAAACGCTGCTTCGCGCGATGGGCAGGAATGAGGCGCAGCCCGTGGCCCGGGTGCCGCTGCTCGAGTCGACCGAACTCGATCAACTGGTGCACACCTGGAACGCCACCGAGACCGCCTTCCCGGACGATCGGTGCATCCACCAGCTGTTCGAGGATCAGGCAACACGCTCGCCCGACGCACCCGCGCTGGTGTTCGAGGACATGACACTCAGCTACGCCGAGCTCGATGCACGCGCCAACCGGCTCGCCCACCATCTGGTGGAACTCGGGGTCCGACCCGACTCGCCCGTGGCCCTTGCCCTGCGGCGCAGCCCCGCGATGGTGGTGGCTGTGCTGGCCACGCTGAAAGCCGGCGGGGCCTACCTGCCGCTGGACCCGGACTACCCGCCCGAACGGCTGGCCTTCATGCTCGAGGACAGCCGGCCGCGTGTGGTCCTGACGGAAGCCGAGGTGCACGAGCTGTTGCCGGCCAGCCGTGCGCTGATGACCGCCACCGTCCTGGAGCTCGACGATCCCGGCCTCTGGCAACACCGGCCGGACACGCGGCTCGACCCGGCGGCCCTGGGCCTGAGCCCCTCACACCTGGCCTACGTCATCTACACCTCCGGCTCCACCGGTGCGCCCAAGGGGGTGATGGTCGCGCACGCGGGGCTGTGCAACCTGGCCCGTGCACAGATCACCGCCTTCGGGGTCACGCCCGACAGCCGCGTTCTGCAGTTCGCGTCGGTCAGCTTCGATGCCTGCATTTCGGAAGTCGTGATGGCGCTGTGCAGCGGCGCGGCGTTGCACGTGCCCGCGGCTGGGGTGCTCGCCGGGCAGGAACTGCTCGACGTGCTGCACGACGAGCGCATCACGCACGCGACGCTGCCGCCGGCGG
>CBINBY010000187.1:0-5159 GCA_966248995.1 uncultured Burkholderiales bacterium | reverse complement strand
CGCGCCACTGCATTGGCCGCGCAGGAACATCAGGACATCCCCTTCGAGCAGGTGGTCGAGGCGCTCAGCCCGATCCGCTCGTTGGCGCACAGCCCCGTCTTCCAGGTCATGTTCGCCTGGCAGAACGCGCCCGAAGGCTCGCTGGAACTGCCCGGGCTGCAGCTTGAACCCGTGGGGGCGTCCTCCACCACGGTCAAGTTCGATCTGGAGCTGACCCTGCACGACGCCGACGAGCGCATCGCCGGCAGCCTGAGCTATGCCTGTGCCCTGTTCGATCGCTCCAGCATCGAGCGCCATTTCGGTCATTGGCAGACCCTGCTGCGCGCCCTCGTTGCCGACGATGGCGCATCGGTCGCCCGCCTGCCGCTGCTCACGCCGCCCGAGCGGCACCAACTCCTGCACGCCCTCAACGACACCGCTGCTCCCTTCCCTGATCGCTGCATCCATCAACTGTTCGAGGAGCAGGCTGCCCGCATCCCAGAGGCTGCCGCATTGATCTTCGAAGACATCACGCTCAGCTATGCCGAGCTGAACGAACGGGCCAACCGCATCGCGCACCACCTCATCGCCCTCGGTGTGCAAGCCGGCGACTGCGTGGCTCTGGCCTTGCCTCGCTCCGACGATCTCGTGGCCGCCGAACTCGCGGTGCTCAAGTGCGGCGCGGCCTATGTGCCGTTGGATCTGGATCATCCCAGCGAGCGGCTGCACTTCATGCTGGCCGATTGCGCAGCGCGTGTGCTGGTGTGCCACAGCCATTGCTCCTTGCTGGGGCTGGCGCGGCTCGAACTTGACCTGCTCTCGGATCCAGCCGTCTACCCCAATCCGCAACGGCCGGTCCACCCGCAGGCCAGCGCCTATGTCATGTACACCTCCGGCTCCACCGGCACGCCCAAGGGCGTGGTGGTGCCGCACCGTGCAGTGGTCAACCTGGTGCTGCAGCAGCGCCTGGACCTGTGCGCCGAAGACCGCTTTGCTTTTGCATCCAACCCGGCCTTCGACTCCGCCACTTTGGAGGTGTGGGGTGCGCTGCTCCACGGCGCAGCCGTCGTCGTGGTCCCACAAGAGGTGCTGCTCGATCCTGTCGCGCTGGCCGATCACCTCGAGCGCTACCGCATCACCCAGCTGATCCTGGTCGCTGGCGTGCTGCGCTCCTACGCGGCGACATTGGAGGGGCAACTGTCCACGCTGCGCCAGCTCATCACCGGCGGTGACATGGCCGACCCGCAGGCCCTCGCCACGGTGCTGGGCAAGGGCGGTGTCCCGCAGGTGCTGCAGACCTACGGCCCCACCGAGACCACGCAGTTCGTCACCACGCTGGCCCTGCGTGAGGCTCCGTCCAGCGACTCACGCGTCCCCATCGGCTCGCCCATCGCCAACGCGCGCATCTACATCCTCGATGCGCATGGTCAACCGGCGCCCGTGGGCGTGGCAGGTGAGATCCACATCGGCGGTGACGGCGTGGCACAGGGCTACCTGCGCCGCCCGGACCTGACTGCCGAGCGCTTCATCCCCGATCCCTTCGGCGAGCCGGGATCGCGCATGTACAAGACCGGCGACCTGGGGCGCTGGCGCGCCGACGGCACCATCGAGTTCCTGGGCCGCAACGACCATCAGGTCAAGATCCGGGGCTTCCGCATCGAACTGGGCGAGATCGAGGCCGCGTTGCGCTCGCATCCCGAGGTGCGCGACGCCGTCGTGCTCGCCCGCGAGACTGCCCCGGGCGACAAGCGGCTGGTGGCCTACGTTGTCGGCGATGGGGCACCCGAGGCACTGCGCGCGCATCTCGGCTCATGCCTGCCCGAGTACATGGTCCCGGCGGCCTACGTGGCGCTGGACGCTCTGCCGCTCACACCCAACGGCAAGCTCGACCACCTTGCCCTGCCCGCGCCCGAGGCAGATGCCTTCGGCTCGCGCGCCTATGAGGCCCCGCAAGGCGAGGTCGAATCCCTCGTTGGCCATCTATGGAGCGAGCTGCTGCGCATCGAGCGCATCGGCCGCCATGACGACTTCTTCGCCCTGGGCGGCCACTCGCTGCTGGCCGTGCAGCTGAGCTCGCGCATCCGCGCGGCGCTTGGCCTGGACGTGCCGCTGGCCGAGTTGTTCGCGCAACCCACCCTGGCTGGCTACGCTCGCCGCGTGACAGCGGCCACCACGAGCGCGCTGCCGGCCATCGTGCCGGCGTCGCGCCTGGAGGCGCTGCCTCTGTCCTTCGCCCAGCAGCGACTGTGGTTCCTCGCCCAACTCGATGAACGCGCGGGGACTGTCTATGCGATCCCCGGCGGCGTGCGGCTGAAGGGCTCGCTCGATAGCGCAGCCTTGCATGCCGCGTTGAACCGCATCGTCGCGCGCCACGAGGCGCTGCGCACCAGCTTCACCTTGGTCGACAGAGCGCCAGTGCAAGTCATTGCTGCGCCCGAGATGGGTCTCGCGCTGTTCCACGCGGACTTGTCCAGCCATGCCAACCCCAAGGCCGAGCTGCAGCGCCTGGCCGCCGAGGAAGCCGTCGCACCTTTCGACCTCGCCCACGGCCCGCTCATCCGAGCCCGACTGCTCCGCCTGGCCGACGACGACCACGCGTTGCTCGTGACGATGCACCACATCGTCTCCGACGGTTGGTCCATGGGCGTGCTGGTCAACGAGTTCAGCGCCTTGTATGCCGCGTTCTCTCAGGGACAGCCCGATCCGCTGCCCGCTCTGCCCATCCAGTACGCCGACTACGCGGTGTGGCAACGCCGCTGGATCACCGGCGAGGTGCTGCAGCGCCAGCTTGACTTCTGGCGCGCCCATCTGTCGGGCGCTCCGGCGCTGCTGGAGCTGCCCACCGACCGGCCCCGCCCCGCCGTTCAGGACTACGCGGGTGCGTCCTTCGGCTTCGAGCTCGATGCCGAACTCACCGCGAACCTCAAGGCCTTGAGCCAGCGCCACGGCACCACGCTGTTCATGACGCTGCTGGCGTCCTGGGCTGCGCTGCTGGCTCGCCTGTCGGGCCAGTCCGATGTCGTCATCGGCACCCCGGTGGCCAACCGCCATCGTGCCGAGATCGAGCCGCTCATCGGGTTCTTCGTCAACACGCAGGCCCTGCGCGTGGAACTGTCCGGCTCGCCCTCCGTGGCCGAACTCCTCGCTCAAGTGCGCGCCACCGCGCTGGCCGCTCAGGAACATCAGGACATCCCCTTCGAGCAGGTGGTCGAGGCGCTCAGCCCCGTCCGCTCGTTGGCCCACAACCCCGTCTTCCAGGTCATGTTCTCCTGGCAGAACGCGCCCGAAGGCTTGCTGGAACTGCCCGGACTGCAGCTTGAACCCTTGGGGGCGTCCTCCACCACGGTCAAGTTCGACCTGGAGCTGACCCTGCACGACGCCGGCGAGTGCATCACCGGCAGCCTGAGCTATGCCTGTGCCCTGTTCGATCCCCCCAGCATCGAGCGCCACGTCGGTCATTGGCAGACCCTGCTGCGCGGCCTGGTCGTCAACGATCGCGCATGCGTCGCCCGCCTCCCGCTGCTCACACCGCCCGAGCGGCACCACCTCCTGCATGTCGTCAACGACACCGCCGCTCCCTTCCCGCACGAGCGCTGCATCCACCAACTATTCGAGGAACAGGCCGCCCGCACCCCGGAAGCCACGGCGCTGGTCTTCGAAGGCACCTCGCTTACGTACCGCGAGCTGAACGCGCGGGCCAACCGCATTGCGCACCACCTCATCGCCCTGGGCGTGGGTGCCGGCGACTGCGTGTCTCTGGCTTTGCCTCGCTGCGACGATCTCGTGGCCGCCGAACTCGCGGTGCTCAAGTGCGGCGCGGCCTATGTGCCGTTGGATCTGGACCATCCCAGCGAACGCCTGCACTTCATGCTGTCCGATTGCGCAGCGCGTGTGCTGGTGTGTCACAGCCATTGCTCCTTGCTCGGGTTGACGCGGCTTGAGGTTGATCGGCTCGCCGACACAGGGACCTGCACCGATCTGCCGCAGCAGGTCCACCCGCAGTCGGGTGCCTATGTGATGTACACCTCCGGCTCCACCGGCATGCCCAAGGGCGTCATGGTGCCGCACCGCGCGGTGGTCCATTTCGCCTGCAACCGCGGGCACGCTTCCATCGTGGCGTCCGACCGGGTCGCCTTCCTCGCCAATCCAGCCTTCGATGCCAGCACCTTCGAAGTCTGGGCAGCACTGCTGCATGGTGCCGCGCTGGTGGTGATCGACACCCCGACACTGTTGAAGCCGCATGTGCTCGCGCAGCGGCTGGGCGAGGCGGGCGTCAGCGTGCTGCACTGCACGGCGGGACTGCTGCCGACCTACGGGCCGGTGCTGGCCCCCGTGCTCGCGGGCCTGCGCTACCTGCTCACGGGCGGTGATCGCGTGGACGTCGCTGCGGTCGCGCGCATCCTCGAGCGCAGCGCGCCGCAACGCCTGCTGCACTGCTATGGCCCGACGGAGACCACCGCGTTCGCGCTCACCCATGAGGTGAGCGTCACGGATACGCATGGCGGCGCGCTGCCTTTGGGGCGTCCCATCGATCGGGCACGCGTCTATGTGCTCGATGCGCATGGCGCGCCCGTTCCCGTGGGCGTGGCCGGCGAAATCCACGTCGGCGGTGCCGGTTTGGCGCAGGGCTACCTGCGCCGCCCGAACCTGACTGCCGATCGTTTCGTGCCCGATCCGTTCGGCGAGCCCGGCTCGCGCATGTACAAGACGGGCGACCTCGGGCGCTGGCGGCCTGACGGCTCGATCGAGTTCCTCGGGCGCAACGACCACCAGGTCAAGATTCGCGGCTTCCGCATCGAGCTGGGCGAGATCGAGGCCGCGTTGTGCTTGCATCCCGAGGTCAGCGTAGCCGTCGTGCTCGCCCGCGAGGACAGCACGGGCGATAAGCGTCTGGTGGCCTATGTCGTCGGCACGGCCACGCCCGAGGCGCTGCGCGCGCATCTCGGCTCACGCCTGCCCGAGTACATGGTCCCGGCGGCTTACGTGCCGCTGGACGCTCTGCCGCTCACACCCAACGGCAAGCTCGACCGCCGTGCCCTGCCGGCGCCTGAGGCAGATGCCTTCGGCGCTCGCGCCTATGAGGCCCCGCAGAGCGAGGTCGAGATCCTCCTCGCCCGCCTCTGGGGCGAGCTGCTGGGGATCGAGCGCATCGGCCGCCATGACAACTTCTTCGCCCTGGG
>CBINBY010000186.1:0-5241 GCA_966248995.1 uncultured Burkholderiales bacterium | reverse complement strand
CGATGGCCTGCCCTGCCTCGGCGTCGAACACGCGGCCGGTGAGCATCATGTCGGTCATGCGCGCCACACCGACGAGGCGCGGGATGCGAGCCGAGCCGCCGCCGCCCACGAAGATGCCCCGCTGACCCTCGGGCAGTGCGTAGAAGGTGTTGGCCTCGGCCACCCGCACATGGGCCGCGCTGGCGAGCTCGAGGCCGCCGCCCACCACCGCACCATGCAGCACCGCGATGACCGGCACGCGGCCGAACTGCAGTGCATCGAAGGCGGCGTGCCAGGCGCGCGAATGCAGCACGCCCTCCGACACGGTGCGCTCGCTCAGGTCGGCGAGGTCCAGGCCGGCGCAGAAATGGTCGCCCTCGCCGCTCACCACCGCCACGCGAGCCTCGCTTGGCAGGTTCACGAAGGCGGTATGAATCTCGGCGATCAGCTCATCGTTGATGGCGTTGCGCTTCGAAGGCCGGTTCAGTCGCAGGTGCACCACGGGACCGCGGGTCTCGATCTGCAGCATGGACAGCCAGTCGGCGGGGCCGGCCATGCCGGTGGAGTCGTATCTCATCGGGGTTCCGCAAGGATCACGCGCGGATCGGAAGGTTGCGCATACAGCGCGCGCACCTCGGCAGCGCGGCGCGTGAGGACCGCGCGCTGGTTGATGTAGCCCTTGTCGGTGATCTCCCCGGCATCGGCATTCGGCGGCTCGCTCAGCACCAGCGCGCGCGCCGGACACTGCGACGAGCCGCCGCCCTCGCGGCGCAGCGCGGCCAGCGCCTCGCGCACCTTCGCCGCCAACGCCTCGGCGCCGAGCCCGCTGGCTTGAGGGCTCGGGAAGATGAGCGCGCCGACCTCGTCGCGGTCATGCCCGGTGATGACGGCGTCCTGCGCGTACGGCGCCAGTGCCGATACCAGCTTCACGCGCAGCGTGCCCACCGACACCCAGGTGCCGGTGGTGAGCTTGAAATCTTCGGCCACGCGGCCATCGAAGACGACGCCCTGCTCCGGATGCTCGGGGCTCACTAGCTGCCCGGCATCGCCGATCTTGTAGTAGCCCTCCTCGTCGAAGGCCTCGGCCGTGAGCTGCGGCGCATCGCGATAGCCGGGGAACACCGCCACGCCGCGCACGCGCATCTCCAGTTTGCCGCCGTTGGGAGCGAACTTCAGCTCGGTGCCGGGCAGCGGCAGGCCGATCACGCCGGCGCGGTCCAGCTTCCAGTGCGCGGTAGTGACCGCCGGTGCAGTCTCGGTCGCGCCCCATGACGTGGTGAACCACACCGGCTCGTCGCGCACGCTGCGCGCGACCGCCTCCAGGCGCTCCCAGCTGGCCTGCGGCAGCGCCGCGCCCGCGTAGAACACCAGCCGCAGCCGCGAGAAGAAGTCGCGAGCGAGGGTTTCGTCCTGCTCGAGGAACGGCAGCAGCATGTCGAAGCCGCGCGGCACGTTGAAGTACAGCGTGGGACGCACCTCGCGAAGGTTGCGCACCGACTTCTCGATCATGCCGGGCGCGGGGCGGCCCTCGTCGATGACCAGCGTGCCGCCGTTGCGCAGCACCATGTTGAGGTTGTGATTGCCGCCAAAGGTGTGGCTCCACGGCAGCCAGTCGACGATCACCGGCTTCTCGAGCTCGAGGAAGCGCCACGTCTGGGCCATCATCTGCTGGTTCGCACACAGCATGCGGTGCGTGTTGATCACCACCTTCGGCTGCCCGGTGGAGCCGGAGGTCAGCAGGTACTTGGCGTGATCGTCGGGGCCAATCTGCTCGAACGCCTGCTGCACGGCGGGCGTTTCGGAAGCGGCCAGGAGGCTGGCGAACGTGCGCGCACCGGCGACCCGGTCGGCACCAAGGCTGAACACGCTCAGGTGATCGAGCGCCGCGGCCTGCACCGCCGGACCGTACGCGGTGGCATCGGAGGCATACACGAGCCCCGGCGCCAGCGTGCGCAGGATCGATGCGATCTTGGTGTGGTCCTTCGTGAGCCGGCTGTATGCGCTCGACACAGTGCACACCGGACGGCCCACATGCATGGCCGCCAGCATGAGCAGGGCATGGTGGACCGAGTTGTCCGACAGCACCACCACCGGACGACCCGGCGCCATGTCCATGTCGATCAACGCCTGCCCGATCGCGCCGATGGCCCGGCGCAACTCGCCGTACGTCACCCGGCGCCAATGGCCTTCGGCGTCTCGCTCCATGAGCGCCCCCGCCTGCGGTGTTTCCCGCGCCCAGCGTTCCACCCATACCCCGACGCAGCGCGCATACGGTTGCAGCGGTTCAGGGGAACGCAATACGAAGGCACCGCCACCGAGCTCGATGCGCTCGGTGCGTGGCGGCGCGAGCCATCGCGGATCGTCTAAGAACTGCACGTCCATTCCAGGGCCCCTCGGTCTGCGGCGATACTCCATACACATGTGTATGTGCGCGGAGTCGATGTTATCGGTCAACTTCTGCAGTATTGGCCGGGGTTTCACCTAACCAACATACAGCATCGTATGGTCAAGCTCGGTGACATGATGCACACTCGCGCCAGAGTCGACCGACCATGAACAGAAAGGTCTCCCGCCCCTTGCGGTCTGCGCCGGCCGATGCCGGCCCGGGCGAATCGCGCACTTCGCTCACGCCATCCGCCTGGATTGCGAGCGCCACCGAGCTGCTCGTCGATCACGGCGTGGACGCGGTGCGTGTCGATGCGCTGGCCCGCCAGCTGGGCGTCACCCGGGGCAGCTTCTACTGGCACTTCAAGGACCGCGACGACCTGCTGCGCAGCATGCTCAATGCCTGGCGGGATGCCGCCACCGAGCAGATCATCACGCGCTTCGACACCCGGCACCCCACGGATCCCCGGGCGCTCATCAGGGAACTGATTTCGTTGCCATTTCGCGGACGGAGTGCCCGGCGCGCCGCGAGCATCGAGCTGGCCATCCGCGGCTGGGCGCGCCGCGACGGGATGGCGCGGCAAGCCGTGGACGAGGTCGACGAACGTCGCATCTCCTACCACGCGCAGGTGTTCTCGGCGCTGGGCTTTCCCATCGGCGAGGCGCGGGCGCGGGCCTTCGCGCTGTACGCCTACGAAGTCGCCGAATCGGTGCTGTCCAACCAGGGCACCGACGCGCAGAAGGTGCAGCGCCGCGCCCTCGTGGAACAGCTGATCCTCCTGCCGCTCCCCAAGCAGACCGAGCAGGCGCAGCACGCATGAAGCGACGCGCCGGCTGGATCGGGCGCCACGCGCACCTCGACGTGCCCAACCCCATGAACGAGGGACGCTGGCCCATTGGAGCCGTGGGTGTCGACCATCACAATCGCGCACCATGCTGGTCGACGTCATCTGCCTGCGCCACAAAGGCGTCAAACGGCCCGCGCAAGAGCTGCGGACAGCGGCTCCCATTCGCGGCTACCTCACCGTGGACACGGTGTCCCAAGGCCCCGCCCAGGCGCGGCTGGGTCGCCTGCCCAACGAACTCGCCCGCCTGTGGCGCTCGAATGTCGGGCAAGGCCCGGCGCCCCTGGTCGCATTGGACGGTGCCCGCGTCACCCGGGTCGGGGGCGACGCCCTGCTCGTGGTGGGCGTCGAGAAAACGCCAGACGCGCCCCAGGGCCACCCGCAAACCTGGTGGTGCTGGGTGGTGCTTGCACCCGAGCAGGCACGCGCGCGTCGGCAGCCCGAATTCGAATCGATGCCCCAAGACATCGGGTAAACGCCAGCGCGGGAGCGGCTCGGCGTACCGCGGCCCTTAAGCAGCGCGGTATGGCGCGGGCCGTGAGCCCCTGAGTTCCATCCCCAACCTCGTGCGATCGCGCAGTACGCCACACGGCGTAGCTGCTTGTGCGGCATAGGCACGGAGTGAGCAATTCCGTGCGTATTCAGCACTCATGACCGGTGCCATGCGCACCGATACTGGACCGAACCAAGTAACGGGATGTTTGAGTACCGTCCAACGTGGGCCGCTCGACTCCCGATGCGCACGCGTGAACGCGGCCTTTCGTTGTTTGGCATCCGCCGAGGGGGCGGGTAGAAGTCCGGAGCCCTGTCATGAACTCTTTTCGCGACCTTTCCATCGGCAAGCGCATCGCCTGCCTCGTCTTCGGCCTGCTCTTGCTGGGCACCGTGCTCAGCGGCGTGGGTTACTCCGGCGTGGACCGGCTGTCGTCGGCCAGCACGTCGTTCATCGGCACGGAATACGCCGCCGCCGACATCATGGCGTCGCTGCGCGAGGAGATGCTGCAGCTGCGGCGCTACGAGAAGGACATGCTGATCAACCTCGGCGATACCGAGGCGCAGAAGAAGTACCTGAAGGAGTGGCAGGAGGTGCGCTCAGCTTTGGACCAGCACGTCGCAAGCCTGCGGAAGCTGGCCCAGCCGCTGGGCATCACACAGACACTCGACACGCTCGCCGATCGCCTCAAGGGCTACGACGAGGTATACGC
Organism: uncultured Burkholderiales bacterium; assembly: GCA_966248995.1. Classification (GTDB taxonomy): domain Bacteria; phylum Pseudomonadota; class Gammaproteobacteria; order Burkholderiales; family Burkholderiaceae_C; genus Albitalea. The sequence goes on along the minus strand of CBINBY010000186.1, from coordinate 827 downwards.
CAAGGTCAGCGCCGCAGCGGCGGCCAGCCGCTACGAGAACACGCTGGCCGCCAACAAGGCGATGGGCGAAGCCAAAACGATGTTCCACGAGGCGGAGAAGGCCGCTCAGGAAATCAACGACACGCTCAACCGCCGCGCCCAGGAAGGTTCGCACCTGGTGGAGGGGACCGCGCAGTCGGCGGTGCGTTGGCTGCTGGTGGTGTGGGTCGCGAGCGTGGCCGGCGGCGCCCTGTTTGCCTGGCGCATCGCGCGCTCGATCACCGGCCCCATCCGCACCGCGGTGAGCATCGCCGAGACGGTGGCCGCGGGTAACCTGGGTTCGCAGATCGAAATCACCCGTCGCGACGAAACCGGCCAGTTGCTGGCGGCGCTCAAGGCCATGAACGACAGCCTGAACGGCATCGTGACCACCGTGCGGCAAAGCAGCGAGAGCATCGCGACCGGCACGCAGCAGATCTCCTCGGGCAATACGGACCTGTCCCACCGCACGGAGGAGCAGGCCGGCAGCCTGCAGCAGACGGCCGCGTCGCTGGAGCAGATGACCAGCACGGTGAAGAGCAATGCGGACACCGCGCGCACGGCGAGCCAGGTGGCCACGGCCGCACGGGATGTCGCCACGCAAGGCGGCGAGGCAGTGGCTCGCGTGGTGCAGACGATGGGCGATATTTCAGCGGCCAGCCAGCGCATCACCGACATCACCGGCGTGATCGACAGCATCGCATTCCAGACCAACATCCTCGCGCTCAACGCCGCCGTGGAGGCGGCGCGCGCCGGCGAGCAGGGCCGCGGCTTCGCGGTGGTCGCCAGCGAGGTGCGCGTGCTGGCGC
>CBINBY010000185.1:0-5395 GCA_966248995.1 uncultured Burkholderiales bacterium | reverse complement strand
GTGCCGGTGGGCGTCGGGCAGCCCACGCTGCGCATCGACGGCCTCACCGTCGGCGGCACCGCCTGACACTGCGCTCGCAAGCACGATGTCACGCGCCGCTCGCTTGACGTGCTCCGCGGCAGCCATGCTACATTGCGGCACATGCGTACGCGCTTGCCCTTCTTTTTTGGCTACTTTTGGTTCTCGCACCGCCCCGGCGGAGGAGAGGCAAGTGCGTAGTCGAGCAAAGAAGCGCGAACCGAATCCAAGAACCGCCGGGCAAACCCCGGCGGTTTTTTTTGGCCTGCACCCTGACATCACAGAGCAAGGAAGCCCTGATGCCCTCCAAGAACGCCCCCACCGAGGACTGGTATGCGCACAGCGAGAAGACCAGCCAGACCGACGATGAACGGATCAGGGACGTGACGCCGCTGCCGCCCCCGGAACACCTGATCCGCTTCTTCCCCATCAGCGGCACTCCGGTGGAGACGCTGGTCGGCGACACGCGCCGCCGCATCCGCCACATCATGCATGGCAAGGATGACCGGTTGCTGGTGATCATGGGTCCCTGCTCGATCCATGATCCCATCGCCGCGCTGGAGTACGCGCGCCGCCTCAAGGAACAGCGCGACCGCTACGCCGACACGCTCGAACTCGTCATGCGGGTCTACTTCGAGAAGCCCCGCACCACGGTGGGCTGGAAGGGCCTCATCAACGACCCCTACCTCGACGAAAGCTTTCGCATCGACGAGGGTCTGCGCATCGCCCGCCAGTTGTTGCTGGACATCAATCGCCTGGGCATGCCTGCAGGCAGCGAGTTCCTCGACGTGATCTCCCCGCAATACATCGGCGATCTCATCTCCTGGGGAGCGATCGGGGCACGCACCACCGAAAGCCAGGTGCACCGGGAGCTGTCCTCGGGACTGTCAGCACCGATCGGCTTCAAGAACGGCACCGACGGCAACATCCGCATCGCCACCGATGCCATCCAAGCCGCCGCCCGCCCCCATCACTTCCTGTCGGTGCACAAGAACGGCCAGGTCGCGATCGTCGAGACCAAGGGCAACAAGGACTGCCATGTCATCCTGCGCGGCGGCAAGACGCCCAACTACGACGAGGCACACGTGGAGGCAGCCTGCAAGGACCTGGAAGCAGCCAAGCTGCCCACCACGCTGATGGTCGACTTCTCGCACGCCAACAGCAGCAAGCAGCATGAGCGTCAGATCGACGTGGCACGCGATATCGCCGCGCAAATTGAGGGTGGCAGCCGCCGAATCTTCGGAGTCATGGTGGAAAGCCATCTGCAGGCGGGCGCACAGAAGTTCTCGCCGGGCAAGGATGATCCCGCCAAGCTGCACTACGGACAGAGCATTACCGACGCGTGCCTGGGCTGGGACGACTCTCTAGGAGTACTGGAGGTACTACACGACGCGGTCAAGACGCGGCGTCGCTAGGATGCCAAGCGAGCCGCGAGTCCGACGTGAGAGGCAGCAATCTCACGTTAGACGCAGCCACACGTCGGCCTGCTGTTGAATGACTGCTTCAGAAGGCGGTGCCACGGCCAGCCTAGGCCGCCCACCGCGGCGCCTGCCCGTCAATCCTGCTTGCGCTTGAGCCGTTCGCTGTGCCAGTACACGTCGTCGCCCCCCTGCCCATCCAGGTTCGCACGGTTGAGCACGCGGGCTAGCACGAACAGCAGGTCGCTCAGTCGGTTCAGGTATTGCCTCAGCGGCGCATGGACGAGCTCGTTCGCAGCCAGGGCCACCACCGTCCTCTCGGTTCGCCGCGCCACGGCGCGGCACACATGGGCCAGAGCCGCACTACGCGTGCCGGCAGGAAGAATGAACTCCGCCAAGCGCGGCAAGTCGGCGTTGTAGCGGGCGAGCGCCTCGTCGAGACCCCGTACCGCATCCTCTTTCAGCAGCTGAGTTCCGGGGATTGAGAGCTCACCGCCCAGATTGAAAAGCTCGTGCTGCACGACGACGAGCAACTCGTGCACCGACGCCGGCAAGGGTTCGGCCAGCAGCACGCCCAGATTCGAGTTGAGCTCATCCACGTCGCCCATGGCGTGGATACGCAGGTGGTCCTTGGACACGCGCTGGTTGTTGCCTAGCCCCGTGGTCCCGTCGTCGCCGGTGCGGGTCGCGATCTGAGTGAGTCGATTGGCCATGGGGGGATGCTACGCCGCCGTCCCTTGCTGTGAGCCGCTCCCTAGAATGATCTGTTCATCGCTGAAGGACCTGGCCCATGAACGCCCCTGTCACCGCGCACTTGGTGCCCCAGCCCCAGCCGCGAGCCGTGCCGCAAGCCATGCGCGAAGCGCTGACAGCGCGCTTCGGCAACCGCTGCTCGGCTGCCCTGCCCGTGCGCGAACAGCATGGGCGTGACGAGTCCCCGTTCGACGTGCCGCCGCCTGACCTGGTGGTGTTCTGCGAAAGCACGGAGGACGTGAGCGAAGTGCTGCGTCTGGCGGATCGCTACGCGGTGCCCGTCATCCCCTTCGGCGCCGGCTCTTCCATCGAAGGTCAGCTCCTGGCCGTGCAAGGCGGCGTGAGCCTCGACCTCCATCGGATGGATCGTGTGCTTTCCGTGCAGCCCGAGGACCAGACCGTCATCGTGGAACCCGGGGTGACACGCACCCGGCTCAACGAGGAGATCCGGCACACGGGCCTCTTCTTCCCGATAGACCCCGGAGCCGATGCGAGCATAGGGGGCATGTGCGCGACCCGTGCCAGCGGTACGAACGCCGTGCGCTACGGCACCATGCGTGACAACGTACTGGCGCTCAAGGTCGTCACGGCGGCGGGCGAAGTGATCCATACCGGCACCCGGGCGCGCAAGAGCAGCGCGGGCTACGATCTCACCCGGCTCATCGTGGGCAGCGAGGGCACGCTGGGCGTGATCACCGAGGTCACGCTGCGGCTGTATCCCCAACCCGAGGCGGTGATGGCGGCGGTGTGCAGCTTTCCGAGCATCGCCGCGGCCGTGCAAACGACCATCCAGGTGATCCAGGTCGGCGTGCCCATTGCGCGTTGCGAACTGCTGGACACGAACGCCGTGCGCGCGGTGAACCGCCACGAGGGGCTATCGCTGCGGGAAGGGCCGATGCTGCTCATGGAGTTCCACGGCACGCCGGCGGGGGTGAAGGAACAGATCGACGTCGTGCAGCAGGTCGCGAGCGACGAGGGAGGACTCGCCTTCGAGTGGGCCGACACTCCCGAGGAACGGTCGCGCCTGTGGGCCGCCCGGCACCACGCGTACTTTGCCGGCGCGCAAAGCCGCCCGGGTTGTCGTACGGTCACCACGGACAGCTGCGTACCTATCTCGCGGCTGGCCGAATGCCTGCTGGAGACGGTGGAGGAAGCCGAGGCCGCTGGGCTGCCCTATTTCATCGTCGGACACGTGGGCGACGGCAACTTCCACGTGGCCTACCTGATCGACCCCGCCATGCCCAACGAGCGCGAAACCGCGGAGCAGCTGAACCTTCAACTGGTCCAGCGCGCACTACGGCTGGACGGCACCTGCACCGGCGAGCACGGCATCGGGCTGCACAAGATGCGGTTCCTCGAAAGCGAGGCAGGCTCGGGCGCCGTCGACATGATGCGCACGATCAAGCGCGCGCTCGACCCGAAGAACATACTCAACCCGGGGAAAATTTTCGATCTGTCACCCCGGGGGTAGGCCGGAAAAACTCAGGCGTGCGCCGACTCAGACCAGCAAAGCCATGACTGCGTGGTAGATGACGAGGATGGCACCGCAGCCCAGCACGTTGGCAGCGACGTGGCGCAGCCCCCTGTCGAAGCGTATGCCGAGCCGTACGCCGACACAGCCCCAGAAGATGACGAGCAGCGCCGCACCGGCGTCGACACGGTCGAACGGTTGCTCGCTGACGCGCATGAGCGCCATGATCGCAAGCCAGAGGCCGGCCGCCATGATGGCCGACGCCGTCACCTCGTTGAACGACGGCTTGCTGAGCTTGATGCCAAGAATCTTCATACTGCCTACTGCCTGATCCAAAGCCCGAGAGAAGGGATGCGCGCAGCGCAAAGACAGGATCCACGGCAGCGCTCCAGGAGTCGGCGCCCAACCCGGTAAAGAGTTCCAGGGGATCCTCGCAATGCCTCATTCTTGCATGAAGAGACAAGATCGGATCCGTTGCCCACGTAACGCGTCAGTAAAGACGGCATTTCGCGGCAATTGTGCGCATGACGGGCGGCGGCTGCGCCCTCGCAACCGCCCGTCGTCAGTGGGCTGGTGCCGGCACCGACCAGCGCTTGGTCACGGTACCGCCGCTGTCGGCGCTTTCCAGGTGCACGCCGAAGCCCCACAACCGCGCGACGTGCTTGAGGACCTCATGCGCGCTTTCGTGTAGCGGCCTGTTGTTGTGCTGTGTGTGTCGCAGCACAAGCGAGCGGTCACCACGCGTATTCACGCTCCACACCTGGATGTTGGGCTCGCGGGCACCGAGGTCGTACTGGTGCGACAGCGCCTCGCGCACGCGGCGGTAACCCAGCTCGTCATGGATGGCCGAGACTTCCAGTTCACTGTCCCGCTCGTCGTCGACGATCGCGAAGAAGCGAAACTCGCGCATCAAATGGGGCGACAGGTACTGGCCGATGAAGCTCTCGTCCTTGAAGTTGCGCATGGCGTGGTCCAGCGTTTCGAGCCAGTCCTTGCCCGCGATGTCTGGGAACCAGTGCCGGTCCTCGTCGGTGGGGTTTTCGCAGACGCGCTTGATGTCGTTGTACATCGCGAACCCCAGCGCGTACGGGTTGATGCCGCTGTAGGCGCGATGCCCCACCGGAGGCTGGTAGATGACGTTGGTGTGCGACTTCAGCCATTCCATCATCATTCCGTCGGACAGGTGGCCGTCGTCGTACATGGTGTTGAGCAGGTGGTGGTGCCAGAAGGTGGCCCAGCCCTCGTTCATCACCTGGGTCTGTCGCTGCGGGTAGAAATACTGCGCGATTTTGCGGACGATGCGCACGATCTCGCGCTGCCAGGGTTCGAGCAGCGGCGCGTTCTTCTCGATGAAGTAGAGGATGTTCTCCTGCGGCTCCTCAGGGAAGCGGCGCGTGCTGCCTTCGTCAGCTCCATCCTTGTCGTGCTTCTTCTTGCGAGGAAGCGTGCGCCACATGTCGTTGATCTGGCGCTGCGCATAGGCCTCGCGTTCTTCGCGGCGCGCCTGTTCCTGCGCGAGCGAGAGCTTGCTGGGTCGGCGGTAGCGATCCACGCCGTGGTTCATGAGCGCGTGGCAGGAATCGAGCGTGAGCTCCACCGCATTCAGGCCATAGCGCTCCTCGCATTCGGCCACGTAGTTCTTCGCGTAGACGAGGTAGTCGATGATGGACGAAGCATCCGTCCACATCTTGAAGAGGTAGTTGCCCTTGAAGAAGCTGTTGTGGCCGTAGGCGGC
>CBINBY010000184.1:0-5488 GCA_966248995.1 uncultured Burkholderiales bacterium | reverse complement strand
CGATCATCGCCATCTGATCGAATCTCAATGCCACGAACTTCCAACTCATGACACTAGGAGCGGCCATGACAGAGGATCGGGCCGCCGTCTTCGTCGTTGATGACGATGCGTCCATGCGGCGCTCGCTCGACAGCCTGCTCCGGTCGGTGGGCCTGGACGTGCATCTCTTTGCCTCGGCCCAGGAATTCATGCGCGCCACGCGGCCCGATGTACCGGGCTGCCTCGTGCTTGATGTGCGGCTGCCGGGAATGAGTGGACTTGCCTTCCAGCAGGAGCTGGCCAAGGCAGGCATTGCTGTGCCGGTCGTCTTCATCACGGGGCACGGGGACGTCCCGATGACGGTGCGCGCGATGAAGGCCGGCGCGGCCGACTTTCTCACCAAGCCGTTCGAGGAGCAGGCACTGCTCGACGCCGTCGACGCGGCCATCGAACGAGACCGCGCAAGGCGAGGCAGCGCAACGCATGTGGCCCAGCTGGAGGCGCTATACCGCACGCTCACGGAGCGTGAGCGCGAAGTCATGACGCTCGTGGTCGCCGGTCGGGTCAACAAGCAGATTGCAGCAGAAATGGGCGTGAGTTTGGTCACCGTGAAGGTTCATCGCGGGCAGGTCATGCGCAAGATGCTTGCGAAGTCAGTGCCGGATTTGGTGCGCATGGCCGACGAGCTGGGCCTGCCTCGCCCGACCTAGCCTCGTACGTCGCATTTCGATAGGCCCAAACGGCAATGAGCGCCGTCGCCCCAGGAACGGGATACGCACGAACGGGTTGCTATACCAAGGTATAGGTTTTCGACGCTTGGGTGCAATGGGCCTTCGGCTCTTCGCGCGTTAGGCTGACGTCTCAACACAGGAGGCGAAATGGCCGACATACCGCTGGTCGCCATCGTGGACGACGACAAGTCGATCCGCAATGCGACCTGCGATCTGTTGAAGGCGGCGGGGTTCACCCCCGCTGCGTTCGAGGACGCGGAGAGCTTCCTCGGCTGGCCGACTCGCTCCAGCGTTGCTTGCCTGGTGGCCGACATGCGCATGCCCGGCATGTCGGGCTTGGAACTGTACGAGACACTTGTTGCTGCCGGCGATGTCATTCCCACCATCATCATCACTGCACACCCGGAGGAGCGGACGGAGTCGCTTGCCCGCAAAGCAGGTATCCGTTGCTATCTCAGTAAGCCTTTCGCCCCGGACGAGTTTCTCGACTGCGTGGGCGAGGCGCTGGCTAGGTCTCGCGAGGGGCAAATACCAAAGTCTTAGCGCGCCCTCCGGTGCGCCAGTTTGTATCGCTACGCACACGATTGTTGTACCTTGGCGCAATGGTCCGGCTGGGGGCAACGCATACGCTTGCATCGTGTGCAAAGCAGTTCCGTGGAGCGAGCGATGGACATTTCCGAGATGACCTTGCTGCAATCCGACGGGCGCTTCGTCTCCGTGCTCACCCGCGGCACGCTCGACGATTCGCAGCAACAGTCCACTGTCGACTTCGCACTCGACCCTGTCGAGCATGGACAAACGGAGACCGAGCACGTAGCGTGCCGCGTGGCCGATATAGCCAACCGCGCAAAAAGCGAGTTTCTCTCTACCTTGAGCCACGAGTTGCGCACGCCGCTCAACGCGATGCTCGGCTACGCGCAGTTGCTGAGTCAGGACAGCGGACTGAACGAACGACAGCGCCGCAGCATCCAGACGATTCGTGCCAGCGGGGATCACCTCCTGTCACTGATCGTTGACATCCTCGACCTGTCGCGGATAGAGGCCAAGCGCTTCGAGTTCGTGCCCACGCCCGTGCAGCTTGAGCCATTCCTTCGTTCGGTGGCGGATGTCATGCGAGCGAAGGCCGACGAGAAAGGCTTGATCCTTGCATTGGACGCGGCGCCCGATCTTCCAGCCGTCCTGGTCGATCAGCGACGCTTGCGTCAGGTGCTTCTTAACCTGCTTGGGAACGCGGTGAAGTTCACGGACAGGGGCACCGTGTCTTTGTACGTGCGCGATGAGGGCCGAGAAAACGGTCACTCGCTGGTACGGATCGATGTTCGCGACACCGGGGTTGGGATGAAGCCCGAGGACATCCCGACCGTCTTCGAACCCTTCAAGCAGGTTGGCGACGTCAGACGGCGAGAAGCCGGCACGGGACTTGGTCTGACGATCACACGTGCGCTCGTCGACGCAATGGGCGGCAAAATCCATGTGACCAGCGAGCTGGGGCGTGGCACGGAGTTCTCGGTCAGCTTGCGCTTGAAGCATGCCGACACGCGTGATTGCACTGCCTCAACACGGAGCAGCACCGCGCGCTGCCAAGGGCTCCGCCGGCGCGTTCTAATCATCGATGATGTAGACCATAACCGGTCAATGCTTGCCGACTTTCTGGCTTCCGTCGGCTTCGAGATCCAAATCGCGGAGGACGGGCGCCAGGGGATCGAAAAGGTTCAAAGTTTTCTCCCCGACCTCATCGTGATGGACAGTGTGATGCCCGTGATGTCCGGACTCGAAGTCACCAGGCGGCTTCGGGCGGATCCAGCACACGTCCACCTGCCCATCATCGCCGTCTCAGCAAACGCTACTGAGGAACACCGCAATGACTGCCTAAAGGCGGGCGCCAACCGGTATTTCAGCAAGCCGGTGCGGTTGGATGAGCTTGCCTCCGCGATCCAGCAGTTGCTGCAACTCGTTCCGAGACCGCGAACCGGGGGGTGACTCGGTCGGCATGCCAAATGGCGTGCGAGCGAGGTACCCCTTTTTGCTACGAACCAAGGGGTCGTGGACATCGCCACTGGCGCGGTGATCGGCCAGACACACTGGCGGCATCGCAGCACCGAGTTCCTTCAGTTCCTGCGCACCGTCGACGCCAACGCGCCGTAAGCGGTACGCCGACGGCGTCCTTCCCCGCGAGAGGATGCGTCTGAACAATGCCGCCATCGACAAGGGATGGGGATGATCGATGAGGGACGCGATAGGGCAGGCCCGCGGTGTCAAGCGCGCGGCGGCATTTGAACAGCAAGCATGGGGCTAGTTGTTCGAGCGCTTTGCTGATGCGGGCCTGACCGTCGAGGAGTTCTGCCGCCGTGAGGGGCTGTGCCGCAGCAGCTTCACGCGATGGCGGTCGAAGCTGTCGGCCGGGCCGAGGATCTTGCCCAGGGTCGCACCAAGAACACCGACCGTGAAGGCCGACAAGCCAGTCGCGTTCGTCGACCTGGGCGCACTGGGCGACGCGGCGAAGTGTGCGGCGCCGGCGCTGGACGTGCACCTGGACCTTGGCGGCGGCGTGAGCCTGCGCCTGGTGCGGCGCTAATGTTCTTCCCGGAGGGCCACATCCGCGTGTTCCTCTGTGGGACGCCGGTGGAACCAGATCGCGGCCAGCGCGGTCTCCAGTTGGCCTTGCAGGGCCTCGTAGGGAGCTGCTCCGAAGTCGCTCGTTTGCGGCTCTGGCAGGGCTTGCCGGTCGAGCTTGCCGTTGGGAGTCAGGGGCAGTTTGTCCAGTTGCACGTAGGCCGCGGGCACCATGTAGTCCTGGGCTAGGGCGTCGCCCGTCATGTAGGCGACGAGCCGTTGGTCGGCCCCCCTGCCGCGCGCCAGCACCACGGCCTCTCGCACGCCTGCGCAGGGTTGCAGCGCCGCTTCGATCTCGCCCAGCTCGATGCGAAAGCCCCGGATCTTGACCTGATGGTCGTTGCGCCCCAGGTACTCGATGCTGCCGTCTTCGCGCCACCGGCCGAGGTCGCCGGTGCGATACATCCTCGCGCCGGGCGCGCCGTTGTACGGGTCGGCCACGAACCGCTGCGCCGTCAGGCCCGGCCTGTTGAGGTAGCCGCGCGCCACACCTTGACCACCCACGTACAGCTCGCCAGTCACCCCGATGGGCACTTCCTGGCCCTGCTCGTCGAGGACATACAGACGCAAGTCGCCCAGGCGGCGGCCGATGGGGCTGCTGCCCGGCAGCAGGGTATCGGCCAAGCTCAGCGTTCAGCCCGCCGGCACACGCTGGCGCTCAACCCCCACAGCGCACCAACCATCGCGAGGAGCATGCACGAGGAAGCTCGCAGCCGTCAGTCAGCGCGACGCAATGCCAGGACCGCGTTCAGTCCCCCGAAGGCGAATGAATTCGACAGTGCAGCGCGCACCGGGCGCTGCCGTGCCACATTCGGCACGACGTCGAGGTCACAGGCGGGGTCAGTGCCTTGGTAGTCGATCGTCGGCGGCACAACGCCCTCGGCCAGCGCGCCCAGGACGGCCACCATCTCGAGCGCGCCACCCGCACCCAACGCGTGTCCGTGCATGGCCTTGGTGGACGACACCACCAACGCCCGGGCGTAGTCGCTGAAGACGTCGTGGATCGCTCGGATCTCGGTCGAGTCGTTGGCCTGCGTACCCGTGCCGTGGGCGTTGATGTAGTCGATGTCCTGAGGGGCGAGCCCGGCGTCTTGCAAGGCAGCGCGCATGGCGCTCGCAGCACCTGCGGCGTCGGCATGACGATGTCGCTCGCATCGGCCGACATGCCGGCCCCCGCGAGCTCGGCCAGGATCGGGGCCCCGCGGCGGCGCGCGTGATCCTCCGTTTCGAGCACGAACACGGCTGCGCCCTCGCCCAGCACCAACCCGCGCCGGCCGGCAGAAAACGGCCGGCACGTGTCGTCTGCCAGCACGCGCACGCCTCCCAGGCCTTCATGCCGCCGCGCGTCAGGGGGGATTCGGTGCCTCCGGCCAATGCGACATCTGCCGCGCCGCTGCGCAGAAGCATCAGGGCCATCGCCAGGGCGTGATTGGACGTCGCGCAAGCCGAGGCGAGCGAAAAGCTCGGCCCGCGCGCACCGAAATCCATACCCACCTGTGACGTGGCCGCACTCGACATCCAACGCACGATGGACAGCGAATGAACACGCGGATTGCCGTCAGCGTACAGCCGGCGCATCACGTCGTCGTGTGTCGTCTGCCCGCCCGCGCCCGTGCCGATGACGACGGCAGTGCGCAACGCGAGCTCCTGTGACGCGAAGTCCAGCCCCGACTGGCTCACCACCTCGCGTGCAGCCACGATCGCTTCCAGGGAGTGGAGTCGAGATCCCGAAGGGTGGACTCCAACCGCGTGCCGATCATCTTCACGCGTTACGTCCACATCGACGTGAAGTACCTGCCGCAGATGGCCGACGAGCGTGCGCGGCGCTACGTCTTCGTGGCCATCGACCGTGCCACGCACTGGGTGTTCATCTCCATCAAGGCTCATCGCACGGCCGCAACCGCCAGGAGCTCCCTCAACGGACTGGCCAAGGCAGCACCGTCCATATCCGCACCATCTTGACCGACAACGGCACAGAGTTCACCGATCGGCTGTTCGGCGGCAGGGCGCGAGGCCCCAGCGGCGAACACGAGTTCGACAAGCTGTGCGCTGGGCATCGAGCACCGCCTCACCAAGCCCAAGACGCCTCAGACCAACGGTATGGTCGAACGCACTCTTGTCCAAGACCGAATCAGGATCGGTGATCGGGGGTCAGGCGATGCCGT
>CBINBY010000183.1:0-5967 GCA_966248995.1 uncultured Burkholderiales bacterium | reverse complement strand
CACTTCGCTGACTGCGGCAGCTCGGTCCTGCCTTGCGGCAGAGACACCTCCAACGGGGGAGGGCAACGACCTTGGGTCGTTTGGCAGCGGATCAAGCATGGCCGCAGATGCGATGCGCTTCAACCACGATACCGAGCCTGAAACGCAGGCCGTTCCGTGTTGACGGCGCGGCCACTTGGCCCCCATCGGCTCGTGCGAGCCGCAAGACTTTGGCGTTCTCTTCCAGTGCGGCACCGAGCTGCGAAGGCGCTCGGCTCCGTGTTGCTTCCAGGGCGTGTCGGTTCACAGTGAATGCCTGAACGCGCAGGAGATTTCGACATGTTCAACCGTGATCCGATTCGCAGCCTGAGCTGGGCACTGCAACGCGCAATGACGCACGACCTGCTGGGCGTGAAGATCCCGCCGGCCGGCGATGGCCAAAGGCGCGCTACCCGCCGGCGACCGCACGAGCACGAGTGCGATGTGGTGCTGTTCGGCCAGGTCTGGTCCGGCGAGGCGCTCGGAGTGCGCGACGACGACGCGAGCCTGCGGGTCGAACAGGACACGATCATCGTCATGGGGCCGGCTCAGGACGCGTGCGTCTATGTCGCGACCCAGCTGCTCTACCACGTCATCCATCCCAACCGCCGCTTCTTCCTCGACGTGGCTGCGCACGGCATGGCGCCGAAGGCCGAGGCAGGCGTGTACGAGGGCCGCGACGATCCGGTCACCGAGGCGGTGGACATCGAGCTCGGGGCCATGCTGGCTCGGCTGCATGCTCAGGTGAAGTTCGGCGAGCCGCAGCGCGCGCCGCTGGTCGCCAGCTACTTGCGTCGATGTGCGGCGCGATTCGAGGCGCCACAGTGCACGTTCACCGCGGACTGTCTGGCGCCTCTCGCCACTCACGAGCGCCGGCACTGAGGTGCGGCGACAGAGCGAGCCCTGATTCCATCTGCCGTTGCGTCGCGTCCAGTCCATGCGCGACGGTCCTCCCGTCGGCGACATCAAGCCATTGCGGATCGTGATCCATATCATGCCCGGCGGGCTCTCGTTCGGCATGGCGAGCAGATGATGGTCGCGCGCAGGCTGAAGCGTGGGGCTGGGCCTCATCTCTCGGGGCACAATGCGCCGCCCGAATCCCGGGTGTCGTCAAACAGACAATGAACCGAGTAGAACTGATCGAACACATCGCCGGTGCGCATGACCTGAGCAAGGCCGAAGCGGGGCGCGTGCTGGCCACCGTGCTGGATGCCGTCGTCACGACCGTCAAGAAGGGCGGCACGGTGACGTTGCCGGGGTTCGGTAGCTTCAAGCAGGCCGCTCGCGCCGCGCGCTCGGGTCGCAATCCGGCCACCGGCGACAAGATCAAGATTGCGGCGGTGAAGCTGCCGAAGTTCACTGCCGGCTCGGCCTTCAAGGCGGCAGTCGACCCGAAGGCGGCAGCCCGCAAGGCGGCCGCTCGGGCTGCCAAGCCCGCCGCCAAGAAGGCGACTGCTGCGAAGGGCAAGAAGCGCTGAATGCTGTCGGGCGCGCCAGGCGTCCGGTCAGCTCAGGCGGGCTCGCGACACGATTTCCCACCTTGGAGATTCGCTCGATGTCTGACGATTCACAAGTTGAGATCCCCGCCTCGTTTATCGCCCTGTTTATCCCGGCAGGGCGGGTGAAGCCGAGCGCGTCAAGGCAGGAGATCGCCGAGCGCTATGAGTTCTGCGAGGACCTGGCGACCGCCTTGGTGGACAAGGCTCGCACGGTCTTGTGGGAGCTCGGCGTCACCGAGCACGACGTGCTCCACCGCATTCATCTCGTGCTGCGCGAGCCGACGTCCGGCGTCGGCCCCACGGAGGCGGTGTGGATCATTCGGCGGCTGGCGGAACTGCTGGAGTGGGGCGCGTTCGTGCCCGACACGATTGAAGCCTGACGCTATCGCTCCTGCGGTGCGTTGACCTGGACGTGCGTCTCCGCGGGGGATGCGAGGCACCAGGCCTTGCAGATCGCTCAGGCGCCCAGACAGCTCTTGGGCCATGGCGGAGCCCCGTGGCATTGGGCGGTGGGCGAATGGCGCCAGTCCCACGGTGCGATGGGCGCGGGGTCAGCCCAGAGGCCCAGGCGTTGCGCTCGCGCCCGCTTTTCGAGCTTCGACAGGGCAGCGTCGGTGGCGTAGCGCCGGTATGCCCATGCCATGCCGGAGCGCACCTGCTCGGCATTCGCGTCCGTGCGGTCGCATACCACGCGAGCCACCGTGCGACCGTACCGGTCCGTGTCGAGGGCATGCATCTCGGCGCGCTTTTGGAAGCAGAGTGCGGCCAGGTGTTGTTGGCTGCGTTGGCCAAACGGTTGTCGCTTCTCGGGAGCGTCGATGCCGGCCAGCCGCACGACGAAATTGGCTGTGCGTCCAGGGCTCGCAGTCTCGCAGCGAGCGGTGAGCGTGTCGCCGTCGGCGATACCGATGACAAAGCAGGCGAGGAGGGCAGCGACAGGCATGGCCGCGACTCTCTCACACGAGGTCGCGTTCTTCCAGCGCAAGCGCGGCGTCTTCGGCGTTCAAGGCTTGCTTGTGCCGAATCGCGCCGAGATAGGCCGCACCCACGGACTCGCGCGCATGGCCGAGATGCTCGACCAGTCGCAAGCGGGCTTCGCGGTCGACGACGCGGTCTATGGGCGGGCCGCCTTGCACCGGTGACTTGACGCCCGTCAGCTCGAAGTAGGTCTTGTTGGCGAACTCCTTGCGCAGGCCGTGGCTGGTGATGCCCAGGCCCTTGCGGGTGATGCCGGCCGCACGCATCACGACGTAGTAGCGGGTCATCGCCTGCTTGAGCGTCAGCGCCGGATCGGCGAGTGAGCCGTGGCGGGTGCGCACCTGGGCCTTCAGGTAGTTCAGCGCGTCGCGCTGCGCCTGGCTGTGCAGCGGCACGACCCGCGGGCGGCCGCCCTTGGTGCCGTCGTCGACGAGCAGCGCTGCGCCGGCGTCGGCGCGCCACGGCCGCAGCATGACGGCTTCCTTGACGCGCAGGCCGAAGCGCAACTGGGCGAGCTGCTGGTTGGAGACGTACGGATCGAAGGCGCGCAGGTGCTCGATCACCGCCTCGGGGTCGATGTTCTTGGTCGTCCAGCTCGCATCGGTGCGCGCGGCGTACAGGCGCTTGACCTCGGCCGGGTCAGTGACGTACTCGACGGCCGGCTTGACGAGGCCGGGCTTGTCGATCCAGCTGGCGAACACGCGCAGGTGCGACAGCTTGGTCTGGATGGTGGCGGGCGAGTGCTTGAGGGCAAGCCAGTGATCGACGAGTGCCTGCACGTGGCGCTCGGCGATGTGCCTCGGGTCGTCGAGGCGGTAGCCGAGCTCGCGCAGTTGCTCGAAGCAGTCGAACAGGCGGTCACCGCGCTGCTGGATGGTGAGGGCGGAGACGAGCTTGTCGCGTTTGCCGTGCAAATGGTTGTGCTGCCGCAGCAGGTCGGCGAGGGTCGCTTTCCAGTTGCCTTCCATGGTGAAGTCCTCTCGTGGGGCAGGTACGAGTTCCCGGTCTTCGCCTGTTCGGATCGCAAAGACGAGGTGGGACCGCAATCGACAGCAGCGCCGCTCCGGTCCGCATGGAGCCTGCACTGCCCGCGCAGGGAATCAAGAGCCTGGCCAGCTTGCGCGGGTGCTGGCCCGGCCCCGGAAAGGGGTCTTGCTGTCTGCGAGAGGCCGACCAGCGGCGTCGCTGCAGCGGGGCGTCGTCGTCAAAGTGATCTGTGCACGGTGCGGCCTGTTTCCAGGCGGAATCACCGTCCCCGGCGCCGTCAGGCGTCGCCCGGGTCACGCTGGGTCACTTGCATTGCAGTGAGTCCCACGTGGCCGCCGTCTGGCGCTGCGCATGCCTCTGAATGGACAGCGGAGCCCAGTGCAATTGCTCAGAATCGCTATGCGGCCGTTTCCTTCACCCCTGCCACCAGGGCGACTGAGCCGTTTTAACCGCCTGTGTCATTGATGCCGGCGCCCGTGGGGCGTCGCGCGGGTCAACCGTCACGCGTTGCAGGCAACGCGCGCGAGCGGCGGTATAGCGAAGCAGTGGCGTTGTGCAGGAGGCACGCTCCTGCGCTCGGGACTTCAAGAACCGCCTCACGGGCGGTGCGGTCGCTCTGGGCGATCAGCTACTTGATGGACCGGGGTCCGCTCCAGGCGGACCCTTCGGCTACGTGCCAGCTGGGCTGGCGGCGGGCAGCGCGCCCGCTTGCTTGAATCGCTGAGTCGCTGCTTGGGCAGCGCGGGGGCAGTCAGCTCTGCACTTCCCTGGGTGGCTCAGCCACCCTCCGAACAGTGCGCGAATTCTTGGCGGCGCGGCTTGGCCCTGTCAACGGTGGGGTGCGACGGCGTCGGGGTGATGGCTGCAAGATTCTTCGGCATTGCAAAGGTCGGGTTTCTGGTGCTCGTTCTCTTGCAAACGGGGCTGCAGACCACGGCTTGACTCAAATTCGAGTTCCTCTCTCTTGTACCTTTCTTGCATGCCTCACTTTGAGGCAGTTGGGCGAGGGCAAGCGCAGCGCCTTCATGGCCCGTGAGCCCGACGGCTGGGGCCAGCGCGAGCTGCCGCGTCGCAGCCCAGCGCGTGTTCGGTCGAGCGGATGAAGCGTGAGCGTCTCGGCCACGCTCGCAGGGCATGCGTCCGGCTGAACGCTCGGACACGGAAGCGGCCTCGTTTAGCCCGCGGTTCCGCCTCGCCAAATGCGGCGCCCACCGATACCGTGATGCCCCTTGACGAGGTGCATGCGATGCAAGAAGACCCGTGGATCGTTCGAGCCGTCGATGTCGGCTACCGTAACTGCAAGTTCGTGGAGCGCGTCGACGGCGACCGCATCGTCTGCCAGACCTTTCCATCGATCGCGCCGATCGCATCGGACCGTGACCTCGGTGTCGATCGCGCGACACGCCGCAACACGATGGTGATCCCGGTCGGCAAGGTCCGTTACGAGGTCGGCGCCGAAGCGGCGCTGGCCCAAGCCACCGACGAGACGCGCAACCTCGACGACATGTATGTGTTGACCGACCCGTACCTGGCGATCGTGCGCGGTACGCTGCGGCTGATGCGTGTGCCGCGGGTGGACCTGCTGATGGTGGGGCTGCCCGTGTCGCTGTTCAAGAAGCGCCGGACCGAGCTCGAAAAGCGGTTGCAGGGCGACCATGATCTCGGCGACGGCAAGTCGGTGCACGTCGCGCGCGTGAAGGCGATGGCGCAGCCGATGGGCGCCTTCCTCAGCTACGCCGTGCCGCATGCCCAGCGCGACACGATGCTGCGCGAGCGCAACGTGATCGTCGACCCCGGCTGGCGCACCTTCGACTGGGTAGTCACGCAGTCGCTGAAGGTGCTCGATAAGCGCAGCGACGCCGTCAACAAGGGCATGTTCGCCGTGGTGCACGCGATCGCCGATGCGATCGGCGCCGAGCTGGGCAGCCGGCTGTCGATGTTCGACCACGACCGCATCGACACCGCGCTCAGGACGAAGACGCCCGCGAAGTTCTTCGGGCAGCCGTTGGACCTGGAACCCTTCCTCGACGCCGGCAAGCGCGTCGTGCATGAGGCGATCACCGAAATGCGCCACATCGTGCAGGACGGCAGTGACATCGACAACTTCGTGCTCGCCGGCGGCGCGGCCTTCTTCTACCGCGGCGAGCTGCAGAAGGCGTTTCCGAAGCACCGCATCCTGCAGGTGGACGAGCCGCTGTTCGCCAACGTGCGAGGGTTCCAGATCGCGGGGATGGAGATCATGGCGGCCGTCTCGCGAGGTCCTGCCGCCGGGTCGCGCAGCGAGGCCGTGACGTGAGCGACGCTTTGCAGGTGCCCCCGGGGCCGGACGTCCGGATGAATGTGAAGATGTCGCGGCGTGACTTTCCGCTGCTCACCGAGGAGATCGCGCGCCTGCCGAAAGGGCCACGTCGGACGAACCGGCTGGCGCATCTTGCGACGCTGGGATTGTGCTGGGAGCGCGCAGTGGCCGGGATGGATCCCAGCC
>CBINBY010000182.1:0-6040 GCA_966248995.1 uncultured Burkholderiales bacterium | reverse complement strand
ACCACACCCGTCTGACTCAAGCCAACATGCCTCCTCGATAGCCGGTGTGGTTCAGTCGCGACAGGTGCGAAGTACCTGCGCCACCGCAAGGCTAAAGCGCCCAAGTAGCAGCACTCGTCGTTGTCGACCCAGCTGGCGCCGTATGCCGAAGTGGTGAAGCACGCGCGCGCAAGGAGCGCTTCAGCAACCTGGAGAAGCTCAACGCCTGACTGGGGCCAGCGCTGCCGCGACTTGTGGGCCGGGCTCGCACCTGATGCCGATGCCCACGCCCTTCGATGGCTAAGTGCAGGAGATCGGCCGCGTCAGCAGCACCTGCCTGGTGACGGTCGCGCGCAACCGCTACTCGGTGCCGTGCGAGCTGGCCCGGGCAACGGTGAGCAGTACCCTGGCAAGGTCGTGATCGTGGCCGACGATCGCGTGGTCGCCGAACACCCATGGCTGACCGGCAAGAACAAGACGGCCAATGACTGGCAGCACCCTAGCCACACTGGGCATAACTGCTCTGGCAGGAGCCACAACGCGATGACATCGTCGACCACCAACTGAGGTGCGCTACAGAGTGTCGTCGGCTCGATCGTGGCATCGATCACCCCGTGGCGCTGACACAGATCGAACATCGCGTTGATGTCGTCCTGTTCGGCATGCGCCGTGAGCCGGTCTGCGAGCTCGTCTCCAAACTCTTCCCGTATGCACGTCTCGAAATGTTGCGCCTGCGTCGGCGCCCCGGAGCGACTCCCGAAGATCGACGAGTAACCGCTCAACGTGTCGATGACACCCAAGAATCCGACCGCCTCCCCTGCCCCTAGCAGCTGCGCCGCGATTTCGCACGCAATCATTCCTCCAGCGGACCAGCCGATCAGGTGGTACGGGCCGTGCGGCTGCACCTGGCGCATTGCGCGTACGTACAGAGCGGCCATCGCTTCGACGCTCGACAACGGCGCTTCGCCGTCGCCGAAACCGATCGCCGCCAGCGCGTACAGCGGGTGCTCTTCGGGCAGATGCGGCGCAAGATCGAACGCATAGCCCACCTCACCGTCGCCCGCATGGAGGGTGAAGAGTGGCACCCCACTGCCCGAGGTGCGGACCGCCACCCTGTTGCGGAACTCTTGCGGACCTTCCGGATTTCCGATCCGGCCGGCCATCGCGGCCACGGTCGGATTCGCAAACAGCAGATGCACCGGCACCTCGCGCTCCAGGCGCTTGCTCAGCCTGGACATCGCCTGTAGCGCGAGCAGTGAATGGCCGCCGAGATCGAAGAAGCTGTCATGGCGTCCGACGCACTCGATGCCGAGCGTTTGGGCCCAGATCGTTGCGAGGGTGGACTCCAGCTCCCCTTCGGGTGGCTCGTAAGCGTGCTGGCCGAAGGCCGTGTCCGAGGGCGCAGGCAAGGCACGCCGGTCGATCTTGCCGTTAGGTGTGAGCGGCAGGGCATCCAGCGTGACGTAAACCGCCGGGACCATGTATTGCGGGAGACGAGAGGCGAGATGCTGGCGCAGGACTTCAGGCACAACCTCGCCGATGACGTAACCCACCAGCCGCGTGTCTCCCGGGCCATCCTCGCGAGCGAGCACGACCGCTTCGCATACCTCGGGATGCGAGCGCAGCGCGGCCTCGATCTCGGCCAGCTCGATGCGGAAACCCCTGACTTTGACCTGATGGTCGTTGCGCCCGAGGAGCTCGATCGAACCGTCCGGCCGCCAGCGCGCCAGATCGCCGGTCTGGTACATGCGCGAGCCCGGCTCGCCAAACGGATCGGGCACGAAGCGTTCGGCGGTGAGATCCGGGCGGCCGAGGTAGCCGCGAGCCACGCCGCAACCACTGATGTGAAGCTGCCCCGTGACGCCAGCCGGCACAGGGGCACCCGCTGCGTCGAGGATATAGACGCGAGTGTTCGCGATGGGTCGGCCGACGGTGATTCCCGCCTGACCCACGACCATCTGCCCGGCCGTCGACCAGATGGTCGTTTCCGTAGGGCCATACAGGTTCCACAACTCGCCGCAGTGTGCAAGCAGTGTCTCGGCCAGCTGACGGGACAAGGCCTCCCCGCCGCACAGCAGCTTGAGTTCGCGGCGTGGTTGCCAACGGGCCTTCAGCAGCAGGCGCCAGGTGGCCGGTGTGGCCTGCATCACTGTGGCGCTGCTGGCATCGATCAGCCGAGCCAGTGCAGCGCCATCTTGCGTCACCTCCCGACGCACCAGCACAATACGCGCCCCCACGGACAAGGACAGGTACAGCTCCAGCCCGGCGATGTCGAACGACAAGCTGGTCGTCGCCAGTACGGTGTCGTGCGCATGCAGACCCGGCTTGCGCGCCATGGACTGCAGGAAGTTCACCACCTCTTGGTGCGCCACCATCACGCCCTTGGGCTGCCCGGTGGAGCCCGAGGTGTAGATCACGTAGGCTAGGTGCGAAGGCGTGAGGCCCAGCACTGCGGGATCGAGGTTGGTGCCCGGGCCGAGGCTGCCGGCGATACGCTCCCCGGCGTCGTGCAGGGTCAGCTCCAGGTCGAACTTGACGGTGGTGGAGGATGCTCCCACGGGTTCCAGCTGTAGCCCGGGCAGGTCCAACGCACCTTCGGGTGCGTTCTGCCACGCGAACATGACCTGGAAGACGGGGCTGTGCGCCATCGACCGGATGGGGCTGAGCGCCTCGACCACCTGCTCGAACGGGATGTCCTGGTGCGCCTGCGCGGCCAGGGCCGTGCCGCGTACCTGGGCCAGCAGCTGGGCCACGGAGAGCGAGCCGGAGAGGTCCACGCGCAGCGCCTGCGTGTTCACGAAGAAGCCGATGAGCGGCTCGATCTCCGCCCGGTGGCGGTTGGCCACCGGGGTACCGATGACCACATCCGACTGGCCTGACAGGCGGGCGAGCAATGCGGCCCAGGAGGCCAGCAGCGTCATGAACAGCGTGGTGCCATGGCGCCGGCCCAAGGCCTTGAGCCCCGCACTGAGTTCGGCATCGATCTCGAAGTCGAAGGACGCGCCCGCGTAGTCCTGCACGGCGGGGCGGGGCCGGTCGGTGGGCAGGTCCAGCACGGCCGGGGCGCCGCCGAGATGGTGGCGCCAGAAGTCGAGCTGCTGCTGCAGCACCTCGCCGGTGATCCAGCGGCGAGGCCACATGGCGTAGTCGGCGTACTGGAGGGGCAGCGCGGGCAGCGGATCAGACTGTCCCTGCGAGAACGCGGCGTACAACGCGCTGAACTCGTTGACCAGCACGCCCATGGACCAGCCATCGGAGACGATGTGGTGAATGGTCACGAGCAGCACATGGTCGTCGTCGGCCAATCGGATCAGGCAGCCGCGGATGAGCGGACCGCGGGCGAGGTCGAACGGCGCCCTCGCCTCTTCGGCGGCCAGGCGTTCGAGCTCGGCCCCAGCATTGGCATGGCCCGACAGGTCCGCGCGCGACAGCGCCAGACCCACGTCGGGCGGGGCCATGAGCTGCACCGGGGCACCATCGACCGAGCCGAAGCAGGTGCGCAGCGCCTCGTGGCGCGCGACGATGCGGTTCATCGCAGCGCACAGCGCGGCCACATCGAGCGAGCCCTTCAGTCGCACGCCGCTAGGGATCGTGTAGGCGACGCCCGTGCGTTCATCGAGCTGCGCCAGGAACCACAAGCGCTGCTGGGCGAAGGACAAGGGCAGCGCCTCCTGGCGCGACGTGGGGACGATGGCCGGCAACGTACTGGCGGTGGCCGCGGCCACGCGCTGCGCGAAGCCGACCAGGGTGGGCTGCGCGAAAAGTTCGGCCAGCGGCACTTCCAGGCCGAGCGCCGCACGGATGCGCGAGGTCAACTGCACGGCCAGGAGGGAATGGCCACCCAAGGCGAAGAAGTCGTCGTGGCGGCCGATGCGCTCCAGGCCCAGCAATTCGCTCCAGAGCTGCGCGAGGGTGGTCTCGATCTCGCCTTGCGGCGCCTCGTAGGCGCGAGCTCCAAAGGCCTCTGCCTCGGGGGCGGGCAGGACGCGGCGGTCAGGCTTGCCATTGGGTGTGAGCGGCAGGGCCAGCAGCGACACGTAGGCGGCCGGGACCATGTACTCGGGCAACAGGCGGCCCAGATGAGTGCGCAAGGCGTCAGGCGCGGTTTCACCCACGACGTAAGCCACCAGGCGCTTATGGCCGGGCGCGTCCTCGCGCGCGAGGACCACGGCTTCGCGCACCTCCGGATGCGAGCGCAACGCAGCCTCGATATCGCCCAGCTCGACACGGAACCCACGGATCTTGACCTGATGGTCGTTGCGCCCCAGGAACTCGAGGGTGCCGTCCGAACGCCAGCGCCCGAGGTCGCCGGTCTTGTACATGCGCGCCCCCGGCCGGGCGGCAAACGGATCGGGAATGAAGCGCTCGGCGGTCAGATCCGGGCGCTTCAGATAGCCGCGGGCCACGCCCCACCCGCCGATGTGGATCTCGCCGCGCACACCCACGGGCACTGGCAGGCCCTGCGCATCCAGGATGTAGATGCGCGTGTTGGCGATCGGTCCGCCCAGCGGCAGCGACACGGTGGCGGGGGGCACCTCGCGCACCTCGAATGACGTGGCGAACGTAGTCGTCTCCGTGGGGCCGTACACGTGCAGCAGATGCTGCGGAGGGCTGTCGCGCAGCACTTGCGCGAAGACCCGAGGATCGTGCAGGTCGCCTCCCACCATCAGGTAGCGCAGCTGCCGCATCGCGCCCCCCAGCAGCGGGGCGTACTGATGGAACAGGCCGATGCTCATGAACAGCGCGGTCACGCGGTGGCGTTGCAGCGCCTGGTCGTAGCGAGATGCATCGAACAGCACGTCTTGTGCGATCACGACCACCACCCCGCCGTGCAGCAGGGGGGCCCATATTTCCATCGTGCTGGCATCGAACGCCGGGTTGGCGGCGAAGGCCACCCGATCGGATGCATCGAAGCGGGCGTAGCCGTTGTTCATCACCAGCTTGACCACGGCCTGATGCGCCACCATGACGCCCTTGGGCGTGCCGGTGGAGCCGGAGGTGTAGATGACGTAGGCGAGATGCGAGGGGGTGAGCCCGACGGGCCCGGGATCGGTGCCGGGACAAGCGGCCCATGGCTGAGGAGAGGAGAGGCATCGAGCGCCAGCACGGTGACTGCAAGCGGCGCATGTCGGGTCGACAGGCGCGTCTGCACGGCCATGTCGGTCAGCACCCATTGCGCTGCGCAGTCGTCGAGCATGAAGCCCAGGCGCCCGGCGGGGTCGTTGGGATCCAGCGGCACATATGCACCACCGGCCTTCAGCGTGGCCAGCACAGCAGCAACAAACTCGATGCCGCGCGGCAAGACGATGGCGACTCGGGTGTCGGGCTGCACGCCCAGCGCGATGAGATGGTGCGCGAGCTGGTTGGCCTGGGCGTTCAGCTCGGCATAGGTAAGCGAGGTGTCTTCGAACACCAGCGCAGTGGCCTCGGGTGTGCGCCGGGCCTGCGCCTCGAACAACTCATGGATGCAGCGCTCGGCGGGGAAGGATGCCGTGGTGTCGTTGAAGCCGTGCACCAGCCGGTGCTGCTCCTCGTCGGACAGCAGCGGCAACCGCGCCACGATGGCCTGGTCGTCGGCCACCAGCGCGCGCAGCAGCGTTTCCCAGTGCGCGATGTGGCGCTCCACCGTGGCGCGGTCGAACAGCGCGCTGGCGCAGCGCATGTAGCCACTGATGCAGTCGCCAGCATCCTGCAGCGACAGCTCCAGATCAAACTTGACGGTCGGCACATCGGCGCCGACCGGCTCCAGCTGCAGCCCCGGCATCTCCAGGCGACCCTCAGGCGCGTTCTGCCAGGCGAACACGACCTGGAAGACGGGGCTGTGGGCCAGGCTGCGCGCCGGACTGACGGCCTCGACGACCTGCTCGAAGGGCACGTCCTGGTGCTCGTGAGCGGCCAGCGTGGTGGCACGCACCTGCGCCAGCAGCTGGGCCACCGTGGGCGCACCGGACAGGTCGATGCGCAGCGCCAGCGTGTTGACGAAGAATCCGATCAACGGCTCGACAACGCTGCTGTTCCACCTGCTGAGCAAGCTGTACGAGCACACCAGTGTGGTCATCAC
>CBINBY010000181.1:0-6110 GCA_966248995.1 uncultured Burkholderiales bacterium | reverse complement strand
CGGGCCGCGCTTCACCGTGTCGATCACGACCCAGGTCGAGACCGCCAGGAAGGACCTCAAGGAAGGCTTCGACGTGATCGTGTTCGACGCAGAGACGGGCGCATCGAAGAGCGTCGCCATGATGAGCGGCGGTGAGCGTGTGTGGATCGACGAGGCGTTGACGCGGGCGATCGCGGTCTACCTGGCGCAGTCCGCGGGGCGGCGCTACCAGACACTGTTCTCCGACGAAGCGGATGGGCCGCTCGATCCGGAACGCAAACGTATGTTCGTCGCGATGAAGCGCGAGGTACTTCGGCTCGGGGGATACGAGCAGGAGCTGTTCGTTTCGCAGACCCCAGAGCTATGGTCTCTCGCCGACAGCGTGATCGAGGTCAAGCGCTTCAGCGCGTGTCGGGAGCGGCAGGCCGCGTGAGGCTGCAAGGGGTGCCCATATAGCTAGACCGCTCAGCAACGTGTCGGCGGTGAAGACTCGCCAGCGGCCCGTTCCGCCGATACCTGACCTCCGAAGCGCGAAAACGACGCTGAAGAGACATCAGCCGTGCTGATCTCGCTGCCGCAGAGCCGACGTTCGGGCCCGAACACAACATTCGAGGGGAAAGCGAGTGGGCAGATGGGACGGCAATCGGGCGGCCGCCGTCACCTCCTACACTGCACGCGGCCCCGGCATGCGTCGCGCCGGGCGCAGCGCTCCGATCGGAGGAGAGTTCATGCTCAGACGCGCCCCCATGCCCTGGATCGTCAGCGCCGCGCTGGGCACTCTCGCGCTGCTGGCCAGCCAGCGCGGATCGCCCGGTAGCTACCTGCCGCATGGCTACTGCTTCACCTGGAACCCGACGCTGCTGTGGACCCACGTCGCGAGCGACACCCTGATCGGCGCGGCCTACGTGTCGATCCCGGTCACGCTGCTGCACCTAGTGCGCCGGCGCACCGACCTGCCGTTCAACTGGATCGTGCTGCTGTTCGCGCTCTTCATCGTCAGCTGCGGCGCGACGCACTGGGTCGAGGTGTGGACGGTGTGGAACCCCGACTACTGGCTCGCTGGCAGCGTGAAGGTGGTGACCGCGGCGGCGTCGGTGCTGACCGCGGCCGCGCTCGTCTATCTCGTACCGCGCATCCTGGCGATCCCCACCGTGGCCCAGCTCACCGCCGCAGAGGAGGCGCTCGAGGCCGAGGTGGCGCACCGCCGCCGCGCCGAGGACGCCCTGCTGCGCGAGCGCAGCGAGCTCGAGCGGCAGGTCGCCGAGCGCACCGCCGAACTGGCGCAGGCCACCGCCGAGGCGCGCCTCGCGCACGCCGCCGCCGAGGAAGCGAACCGGCAGAAGGACCGCTTCCTCGCCAAGGTGTCGCACGAGCTGCGCACGCCGCTGCAGGCCACGCTGAGCTGGGCCCACGTGCTGACGCAGACGCCGCCAGTGGTGCGCTCGCAGGCCGCGCGCCACCGCATCGAGGTCGAGGTCGTCGGCGACGTACGACCGGCCCCGCTGCACAACGACCCGGTGCGGCTCGAGCAGGTGGTGTGGAACCTGGTCAACAACGCGGTGCAGGCCACGCCCGACGGCGGCCGGGTGCGCGTGGCGCTGCGCAATGACGACGACAGCAGCCTCGAGGTCGCAGTGCAGGACTGGGGCCACGGTATCGACCCGGCCGACCTCGGCCTCATCTTCGAGCCGTTCCGGCAGGGCGGCGGCACGCCGAATGCGCACCGCGGCCTCGGCCTGGGGCTGGCGATCGCGCGCAGCCTGGCCGACCTGTTCGGCGGCACGCTGCACGCGTCGAGCGACGGTCCGGGGCGCGGCGCGATCTTCCGCTTGCGGCTGCCGCTCGATGGCGCGCCGGCAGCTACCGCACCGGCGGCGGTCGATGCGCTGTTCGACGCGGACCGCGCGCGGCTGGCCGCGCTGTCGGTCCTCTACGTCGAGGACGACCCGGACATCGCCGAGAGCGTGCAGCGCCTGCTGGCCTCGATGGGGATCCGGGTCGTGATGTGCACCGAAGCCGATGCCGCGCTGCGCCGCATCGCCGAGGGCGGCTTCGACGTCCTAGCGTGGCCCGCGTGCAGTCGTAGAAGCCGCAGGTTTCCGATTGCCCCAGGCGCTACGGCCAGCAGCGATGGCTGGCGAGCCATCAGGAAGCTCACAGGCGCCTGTGACTGCTCCTGGCCGTCCCCGTCAATCGCGAACCGCCCACTCCGCGTCTGCTTCCGTCGGCGCTTCGTAGCTGGCATTCATCGCGTTCGCGTGGAAGTGCACTGCTCGGCCACCTGGTGCTTTCTGTCGTCAAGCGATCTTGGTGCGTGACCCCGATCGCAATATGCATCGAGATGCATCAGCGCGGTTGATCGAGCCCGTGGCGATCTGCAGCGCTTGCAGACGATGCGCTGCCTGTTGCGCGGTGCCGCAGTTGCGACCGCGTGGCAATCCGGTCTTGTTGTAGGCACTGACGTACGCATGCCGGACCCATATCGCAGCTGCGAGCAACGCGAAAATCAGGGCGCCGATCCATCGCCAGTGCTCGGTAATGAATCCGGGTGCCTCTTCTTGTGCCGCTGGCTCCTTCGTTGCGGCAAGCTTGTCGGGAGGTGTTGGCTGCGGCTGTGCGAGCGTAGCGGTTGCCTCGTTCGACTGCGAAACGAGCCGCTGCGCGGGGCTGCTCGCCGGAGCGGCTGTCGGTCGTGACGAGCGATCGCCTTCAACGCCGAGCGGCCGTTGAGTTTGCTCCTGCGGCACGATGGGAGCCTCCACAGTCGAGGCTGGGTGCAACGTTTTCGGCGTGTCGCCCGTCGGCCGCGTGGCACCCCCTCTGCGATACAGGATCTTGCTGGTGCCGACTTCGCAGGTCCCGATGACCTTCGCACCGGGCGGCACGGGTGTGCCAGCCGGCACGGTTTCGAGGTTGTAGCCGCGCGCACCGGCGGCGTCGATGCCCGCAGCCAGCACGCCCTTCAGCTGATCGCAAGGTGTCTTCGCCTGGGCGCCGGCGGCAAGCAGCATAGAAAAAGCGACGACGGCGACGACATGAATCATGGATGCTCGCTACTAGCATTGATAGGACGCGCTGGGTCATGATGCCGCGTTCGGACCGGCGCACGCTATTCGACCCTGCGACTACGGGGCTCGACCTCGATCACTGGGATCGTGTCGATGAATGCTTGGTCGATAAGCGCTCTACCTTGAGCCAAGCGCTCCACATTGGCTCTCGCCGCGGCAATCACTTGTGGTTCACGACTGAGAATGGCCGCTCCTTCCAGGCGAGGCGCATTCTGCGACAGGTTGCTGGCTCATCGGGACGCCACAGAGCCGACGTTCGTCATTGTCCGCAAGCTGGCCCGTTTATGGCCCTCCAAACTGGCCTCGGCGGCGTCGACCACGTTCGGCCAGCCGCGCGACGCGGCGCATGCGCTGTTTGGGCGGTCGCTAGACTCGGTCCGATGCCGCGCCGCGAAGCCCGCAACCATCACCACGTGTACGTGGTCGAACTGTCCGACCGCGTGTGGAATGAGCCGAGCTTCCGCAAGGCGAACCCGGAATACCGGCTGGGCAAGCCATTCGTCTACGTCGGCATGACCGGGCTCGACCCCGACCTGCGCTTCGACAAGCACAAGGCGGGCATCCAGGCCAACCGCTTCGTCCGCGAGTACGGCCTTCGCCTGCTGCCGCGCTTGTACGAGGTCTACAACCCGATGCCCTACGAGGCCGCGCGCGAGATGGAAGTGGAGCTCGCAATCGGCTTGCGCGAGGCGGGCTACGGCGTATGGCAGGCCTGAGAAAGCGCGCTGCGTGACGGGTGCTCCGAGCATCGCTCCACCGATCCATCGCGAACAGCGGCTCCAGGCCGGGTCCGGGTTCTCGACGAACGTCTGCATCCTCGTAGACAGCGCCAATGAGCCGTGAGCGGTGGTGGCCGTGACGAGCGCGTGAGGGGCGGTTCAGTCGCCGGCGGAGGCCGGGTTCGGTGGCGGAACGGAGCCTGCGAGGCGGCTGCGCCGCACGGTGACAATCGGTGCCGAAGCGGTGCGAGGCCTGGGCGGCTCGTATCGAGATTGCGCGCGCCCTTGTGCAGCCTTGACGGCCTTCGCAATCAGGCGCTTGTTGAGCGGCGCAACGTACTCGCCGTTGATCTGGAAGAAGTCACCGTTGCCGTCCACCGCCAGGGCGCCAACCTGCGCTCCTCGTTGCACGCTGCCCAGCATCCGAATCGACTCGCTGACGCTGCGGGACTGGGTGTGGCGCTGCCATTCCAGTCCCAGCCGGACGACCCACTTCGACTTCATCTCATACCTTCTTCAATCGCGGCACCCGCTGCTACGGCGTGCCGGGAACACGCCGGCGCTGTTCAGCGGTGTCGGGGCATCCTATCAGTGGCGGGCGCCGGGGCATCAAATGAGAGGCCCGGCACACCACAAGTGGGTGGGCCGGGCCTCGACGTTGCAGTTTCTATCAGCTACGACTGCGAAGGCTCCTGATCAGGCGTACCCGGATCGAACATCGCGCGATAGATGCGCTGCGCCTCGTCGTTTGCGAACAGCGGCGCCAGTCCGGCTTCAGGGTCGAGCTCGGCGACGGTTGTGTCGTCTCGAAGGATGCGTGGAAGCTCGTTCGCCGGCGCGGCGGCGAAGGCCGTTATCGCCGCTTCCAGCGTTGGATGCGCCGTGACCACGTGGCCCTTGCCGAAGCCGGCAAAGGTGCGCAGCACGTACTCTCCTTCCGAGAGTGCCTGTTCGATGAACGCCTCCGGATTGCGCTGAGCGTGGTCCAGGCAATCCACCGCGCACGCGCGGAACGTGCCGCGTGATGCGGCCTCCAGTTCGTCCTCGCCGAACAGGTCGATGGCCAGCGCCGCATCGCGTACGAGTCGCGATACCGACCTGAGGTAGTCGTCGGGCACGGGAGTGCCGTCGATGAACTTCACTTCGACCATGACGGCGCTCCTTCCCGAGTCGCGCGACACCTCGTTTGCGGCGGCACGTGCTGCGGGCTCTTGATCCGCCACACGGGCGCGAGTACGTAGCCCGAGGGCTCTACGCGGCCGGTGTCCTCGAACAGGCCCGAGGCGAGCATCGGCTCCACCAGCGGTTCGTTCTCCGACCACACCTTGGCGCAGAACTCGGTGTCGCCGACGCGCGCGCCGTACGGCACGAGGTTGGTCGAGAAGACGCCGAGCGGTTCCGCAGTGCCTACGCCCACCAGTTGCACGGCGATCGCGCCACCGGCCGGGTAGCGGCCTACGCGGACGAAGGCTTCGCCGAACGGCGTCATCACGCGGCCGATGATCTGAGACGGTTCCATCTCGGTCCTCCGCTCACTGGAACAGCGCGATCAGCACGCCGATGACGCCGCAGACGACCGCGGCCGCCATGACGAACAGCATCACGCCGATGAAGCGGTCGAACAGGTCGCGCTTGTATGCGCTCAGCTCGCTTGCTCTTCTCGACGCACGCGCCTCTGCTTCGTCGATGTCGCGTCTCAGGTCGCTTTCTGCATGTGACACGTGATCGATCAGCTCGCCGATGACACGCGACACGAGGGCTGCGACGCGGGTGTCGCAGCCGGCCAGCTCCAACTGGTCCCGCAACTGCACGGCGTAGGTCGCTTGCTGGTACTGAATCAGGCTCATGGTTTCCTCACGGATCGGAGGCAGGGCACCCGTCGCACGACGCTTGGGTGGCCCGCCCGGGTTGGTTGAGAGGGCTCGGTGCGTCACGCGGGTTGGCGAAGCGCGGGCCGCAACAGCGCTGCGATCCTCGGCGCGGCACGCGTAGCGGCTTGCCGCGGCCCACCACCCAGCAGGACGCAGACGCGCTGGCGCGGAAGTACGGTGCTCTGGTTCAACATGGCGCTCTCCTTCAAAGGACGAGGGAACGCCGCGCCCCGGGCGGGGAAGCTGGTGTTCCCCGCTGGGTTGAAGATCGATCGGCTCGCATGCACGCCGACATGAAAAAGGGGCGATGGATCGGATGACCCATCGCCCGCTCCAGCCGCTTGTGGCGGCCATACCGTCTCGCTACGCGTCGCCCGCCCTTGCGGCAAAGCGACGGCTCAACACACGCTCACAAGCTCACTTCGCTGACTGCGGCAGCTCGGTCCTGCCTTGCGGCAGAGACACCTCCAACG
>CBINBY010000180.1:0-6203 GCA_966248995.1 uncultured Burkholderiales bacterium | reverse complement strand
CCGTTTTCGATCGCGTCGATGGCCACCGACACGAAATCGCCGACCTGGACTTCGAGCTCGCCCTGGTCGTTCTTGAATTCGTCGATAGGCACGTAGGCCTCGGACTTCAGGCCTGCATTGACCACCACGAAGTTGTAGTCGACACGCACCACTTCGGCGGTGATGACCTCGCCGCTGCGCATTTCCGAGCGCTTCAGCGATTCTTCGAACAGGGCGGCAAAGGATTCGCCGCCGTGGTTGGTGGCAGTTTGGGTTTGAGCCATTGGGACTTTCGGTTGCGGCTTGAAGCCGCGGTTGGTTGATGATCCGTCGCTTCGGCGGGCCTGGCGGCCAGGGAGGGAAAGCGGCGGGCCTGCGAGCCTTCGGGCCTGATGGCCTTGGGCGGTGGTCTAGACCCGGATGGGTCTGCGTCGTTCCCAGAACTTCAGCACCGCATCGACGGATTCGCCGATGTTCAGATCCGAGTTGTCCAGGAGCTGCGCGTCCGCGGCGGGCTTGAGTGGTGCCACCGCGCGGGTGGCGTCCCGCGCATCGCGCGCCTCAAGCTCGGCGCGAAGGGCGTCGATGCTAGATGAAATTCCCTTGGAGATCAATTGCTTATGGCGTCTTTCGGCTCGCTTGGCCGCGCTTGCGGTCAGGAACACCTTGAGGTCGGCACCGGGGAAGATGACTGTCCCCATGTCGCGGCCGTCGGCTACCAGCCCCGGGATGCGTCGGAACGATAGCTGCAGCTCCCGCAGTGCGTCGCGCACCGAGGGGAGGGCGGAGATCTTCGAGGCCATGGAGCCCACGGTTTCGCTGCGCAGGGCATCGGCCACCTCTTCGCCGGCCAAGCGGATGCCGTGGCCCTCGAAGGCCAGGTCCAATGACGCGGCGATCGCTGCGATGCGCGGCTCGTCCGTGGGTGATATGCCTGCGCGCATGGCGGCCAGCGCGGTAGCGCGGTAGACCGCGCCGGAATCGAGGAAGTGGTAACCCAGCCGCTGGGCGACTGCGCTGGCCACCGTGCCTTTGCCCGACGAACTCGGGCCGTCCACAGTGATGACGGGGATCAGGCGCGTGTCCGTGTCGACCACCGAGAACAGCGTCTCGAAGTAGTGCGGGAAGGTCTTGCCGACGCACTGCGGCTCCAGGATGCGCACCGGCACGGGCGGCGTGGCGTCGGCCAGCGCGTTGAAGGCGGCGAGCGAGAAGCACATTGCGACCCGATGGTCGTCATAGGTTCGAATGGCCGCGCTCTCCCACAGGCGCGGTGCCGTCACCTCGATGAAATCGGGTCCGTCGATCACGTCGGCGCCCAGCTTGCGCAGCTCCTGCGTCATGGCGGCGATGCGATCGGTTTCCTTGACCCGCCAACTCGCGATGTTCGATATCCGCGTCTTGCCTTCGGCGTATAGCGCCATCACGGCCAGCGTCATGGCGGAGTCGGGGATGTGGTTGCAGTCCAGGTCGACCGCTTGCAGCGGCCAACGTCCGCGCCGCACCTCCAGCCAGCCTGGGCCTCTGCGCACATCGGCGCCCATCGCCTCGGCCGCATCGACAAAGCGGATGTCGCCCTGGATGGATCCGAGCCCCACGCCCTCTATCCGCAGCGGGGCTTCCGTGGCCGCAATGGCCCCCAGCGCGACGAAATACGACGCGGAGGATGCGTCGCCTTCGACGTGGATGTCGCCCGGCGAGCGGTAGGAGCTGCCCCGCGGAACGACGAAGCGCTGCCAGCCTTCGCGTTGCACATCGATCCCGAAGCGCTGGAGCAGGTTCAGGGTGATCTCGACATACGGCTTGGAGATGAGCTCGCCCTCGACATCCACCACCACCGGTCCCGTGGTGGCGACCAGTGGCAGCGCCAGCAGCAAGGCGGTCAGGAACTGGCTCGACACGTCGCCGCGCACCCGGATCGGCGCCTCGGTTCGCATGCTTCCCGAGCCCGCGGTGAGCCTCAGCGGCGGGTAGCCTTCCTGCCCCAGGTAGTCGATGCGGCAGCCCAGCTGACGCAGCGCATCCACCAGGTCGCCGATGGGCCGCTCATGCATGCGCGGCACCCCCGAGAGCTCGAAGCGGCCGCCCTGGGTGGCTGTGAGCACGGCCAGCGCGGCCGCGAGCGGGCGCATGGCCGTGCCCGCATTGCCGAGGAACAGCCGGGCATCGCGGTTCTTCAGGCGCCCGCCCAGCCCCGTGACTCGCAGGGCGGGGCCGCGGTTGTCGATCTCGCACCCCAGCTCGCGCAGCGCGGCCACCATGACGCGGGTGTCATCCGAGTCGAGCAGGTCGTGCACGACTGTCGTGCCTGCACTGAGTCCGGCCAGCAGCAGCACGCGGTTGGAGATGCTCTTGGATCCGGGCAGGCGGACCGTGCCGGCCGCGCGCAGCAGCGGTGGAAGGTCTAGAAAGGGCGTGGTGTACATGGGGTCGGGCAGTCTTCAGCGGCTGCCCGGCGCTTTGGTGGCGCTCATCTGCCAGCTCG
This sequence comes from uncultured Burkholderiales bacterium, assembly GCA_966248995.1. Lineage (GTDB taxonomy): Bacteria > Pseudomonadota > Gammaproteobacteria > Burkholderiales > Burkholderiaceae_C > Albitalea. Next base: position 3,739 of record CBINBY010000180.1, on the reverse strand, counting down.
AGCGTGCGTCAGACGCGCCTCGGATCAGGTCTTCCAGCGCCTCGGCATTGCCGGTCTTGATCACGTGTTCCATGGCATCGAGCGCATGCCGGAAACGCAGCGCCTGCTTGAGGAGTTCCTCCCGGTTGGACAGCAGGATGTCCCGCCACACGGTGGGGTCGCTGGCCGCGATGCGAGTGAAGTCGCGGAAGCCCGGTCCGGCGAGGGAGAGGAAGTCACGCCCGGCCGGTTGGCGAGCCACCGAGTTGAAATAGGCGAAAGCCAGCATGTGCGGCAGGTGGCTCACCGCGGCAAAGGCGCAGTCGTGGTTCTCCGGCGTCATGCGCAGCACCTGCGAGCCGATGGCGGCCCACACGTCGGTCGCCTTCTGCACCAGATCGGCATCGGTCTGTGCGATGGGCGTGAGGATGACCTGCCGGTTTGCGTAGAGGTTGGCGTCGGCATGGCTTACGCCAGCGACTTCCTTGCCCGCGATGGGATGGGCGGGCACGAAACTGCCCACCCGCTCCTTCAGGACGCGGCGCGCCGCGTCGATCACGTCGCGCTTGGTGGAGCCGACGTCCATGAAGAGCACGCCGGGTTCCACGAGGTGACGGATCGCCTTGAAGGTGGCCTCGGTGGCGGCCACCGGCACGGCGATGAGGACGACGTCGGACCCGGAGACGGCCAGCAGCGCGGACTCGGCCGCTACGTCGATCACGCCGAGCTTTTTCGCCTTCTCGGTGGTCGAGGGCGACTTGCTGTAGCCGATGACGCGCTTGACGAGTCCCGCCCGCTTGAGCGCGAGTGCGAAGGAGCCTCCCATGAGGCCGCAACCGATGACACCGAGCTGGTTGAACATCATGCAGACAGCGAGAAAGCGAGGTGCAAGCTCATGTCCAGCATCAGTGCACGTCGAGCGGGTAAGTCCCCAGTACCTTGAAAAAGGCGCAGGCCTCTCGCAGTTCTTCCAGCGCCTTGCTCACCTCGGGTTGGTCGGGATGACCTTGCACGTCGATGTAGAAGTAGTACTCCCACTGGCCCGAGCGCGCGGGGCGCGACTCGAAGCGGGTCATCGACACGCCGTGCTGCTTGAGCGGCACGAGCAGGTCGTGCACGGCGCCAGGCCGGTTGGCGACCGAGACCACCAGGCTTGTGCAGTCATGGCCGGAGGCGTGCGGGCGAGGATGGCGGTCGGGGTGGGTGATGATCGCGAAGCGCGTGCGGTTGTGCGGGTCGTCCTGGATGGCCGGAGCCACCATGTGCAGGCCGAACTCGCTGGCGGCGCGTTCGCTCGCAATCGCTGCCAGGGAGGCATCCAGGCCGGCCAGTCGGGCGCCTTCGGCGTTGCTCGAGACGGGACGGCGCTCGACACCGGGAAGGTGGTTACTGAGCCACACGTGGCATTGTGCGAGGGCTTGCGGATGTGCCACTACCGCCTCGATGCCGGCCAGCGAGCTCTCGCGGCGCAGCAGGTTCTGGCGTACGAACAGGCTCGTCTCGCCGATGATGAACAGCGGCTCGGTGAGGAACAGGTCAAGCGATCGCGCGACCACGCCCTCGGTGGAGTTCTCCACCGGCACGACGCCGAAGTCCGCGGCGCCAGCGCAGGTGCTGCGGAACACCTCGTCGATGCTCACGCACGGGACCCTCACGATCGATGAGCCGAAGAAGCCGAGCGCCGCGAGCTCGCTGAAAGTGCCCGCGGGCCCGAGGTAGGCAACGCGCGTGGGTGTTTCCAGGGCCCGGCAGGCCGACATGATCTCGCGCCAAATGGGGGCCACGCTCTCGGTCTTGAGGGGCCCGGCGTTGACGGCCTTGAGGCCGTCTATGACCTGTGCTTCGCGCTCGGGCCTGAATACCACCGAGCCCTCCTGCTTCTTCAGCTCGCCGACTTCCTGCGCGAGTGCGGCGCGTCGATTGAGCAGCGCGAGCATCTCGCGGTCGACCGCATCGATTCGCTGGCGCAGCGCGGCCAGCGCGGGAGGAATTGAGGGAGTGTTCTCGAGCATGGCGTGCGGCGGATTTTGGCACGCGACCCAAGGGCCGGTGCCCGTGCCGTCCGGGCCGGTCTGCATGGGTCTTCAGCGGCTCGCGGGGCGCGAGGCGGGACGCGCCGCTGCGGATGCCGGCGCGGAGGCAGGCGCGGCCGGGAGGCCGAACGCCGTGCGCATCTTCTGCTGCAGGGCCTGCAGCTTCGGATCGACCACGGGCGCCGCTTCGGCCACAAGTTTCTTGATCATGCTGTCCTGGATCTCGGGGACGAGCTGCTGGTACTTCTTGTTCACCGGCGACTCCAGCCAGGCGATGAGTTGCCGAAGCTCGTCCTCGTTGAAGCGCTGCTCCAGCAGCGGCCCGACGGTGGCAGGCGCCAGCCGGACCGCGCGTTCGCGGATGAGCGGCGTGGCTTCCTCGATGAACTTCTTCGCATCCGCGTCGATGCTGCGAGCGATCGCCTCGCGCTTGTCGGCGGCAACCTGCGTCTGCAGCACGGCGCTGGCCTGCTGCATGAGTTGCCGTACGGGCCGCTCGGCAATCTCGCGAGCCATGGCCTCGATGCCGGGCTGCTGCAGCTGTAACACCTTGGCGATCAGGTCCTTCTTGGCTGGGGCCTGCGCCAACGCAAGCGTGGAGACCGCGACCAGGGCCGCCGCGATGCAGTGCTTCGGTTTCATCATTGGGTGTCCTCGGCGGCCTCTTCGCCGGAGCCCTCGCTCGACGCGGCGTCCGCGCCGTTCGCATCGTTCTCCACGATGCGCTGAAGGCCGCTCAGCTTGGCACCGTCGTCCAGGGCGATCAGCGTCACCCCTTGCGTGGCACGGCCCAGTTCGCGAATCTCCGACACCCGTGTGCGCACCAATACGCCGCGGTCCGTGATGAGCATGATCTCGTCATCCGGCCGCACCAGCGTGGCCGCGACGACCTTGCCGTTGCGCTCGCTCTGCTGGATTGCGATCATCCCCTTGGTGCCGCGCCCGTGGCGCGTGTACTCGACGATGGAGGTGCGCTTGCCGTAGCCGTTCTCGGTGGCGGTGAGCACGCTTTGCGTCTCGTCCTCTGCCACCAGCATGGCGATCACGCTCTGGCCCTCATCGAGCGCCATGCCGCGCACGCCGCGCGCGTTGCGGCCCATGGGACGTACGTCTTCCTCGTGGAAGCGCACGGCCTTGCCACCGTCGGAAAACAGCATCACATCGTGCTTGCCGTCGGTGAGCGCCGCACCGACGAGGTAGTCGCCTTCATCGAGATCGACGGCGATGATGCCCGCCTTGCGCGGATTGCTGAACTCGTCCAGCGCGGTTTTCTTCACCGTGCCCTGGGCCGTGGTCATGAAGACGTAGTGGTCGGGCGGAAAGCTGCGGAAGCCATTGGTGAGCGGCAGCACTACGGTCACTTTCTCACCGGGCTGCAGCGGGAACATGTTGACGATGGGCTTGCCGCGCGAATTGCGCGAGCCCTGCGGCACCTCCCAGACCTTGAGCCAGTAGACGCGGCCGCGGTTCGTGAAGCACAGGATGTAGTCGTGCGTGTTGGCGATGAACAGCTGATCGATCCAGTCGTCCTCGCGGGTCTGCGTGGCCTGCTTGCCGCGGCCGCCGCGCCGCTGCGCGCGGTACTCCGAGAGCGCCTGGCTCTTGATGTAGCCGGTGTGGGAAAGCGTGACCACCATGTCGGTGGGCGTGATTAGGTCCTCGGTGGCAAGGTCCTGGGCGTTGTGCTCGATCACGCTGCGGCGCGCGCCCAGCTTGGTCTGGCCGAA
>CBINBY010000179.1:0-6499 GCA_966248995.1 uncultured Burkholderiales bacterium | reverse complement strand
CCGATGCCGCGGGCGGGGAAGTTCACGACGCGCAGGAAGCTGGTGTCGTCGTTGGGGTTCTCGATCAGTCGGAGGTAGGCGAGCGCGTGCTTGATCTCGGCACGTTCGAAGAAGCGCAAGCCGCCGTACACCTTGTAGGGAATGCCGGCATTGAACAGTGCGCTTTCCAGCACGCGGCTTTGCGCGTTGCTGCGATACAGCAGCGCGATGTCGCTGCGCCGCGTGCCGTCGCGCTGCAGCTGCTGCGCCTCCTCGACCATCCACTGCGCCTCGGAGTAGTCGCTGTTGGCCTCGTACACGCGCACCGGTTCGCCGGGTCCGGCCTCGGTGCGCAGGTTCTTGCCCAGTCGCCGCTGGTTACGGGAGATGAGCTCGTTCGCCGCATCGAGGATGTTCCCGTAGGAACGGTAGTTGCGCTCCAGCTTGATGACCTGCTGCACGCGGAACTCGCGTTCGAAGTCGGTCATGTTGCCCACCTGAGCGCCGCGGAACGCATAGATGCTCTGGTCGTCGTCGCCCACCGCGAAGACGCTGGCGTGCGGGCCGGCGAACATCTTGAGCCAGGCGTACTGGAGTCGGTTGGTGTCCTGGAACTCGTCGACCAGGACGTGGCGAAAGCGACGCTGGTAGTGCTCGCGCAGCGCCGCGTCGTCGCGCATCAGCTCGTAGGTGCGCAACAGCAGCTCGGCGAAGTCGACCACGCCCTCCCGCTGGCACTGCGCCTCGTAGGCGTCGTAGACCTGCACCATGGTGCGCGTCTGCTCGTCGCGGGGCTGCACGTCCTTGGGCCGCAGGCCGTCCTCCTTGGCACCGGCGATGAACCAGGTCACCTGCTTGGGCGGAAAGCGTTCCTCGTCGAGGTTCATGGCCTTGATGACACGCTTGACGGCCGAGAGCTGGTCGCCCGAATCCAGGATCTGGAAGCCTTGCGGCAACCCGGCCAGCTTCCAATGCGCGCGCAGGAAACGGTTGCACAGGCCATGAAAGGTGCCGATCCACATGCCGCGCACGGGCACCGGCAGCATGGCGCCCAGCCGCGCCAGCATCTCCTTGGCCGCCTTGTTGGTGAAGGTCACCGCCATGAAGCCGCCAGGCGAAATCTGCCCGGTCTGGATGAGCCAGGCGATGCGGGTGGTCAGCACCCGGGTCTTGCCCGATCCCGCGCCCGCGAGGATGAGCGCCGGGCCGGGCGGCAAGGTCACCGCGGCCAGCTGCTCGGGGTTCAGGTTCGCTAGCAGTGAGGACGCCGCGGCCCCCGCGTTGTCAGGAGCGTCGTGGAAAGGCAGACTCATGAGGACATTCTAGGAGCCGACCCCGATGCCCTTCCCTGCGCGCGGCGGGTGCGCCGCCCTCGTGCTGGCCCTCGGCGCGGGCATGTCCCAAGTCGCGGCGCCGGCCTGCTCCGCGCGCCCCGCGATGCTGCTGGAGCGCTTCATTCCCGCGGACTGCGAAGCCTGCTGGCAAGGAAGCGCACCGGGGGACTCGCCCGCGGCGCGCACGATGGTCCTGGACTGGGTCGTTCCCGCTGCAGACGACGCACCGATGGCAAGCGCTGCGTTGGCGCAGGCCCGGGAGCGCGCGCTTCGCGCCCCACGCCCGGAAAGCTCGTCGTCCGCTCGACGCCGCACCCACCTGCTGACGGCGCGCGATGCCCCCTTGCTCCGCATCGCTGACGGCCCGGCGTGGAACGGCTACATCGCGTTGCGGCTCGTCGTGTCCCGGCGCGGCCCGCTCCCGCGAGGCGCAGCGGCTTATTCGGCCCTGGTGGAGCGTGTCCCGGCAGGCAGCGAAGGCAGCGCCTCGGCACGCGAGTTGGTGCGTGCCGCGGTCGGCCCGTTACCGCTGGACGAGCTGGCCCGCCGACCGTCTGTCGATTACCTGCACGCCGTGCGAGTGCCGGAGACCGACCGGCCGGAGCGACTGTCGAGCGTGGCCTGGATCGAGACGCCCGATGGCCGGGTGATCGCGGCCTCGCAGGCCCGGCCTGCCGGCTGCCCCGAGACGCACTGAGGCGGGAGCTGGGCGCACGGCGGGCTCCGTCGATCCACCCCGAGAACTTCGACGCGACGCGGTGCCCTAACACCTGTCCTCCATGGAGCTGCGCATGGAAATCTTCGACTACGAAAACATCCTCCTGCTGCCTCGCAGGTGCCGCGTCGAGAGCCGCAGCCAGTGCGACCCGTCAGTGGAGTTCGGCGGCCGGACCTTCAAGCTGCCCGTCGTGCCGGCCAACATGAAGACCGTGATCGACGAGCCCATCACCGAATGGCTGGCCGCCAACAACTACTTCTATGTTATGCACCGCTTCGACCTGGACAGTGTGGCCTACGCAAGGCAGATGCGCGGGCGCGGCCTGTTCGTCTCCATCAGCTCCGGCGTCAAGGCGGCGGATTACCAAGTGGTCGACCGACTTGCCACCGAGGGCGTGGGCGCCGACTACATCACCATCGACATCGCGCACGGGCACGCCGAGACAGTGCGCCGGATGATTGACCACATTCACAAGAAGCTGCCCGGCACCTTCGTCATCGCCGGCAACGTCGGCACGCCCGAGGCCGTGATCGACCTCGAGAACTGGGGCGCCGACGCCACCAAGGTCGGCATCGGGCCCGGCAAGGTGTGCATCACGCGGCTCAAGACGGGCTTCGGCACGGGCGGCTGGCAGCTCTCCGCGTTGAAGTGGTGTGCCCGCGTGGCAACCAAGCCCATCATTGCCGACGGCGGCATCCGCGACCACGGCGACATCGCCAAGAGCGTGCGCTTCGGCGCCTGCATGGTGATGATCGGCTCGCTCTTCGCCGGCCACGAGGAGTCGCCCGGCCGCACGGTGGAGGTCGACGGCAAGCTCTACAAGGAGTACTACGGCAGTGCCTCGGACTTCAACAAGGGCGAGCACAAGCACGTGGAGGGCAAGCGCATCCTCGAGCCCATCAAGGGCCGCCTTGCCGACACGCTGCGCGAGATGCACGAGGACCTGCAAAGCTCCATCTCGTACGCGGGCGGAACCCGGCTGGCCGACATCCGGAAGGTGAACTACGTGATCCTCGGTGGGGACAACGCGGGGGAGCATCTGCTCATGTAGTCCCCCGCGGGCGGGCTCAGTCCGCCCACATCCCCGACCGCTGGCCAGGTTCCTCGGGCATCGTTCGCTGCAAGCGGCGGGGCGCGGCCGACAGAGGCTGCACCCGTTGCGTCGGCTCGGAGCACGAGCCATGGGCAAGGTAGCGCAGCGCCGCCGCCGTGAGCGTCTCGCCCGGGTCGCCCGGCGACCCGCCAAAGTCCTCCGCGAGCGCGCAGGTGCCGGAGGGCGGCAGGCCGTCGTAATACCGGCCCTCGCCGCGCGCGTTCAGGGTCTCGAAATTCACCACGCTGTAGCTGTTGCCACAGGAAGCCGCAGGATTGAACCCGAAGGGCTTTCCACAGGTCGTGGCACCCACGGTCACCACCTCGGCATACGGCTGCAGCCCGTTGATCACGAGCTCGCTGGCGGAGCAGGTGCGCGGACCGATGACCACCACGACGCGCTGGAACGCCGGCCCCGGCGCCGCGGTAAGCGTGAAGACGCGGTTGGAGCCTGCGTGCTTCGCGTTGTAGCGCAGCTCGGTGAACGCCTCCCCTGCATGGGCTGCACCGCTCACGAGGGAGCCCAGGACCGCCGCGGTGGACACCCGTCCGCCGCCGTTGTAGCGCAGATCGAGGATCAGCTCCGTGGCGCCGGCCGCACGGAACTGTGCGAAGGCGTCGGCCAGCGGCACCTCGGCCTGGGTGATGAAGTCCTTGAGCAGCAGGTAGCCCGCCTTGGCACCGGAAGGAAGCTCCAGCACCCGCGCGGTCGGCACGGGAGTGAGGTCGTACAGGGCCGAAAGCAAGGCCACGAGGCGGGTGTCGCCGCCTCGGCTCACCTCCAGCGTCAGCCCCTGTCCTTCGACAGCCGCACCCAGCGCGCGGAAATCCTGACTCTCCACCAGTTCCGCGGCGCTGCGGCCGTTGACCGAAACGATCACGTCGCCACGCGCCAAGCCCGCGGCCGCGGCAGGAGAGCGCGGCTCGACGTAGCGGACCTTGAGCGGCAGCGCCCTCTCCAGCGTATTGAGGAACAGGCCATAGCCGAGCGTGCGGCCCTCGGTGAAAAAGAGCTGGTGCGTCGCCGCGCTTTCGTAGTAGCTCCACTCGTCGCCGGGGTAGCGCAGCGCCTCAAAGTAGCCCGCCAGGGAGTCATAGCCGGCCGGGTCCGGACTGGGCGAGCTGCCGCTCCAGAAGTACCAGTCGCTCATGTACGCCCGCAGCCATGCCTTCTGGCTTGCGACGCTGCAATCCTGTGCGGCGATTTGCGCACCCGCGGCGGTGGCATTGCCGCCATCACCATCGCCACCTCCGCCGCACGCGGCGGCGAGCAGTAAAACGCCCAGCCAGGGCCAGCGCCGTGCCCTCCCCGACAAACCCATCTCCGCCCCTCGTTGTGTGTACCAGCCGAGAGATTAGCGACAACGGGTGCCTGCCTACAATCCACCGCTTCCCCTCCAGCCTCGGGGTCGCTGATGCGCACATGGCGCGCTGGCGGCCCCGCCTTCCCATGAGCAGCGAACTCGCCAAGTCCTTCGAACCCGCCGCCATCGAGGCCCGCTGGGCGCCCTTGTGGGAAGCCAGCGACGTCTACGAGCCCACGCTGGACGAAGGCCGGCCCTCCTTTTCGATCCAGCTGCCGCCGCCCAACGTGACGGGAACGCTGCACATGGGCCACGCGTTCAACCAGACGATCATGGACTCGCTCACGCGCTACCACCGCATGCGCGGGTTCAACACGCTGTGGCTGCCCGGCACCGATCACGCGGGCATCGCCACGCAGATCGTGGTGGAGCGCCAGCTTCAGGAGCAGGGCGTGTCGCGGCACGACCTGGGCCGCAAGAACTTCGTCGCCAAGGTGTGGGAGTGGAAGGAGCGTAGCGGCTCCACCATCACTGGCCAGATGCGTCGCCTGGGCGACAGCGTGGCCTGGGAGCACGAGTACTTCACCATGGACGAAAGGCTTTCGCGCGTGGTGACCGAGACCTTCGTGCGGCTGTACGAAGAAGGGCTCATCTACCGCGGCAAGCGCATGGTGAGCTGGGACCCGGTTCTCAAGTCAGCGGTGTCCGATCTCGAGGTGGAAAGCGAGGAAGAGGAGGGCCAGCTCTGGCACATCCGCTACCCGCTGGCGGATGGCTCGGGCGACGTGGTGGTCGCCACCACCCGGCCCGAAACCATGCTCGGCGACACCGCCGTGATGGTGCACCCCGAAGACGAGCGCTACCGCCACCTCATCGGCCAGCTTGTACTGCTGCCGCTGTCCGGCCGGCACATCCCCATCATTGCCGACGAGTACGTCGACCGCGAGTTCGGCACCGGCGTTGTCAAGGTCACGCCCGCGCACGACCCCAATGACTACGCGGTGGGGCTGCGTCACGACCTGCCCGTGCTTTGCGTGCTGTCGCTCGACGCGACGGTGAACGACAACGCGCCCGAGCCCTATCGCGGCCTTGATCGCTTCGCAGCACGCAAGAAGGTGGTCGATGACCTCGCCGCACAGGGTTTCCTCGTGGAGACGAAGAAGCACCGGCTGATGGTGCCGCGCTGCGCCCGCACCGGCCAGGTGATCGAGCCCATGCTCACCGACCAATGGTTCATGGCCATGAGCAAGCCGGGGCGCGACGGCAAGTCGATCGCCGAGAAGGCGGTCGAGGTGGTGCAGGACGGCCGCGTGCGATTCGTGCCCGAGCAGTGGGTGAACACGTACAACCAGTGGATGAAGAACATTCAGGACTGGTGCATTTCCCGCCAGCTTTGGTGGGGCCACCAGATCCCCGCCTGGTACGACGCCGAAGGCCAGGTCTACGTGGCACGCGACGAGCACGAAGCAGCGCGCCAATGGCAGTTCCAGCTCGACCGCCGGCTGGAGGCGGCGCGAGCTGCGCGCGACGAGGCCCAGGTGCGACTGCTCGAAGAGCGCCGCGCCGCCGGGCCGCGACTCACACGCGACGAGGACGTGCTCGACACCTGGTACTCCTCGGCCATGGTGCCCTTCTCCACCCTCGGTTGGCCGGCCGAGACCCGGGAGCTGGAGCTCTTCCTGCCGTCGACCGTCCTCGTCACGGGCTTCGACATCATCTTCTTCTGGGTCGCCCGGATGATCATGATGACGGTTCACTTCACCGGCCACGTGCCCTTCCGCGACGTGTACATCCACGGGCTGGTACGCGATTCCCACGGTCAGAAGATGAGCAAGAGCGAGGGCAATGTCCTCGACCCCGTGGACCTCATGCAGGGCGTGTCGCTGCCCGAGCTCGTGCGCAAATCGACCACCGGCCTGCGCAAGCCCGAGACGGCCCCCAAGGTGGCCAAGCGCATCGAGAAGGAGTATCCCGAGGGCATACCCGCGTACGGCGCCGACGCCCTGCGCTTCACCATGGCCAGCTACGCCAGCCTGGGCCGCGACATCAACTTCGACACCAAGCGCTGCGAG
>CBINBY010000178.1:0-6723 GCA_966248995.1 uncultured Burkholderiales bacterium | reverse complement strand
CGAGCACGTGCTCTACGTGGACGACGACGAGACCATGGTGGTCATGGTGCAGCACCTGCTCCAGCGCTGCGGTTACCGCGTGCAGGCCTTCCACGGTGCACGGGCGGCACTGGCCGCGGTGCGTGAGCACCCCGAGTCGTTCGATCTCGTCATCACGGACTTCAACATGCCCGAGTCCTCGGGGCTGGAGCTTGCGCGCGAGCTTGCGCGCGTGCGCCCGCAGCTGCCGGTGATCCTCAGTTCGGGCTACATCACCGAAGAGCAGCGCATGCAGGCGCGCGAGGCGGGTGTGCGCGGCCTGCTCGACAAGCAGAACACCTTTGAGGACCTTCCGGGGCTCGCCCGGAAGATTTTGGCGGAGCGGCGGCCATGAACCACAACCCCAGGCACATCACCCGACAGCAGCGCGAAGCGGCCAACGGACACCGTGGCGGCGTCATCTACTTCACCGGCCTGTCGGGCGCGGGCAAGTCCACCATCGCGCGGCTGACGGAGGCCGCGCTGCACGAGCGAGGGCTCAAGGTCTACGTGCTCGACGGCGACGAGCTGCGCTCGGGGATCTGCAAGGACCTGGGCTACTCCGATGCCGACCGCCTCGCCAACATGCGCCGCGCGGTGGAGGTGGCCCGGCTCATGGTGGATGCCGGGCTGGTGGTCATCACCGCGCTGATCTCTCCCTTCAGGGCTGAGCGCGAGGCGGCGCGCGCGCGCTTCTCGCCCGATGAATTCGTGGAGGTGTACGTCGATGCGCCGTTGGCCGTGTGCGAGGCGCGGGATCCCAAGGGGCTGTACCGCCGCGCGCGCAGCGGCGAGATCCGCCACTTCACCGGGCTGGATTCACCCTACGAACCGCCGCTCGCGCCCGAGGTGCACATCGATACCACCCACGTGTCCGCACAGGAGGCGGCTGACCGGCTGGTGGCGTACCTCGCCCTCCGGGGCTTCATGGGGAATGGCGCCGAGGCCCAGGGAGCGGCGGCGCAGTTCAAGGCAGTCGCGCCAGGCGCTCATGCAGGAGCGCACGAAGTCCATCCGCCTGTACGGCAGTGAAGACCTCGACTTCGCCGGATTGCGCCGCCGCATCCGGGCTGAGCCGCCGCGCGGCGAGATGACCTTCCGTCATGCCCGGGCGCCAGTCGACGGCCACCGTGCAGCGCTGCGACGAGAAGAGCTGCGGTGTCAGCAACCAGGCGATCGGGCAGGCGTCGTGCAGCTTCGGGTCGGGGCGCGAAAAGCCGCGCAGCATCGCCTGGGCCGCGTCGCCACAACGATTGCCCAGGCCGGAAAGGCCATCGATCCAGGCGGCGGGCATGGCTGCCTGGCGCGTGACATCCAGGCCGAAGAGCCGCACCTGCGCGCCTGAGCCGAGCACGATGTGTGCGGCCAGCGCATCGGCGTAGAAGTTGAACTCGGCGCTCGGCGTGATGTTGCCGTCGCAGAACGCTGCGCCCCCCATCACGAGCACGGCCCGCGCGCGCCGCAGCAGGCCCGGGCGCTTGATCTCGACCATGGCCAGGTTGGTGAGCGGCCCCACGGCCACCAGCGTGATGTCGCCGTCGGGGGCGGCAAGGAGCGCGCGTTCGAGGAAGTCGGTGGCCGGCATGTCCGTCGGGCCCCGGCCGCGCGGCAGCGCCACGCCGGCCAGGCCGTCCGCGCCGTGGACGAGGTTGCAGCGTGGCTCGGGCTGCGTTAGCGGCCGGCTGCAGCCTGCATGCACCGGAACTTCGAGGCGGCCGGCGAGGTCGAGCACGCGACAGGCGTTGTCCGCCGTCTGATCCACCGGCCGGTTGCCCGCCACGCAGGTGACGGCCCGCAGGTCCCACTCGGGCGATGCGGCGGCCAGCATCAGCGCGAGGGCGTCGTCCACGCCGGGGTCGCAGTCGATAACGAGGGGTTGGGGTGGCATGGTGTGGTTCTCCCTTTGTCGTATGCGCGCGCGTGCGCATCGCTACCATGCCGCGATCTTGCCGAATGGAGCCATCCCATGAAGATCGCGGTGATGGGTGCAGGTGCCGTGGGCTGCTACTACGGCGGCATGCTGGCGCGGGCCGGGCACGAGGTTGTGCTGATCGGGCGGGCAGCGCATGTCGATGCCATCCGTCGCGCCGGGCTCCTGCTCGACACGCGCTCGTTCAACGAGCGTGTGGCCGTGCAGGCAGTCACCGGGGCCGAGGGCGTGCGGGGCGCCGAGCTCGTGCTGTTTTGCGTGAAGTCGACCGACACGGAGACGGCCGCCGCCGCGATGGCGCCGCACCTGGCCTCCGATGCGTGCGTGCTCGGCCTGCAGAACGGCGTGGACAACGCCGAGCGGCTGTGGGCGGCGCTGCCCGAACACGAGGTGCTACCGGCGGTGGTCTACGTGGCCACCGAGATGGCCGCCCCCGGTCATGTGCGTCACCTGGGCCGAGGCGAGCTGGTGATCGGGCCCGGTCCGCGCAGCCTGGCCTTGGCGGAACTATTCGGCGCGGCCGGCGTGCCGGTGCAGGTGTCCGACGAGGTGACCGGTGCGCTGTGGGCCAAGCTGCTGATCAACTGCGCGTACAACGCGCTGTCGGCCATCACGCAGCAGCCCTACGGGCGGCTGGTGCAGGGCATGGGCGTGGAAGCGGTGATGCGCGACGTGGTCCACGAGTGCCTGGCCGTTGCAAGCGCCTCGGGTGTGACCGTGCCGGGCGATGCCTGGCAAGCGGTGCAGCGCATCGCGCAGACCATGCCCGAGCAGTACTCCTCCACCGCGCAGGACCTGGCGCGAGGAAAGCCCAGCGAGATCGATCACCTCAACGGCTACGTGGTGCGGCGCGGTGAGGCCCTGGGCGTGGATGTGCGAGCCAACCGGGTGCTGTGGGTAACGGTGAAGCTGCTCGAAGGCGGGGACCGGCGTTCACTCCCGGCAGACAAACCCGCAACCTCGCCTCAGATGTGCTCGAAGGGCAGCCCGACGTAGTTCTCCGCCATCACCGTCGAGGCGGCGCGAGAGTGAACGAGGTAGTCCAACTCGGCGTGCTGCAGCCTGTAGCCGATGGCGCCGCTTTCGGGGAACTTGTGCATCAGCGAGGTGAACCACCACGAGAAGCGCGACGCCTTCCACACCCGGCGCAGGCAGGCGTCTGAATATGCCTCGATGCCTGCGTCGCTGCGTTCCGCATAGTGCTCGATGAGCGCGCGCGAAAGGTAGCCCACGTCGGAGGCTGCGAGGTTCAGGCCCTTGGCCCCGGTGGGCGGCACGATGTGCGCGGCATCGCCGGCGAGGAACAGACGGCCGAAGCGCATGGGTTCGGCCACGAAGCTGCGCAGCGGCGCAATGCTCTTCTCGATCGAAGGCCCGGTGACCAGCTTCTCGGCGGCTTCCGGATCGAGGCGGCGGCGGAGTTCATCCCAGAACGCCTGGTCGCTCCAGTTCTCCGGCTTGTCCTCCAGCGAGCACTGGATGTAGTAGCGGGTGCGCGTGGTCGAACGCATCGAGCACAGCGCGAAGCCGCGCTCGTGGTTCGAGTAGATCAGCTCGTGCGACACGGGGGGCGTGTTCGCCAGGATGCCCAGCCAGCCGAACGGGTAGACCCGTTCGTAGGTCGTGATGGCACTTTCGGGCACGCTGGCACGGCTCACGCCGTGGTAGCCGTCGCAGCCGGCGATGAAGTCGCACTGCAGCTCGTGCCGCTGGCCGTCCTTCGTGTAGCCGACGATGGGCGAGGCGCGGTCGAAGTCGCGCGGCGCCACGTCGCGCGCCTCGTAGACGGTGGGCAGGTTGTGCGCTCGCCGGGCCTCCATCAAGTCGCGCGTGACCTCGGTCTGGCCATACACCACCACGTGCTTGCCGCCCGTGAGCCCGGCCAGGTCGATGCGATGGCGCTGGCCCTCGAAGCCCAGCTCGATGCCGTCGTGCACCAGCCCTTCGCGGTGCATGCGCTCGCCCACCCCGGCGGCGTCGAGCAGGTCGGCGGTCGTCTGCTCCAACACGCCGGCACGGATGCGGCTCAGCACGTATTCGGCGCTTTGCCGCTCGAGGATCACGTTGTCGATGCCGGCGCGGCTCAACAGCTGGCCGAGCAGCAGGCCCGAAGGGCCCGCGCCGATGATGGCGACCTGAGTGCGCATCGTCGTCTCCGTGCGTGTTGATCTTCCTCAAGGGTAGGACCGACGAAGTGCCCCTTCAATGGAAGGAAGCGGCATACGCTTGCACAATTCGAACATCTCTTTCAACGCCTGCCGACAGCGCGACATCCCGTCCATGGCCGCCAGAAACCCTCTGTGCCGACGCTGACCGACTCCCCCGGACTCCCGATCTACGCGCTCTATGGAGAGACCGGGCGCTCGATAGGGTTGGATCGTCTCCATTGCGAGTCGGTCGCCGAGCGCAGCCACTTGCACGAATGGGAGATCCGACCTCATCGGCACGAGGCACTGTTTCAAATTCTGTACATCCGCCAGGGGCGGGCGGAGGTGAGGGCCGAGGGGCGCACCACCACCCTCCACGGGCCTTGCGTCGTGACCCTGCCCGCGCTCACGGCGCATGGCTTTCGCTTCTCGCCGGAGGTCGACGGCATCGTGCTGACTGTCATCGAGCAGCACCTGGGCGAGCTCCTGGCGCACGAGCCCGCACTGCGGTCCGCGGTCTTGCGCCTGCGGCTCGACGCCCTGCCTGCCGGACAGGTGGCGGCCATTGATGCCGCTGCCACCGCACTGCGCGACGAGTTCCGCGGCACATCCTCGTGGCGAGCGGTGGCGGTCGATGCCGCGCTGATCCGCCTGGTGATCGCCCTTGCGCGCACCCTGCCGGGGGAGGCCCAGGCATTTCGTTCTGAGGAGGGCTGGCGGGCGCTTGAGCATGTGCGGCGCTTTCGGGAACTGGTGGAGCGGCGCTACCGTGAGCAGCCCGCGATGTCGGCATGCGCCGAGGTCCTGGGCATCACGCCCACGCAGCTCAACCGGGTGTGCCAGCGCGTGCTGGGCCAGCCGGCCCTGTCGGTGCTGCATGAGCGGCTTGTGCTGGAGGCCCAGCGCGAACTGGCCTACACCACCTTGAGCGTCAAGCAGATCGGGTTGAGCCTGGGCTTCGCGGATGCGGCGTACTTCACCCGCTTCTTCCAGCGCCGCACCGGGCGCACGCCGACGGATTGGCGCAACGCCGCGCTGGATGCCCGGAGACCATCCGCGAAGGCGTGACAGCTTTCGCGTTGCGCTGGTGTCGTGAGTTAGAAGTTCGTAGACAAAATCTTTCGATGCTCCCGAGGATGTCGTTGGTGGTCTCGGACCATGTGAAGGGCTTGGGATTGGCGTTGTTGAGTTCGATGTACGGGTGCCGCGCCTGCTCGAGTTCGCGTGTGGAGCGATGCGTGCTACGGCGAAGGCGCGCTCCAGTGCCTCCCGTCTTCAGGAACCGTCTCCAACGTTTGGGCGATGACGGCATCGACCTGCGTGTCCTTGATCGTGCGTGGCGCACCGGGGCGCGGTGCATCGAGCAGCCGTCCTGCCGGTGCTCGATGAACCTGGCGCGCGCTGGCGTCCTGCCTCAGTGTCGTGAGAACCAGGCCAGGACTAGACCGCCGCTGGCGGCGTGAGACGACTGATTCACAGAGGAATAAACGGGTTCGGATCTGAAGGCTCTTGTCGTTTTCTCAGGTCCTCCTCGTAGCTTTTTACTCTCTCCAACAGCAACTTCAGGTTTTCTCCGGTGGAGACATCTGCGGCCTGGATTTTCTCGTATACCTCCCCAATTTTCTTGATATTGAGTTTGTCCAACCATATTCCGCTATTGACTGCGGCTTGGAGCGCGTCACCCACCTGGCCGGAGCGCAACCCAATTCCGTTCCACAGCCTGTCATATTTGGCGCCCGGTTTGTTTATCTCCTTCCATTCCTTAGCGATGGATTGAGTGATGGCGTTACCTCCAATGCCCAGACTTGTTAGCAGGTCAATCACGACTGTAATAGAGCCGAAGATGTGGTTAAAGGACTCGGTCTTCTCCGTGGCATCCCAAGCTTTAAGGATGATCTTGGCCTGCTCGTCCAGTCTTTGTGTGTATCCGACCACCCCATCAGCAAGCGCTTTAAGGCTATTGGCATAGTCTTGTCGTGCTGCCCGGAGTTGCCCAAGCAACTCTGGTGGCATTAATGCATTTATATCTTCATCCGAAAGTTTGTAAAGGGATTTGGTTATGGAAATCAGTGCTTCACTCTTTAGGATCTCCTGGCCGATCTCTGACACACTGCTTTCCAATTTTTTGAATCTACCGAAGTCTGCAACCATTTCGGAAAGAAATGTCTGTGCCTGTGGCAGGAAAGTCGAGACCCTGTCGGTGCTGAAAACATAATTGAAATCCTGGGCAGCATAGCTGTAAGCGGCGGCCTTATTCGTGGACGATAGCGCTATATATTGGCCCACCAAATTTCCGATTGCCTGGAGTATGGCTTTCCGGTCTGCCTCAGTCAGTCGTCTGGTCCGCGTACCTGGGGGTGTGCCCGGAGGTGTGCCCGGAGGTGTGGCCGGAGGTGTGGCCGGAGGTGTGGCCGGAGGTGTGGCCGGAGGTGTGCCTGGAGGTGTGCCTGGAGGTGTCCCTGGAGGTGTCCCTGGAGGTGTGCCTGGAGGCGTACCCGGAGCCGTCCCCGGAGCCGTCCCCGGAGCCGTACCCGGAGCCGTACCCGGAGGGGTACCCGGAGGGGTACCCGGAGCCGTACCCGGAGCCGTACCCGGAGCGGTCCCCGGAGCCGTACCCGGAGGCGTGCC
>CBINBY010000177.1:0-6786 GCA_966248995.1 uncultured Burkholderiales bacterium | reverse complement strand
GCGCCTCCAACGCGGACCGGCCCTGCCGCTGCGTGTCACGGGCGCGGCGACCTTCAGCGCGCCGCCCGACAGCACCTTGCAGGCCAGGGTGCCGCGTCTGGAGCTGCACGCCGCCGAGGCGCAGGCCGTGCTGTCGGCCGACCTGCGCCGCGATGCCGCGCAGGCGTGGCACGTCCGCAGCGAGGGAAGCCTCGTGCGCTTCGACCCCTCCGACTGGTGGGCGGGGCCCGAAGGCTCCGCGTGGCGCCGCCGCGGCCTGCATGCGATCAATGGCCGCTGGAAGGCGGACCTCGCATGGCCTCAAGCCACCGCGCCGCAAAGCCCGCTCGCCCTGCTGCGCACCCCGCGCGGGCAGGCCGACGTGTCGCTCGACCCCAGCCGGCTCGCGGGCGTGCCGGTGTCGGGCACGGCCACCCTGCAGGCCGGTGACCGCGCCACGCGCATCGATGGCTCGCTGAGTGCGGGCAACAACCGGGCCTCGGCGCAGCTGCACACCGACGACGATGCCGGCGAACGCTGGCAGCTCACGCTCCGCGCGCCGGCCCTGGCCGCCCTGGCACCCCTGGGTGCGCTTGCACCGGGCGCCGAGGCCTGGGTACCGAAGGCCGGCAGCCTGAACGCCGACGTCACGGCGCAGGGCCGCTGGCCAACATTGCGCACCGAAGGCCAGGTGCAGGCCGGCGGCGTGCAGGCCGCCGCCTGGCGCATCGGCCGGCTCGATGCACGCTGGAACGCGACTCTGGGCGTGGCCGACGCGCCGTTGTCTCTGCGCATGACAGGCAGCGGCCTCGCGCAGGGCGGGCAACGCATCGAGTCCGTCGAGGCCGAGCTTTCCGGCACGCTGGGGTCGCACCGCCTGCGGCTGCGGGCCGCCAGCCCCCTGCGTCCGCCCGAGTGGACCGATGCCGTGGTGTCGGGCGGCGCCGCGCCGCCGCGCGGCACCGCGCTGCAACTTGCCGCGTCCGGTGGATGGACGCCGGCGACGCCCGGAGGCGGCACCTGGCGCGGCCGCATTGAGGAGCTCATCGCCGCAGCGCAGCCACGCAGCGGCACACCGTGGATCGAAGCCCACGGCCTCGCGGGCGAGGTGGCACTCGGCCCGCAAGGCGCCTTCCAGCGGGCCGAGCTGCAGCCGGGCCGCGTGCAACTGCTCGGCGCCACGCTGCAGTGGACGCAAGCGCGCGCGGAAGCCGGCCCTGCCGGTGCGCCCCCCCGCATGGCGCTCGATGCGCGATTGGACCCGCTGCCCGTCGCGCCTTGGCTCAAGCAGGCGCAGCCGCATTTCGGCTGGGGCGGCGACCTGCGCGTGGGCGCCACCATGCGGGTGACGAGCGGCGAGCGGCTGGATGCCGACGTGGTCGTGGAGCGTGCAGGCGGCGACTTGACCGTGACCGACGACACCGGCACGCGGGCGCTGGGGCTCAGCGACCTGCGGCTCTCGCTGGCCGCGCACGAAGGCCTCTGGCACCTCACGCAGGCCGTGGCCGGGCGCCAGGTAGGCGTGCTCTCCGGCGCGCAGACGGCTCGCGCCGCTTCCGCGCAGGCCTGGCCCACGGCCGATGCGCCGCTGCAAGGCACGCTGACGCTGCGCGTGGCAGACCTCGCACCGTGGAGCGCCTGGCTGCCGCCCGGCTGGCGACTGGCAGGCCGCCTGAACGCCGATGCCACGCTCGGCGGGCAACTGGCCGCTCCCCGCTACACCGGCGCCATCACGGGTTCCGAACTCTCGGTGCGCAACCTCCTGCAGGGCGTGTACCTGCACGACGGCGCGCTGGCCCTGTCGCTGCGCGGCAGCGAGGCACGCATCGAGCGTCTGGTGTTCCGCGGCGGCGACGGCACGCTGCGCATGGAGGGCACCGCAAACCTGGGCGATGCGCCGGGCGCGCGGCTGCGCGTCGTGGCCGAGCGCTTCCAGGCGCTCTCCCGCCTGGACCGCCGCCTGTCCCTGAGCGGGCAGGCGGGCGTCGAGTTCGCGCCCGAGCGACTCGGCGTGCAAGGCCGCTTCATCGTCGACGAGGGCCTGCTCGACGTGTCGCAGGCCGATGCGCCGCACCTGGACCCGGACGTGACCGTGCTGAACCGCTCATCGGTCCGGGGCGAGGCCACTCCTGCGGCCGCCTCGCCCGCCGAGGCGAAGAAGGAAGCACCCCGCAGCCCGTGGAAGAACACCGACGTGTCCCTGCTCGTCGACCTGGGCGAGAACCTGCGACTCGTGGGGCGCGGCATCAAGGCCGGGCTGCGCGGCCAGCTGCGCATCACCACGCCCCAGGGCCAGCTTGCGGTGCATGGCACGGTGCGCACCGAGGGCGGCACCTACGCCGCCTACGGGCAGAACCTCACCATCGAGCGCGGCGTGATCGCGCTGGCCGGCGATGTCTCCACCCCACGGGTCGACATCCTGGCCGTGCGGCCGGATGTCGACGTGCGCGTGGGCGTCACCGTGCAGGGCCCGGCACTGCAGCCCCGCGTCAGGCTGTACAGCGAGCCGGAGATGAGCGAGATGGACAAGCTCTCGTGGCTGGTGATGGGGCGCGCCTCAGAGGGCCTGGGCCGCGCCGACACCGCCTTGCTGCAGCGCGCGGCACTCGCGCTGCTGGCCGGCGAGCGCAGCGGCGATTCCCCGGGCCTGGTGCAGCGGCTGGGTCTGGACGACCTGTCGGTCAAGCGCGGCGAATCCGGCGAGCTCGCCGACACGGTCGTCACGCTGGGCAAGCAGATCTCGCAGCGCTGGCACGTGGCCTACGAGCGCGGCCTGAACGCCGCGGCGGGCTCCTGGCAGCTCATCTATCGGGCCGCCAGGCGCTTCACCCTGAGACTGCAGGCGGGCGAGGAGAACGCGCTCGACGTGATCTGGACCTGGCGCTGGAACTGACGCCCCCCGACCCAGAAGCGCCGGTCTTCGACCCCGCTCTACCGGCGGACCTGAACCTTGCCGAAGCCGAGCCCCCACTCATGGGAACGTGAGTTGCCCGCTCTGGGCGTCCACCCCATCGCAGGAGCAGTACATGGCCGACGAAGCACGCATGGACCCGGCGCGAGAGACTCCGTTTTCCCCCATGCCCGGCTCGCCTGGCGTCGGCCGCGAGGCGGCCCCCATGGCGAAGGAACGCGCCGGCTCGGTATGGAACGACGCGAAGGAGACGACGCGCGAAAAGCTCAACGAGCAGAAGGAAGTCGCCGCCGCGGGCATCGGCGACGTGGCGCAGGCGCTGCGCGAGGCGGCGCGGCGCCGTGAAGGCGACAGCGTGTCCCGCTTCACGACTTCGGCGGCCGACGGCCTGGAGCGCGTGTCGTCGGCGCTGCGCAACAGGGACGTGAGCGCAATGCTGCATGACATGAACCGTTTCGCCCGCGAACAGCCCGTCGCGTTCTTCGGCCTGGCCGTCGCGGCCGGGTTCGTGGCCATGCGGCTGCTGAAGGACTCGAGCCGCTGACGACAGGAGGAACTTCATGGACACCGCTGCTACCCATTCCTACACCGAGGAAGCCCCACGCCACGGCTACAACGGCCGGTCTCTGGCCGGTCTCTTTTCCGACCTGTGGCGCGAGACCACCACGCTCGTGCACGAGGAAGCGGAGCTCGCCAAGGCCGACATGAGCGAGAAGGTCACGCAGGCCGTGAGCGGCGCGCGCACCATCGCCATCGGCGGCGCCATCGTCTTCGCGGGCTTCCTGATGCTGCTGCTGGCCGCCGTGAATGCGCTGGCGCTCGCGTTGCCGGTGGAGATCGGCCCCTGGCTGTCGCCGCTCATCGTCGGCGCCGTCGTGCTCGTGATCGGTTTCGTCGCGCTCTCCAGCGGCCGCCGGGACCTCAGGGTCGAGAACCTCAGGCCGCAGCGCACGCTGGATTCGCTGCGCCGTGACCGCGAGGTTGCCAAGGAGCATCTGCAATGAAGACGAACGGACAGCGACGGCCGGAAGAGATCGAGGCCGAGATCGAGCGCACGCGCATCGACCTGAACGAAACGCTGCACGCCATCGAGGAGCGGCTCACGCCGGGTCAGCTCGTCGACCAGGGGCTGCACTACCTGCGCGACAGCGGCACGAACGAGTACCTGGTCAACCTGCGCGCCGCCGCCAGGCGCGACCCGCTGCCTCTGGCGCTGGTGGGCGTGGGACTCGCCTGGCTCATGCTGTCGGGCCGCCGCCCGCTTCCCACTCACTCGGCGAACGAGGTTGCCGGCGAGCCTTCTACCGTATCGAGCACGATGTCGGCGATGAAGGACAGGGTGTCGGAGACCACGCAGAGGGTCACGCAGGCCGCTCATGCGGCCCGCGAACGGGCCAGCCGCGTGAGCGAAAGCGCCCGCACCCAGGCCGAGCGCCTGCGTGGCGGCTACCAGCACCTCGTCAACGAACAGCCGCTAGCGTTGGGTGCCATCGGCCTGGCGCTGGGCGCCGTGCTCGCGGCAGCCACACCGCGCACGCGCATCGAGGAGGATCTCATCGGCGGGCGCACTCGGGGCGAAGAGGAAGAACAGGCGCTCGAACGCGAGCAGATGGACAGCGAGTTGCTCGCGGAGCAATCGCATTCACGGCCGGATGTGGAGACGCGCTGGCAGGAAGCTCAGCAACCCGGTGTGCCGCCCGATCTGGGAACGATGCCGCCGTAAGGTCGAACGGGCCTCACCTCGCCCGTTCGCATTGAGAGCACCCCCGAGGAAAACGTCTTCGACGTTTCCGCCCCCAAGGGGGTGAGTCGACTTGGGTCGGCCTGCCTTCGTCGCCCGATCTGGGCGACGCTCGCGCCTCGGTCGCGCGCTTCGTGCATCGGTCACCCACGAGCACCGACATAGCGGCATCCGCTATGTCAGTTTGGCGCCGCGACACGCACGTCAAGATCGCTTGATCCTCCAAGCGCGTCATGCGCTGCACGTCCCGGTTTTGCGAGCGCAATCCAGGTCATCGCCCTTTGCGTCGCCATCACGTGATGCACTTCACGTCCCGTCATGAAGGCGGGTCACAAAGCGCAACGGCTCTAGGCACCCTGAGCTGTGTGAGATCGTGTTCGAGACATGACTGCCTTCGGCAGGGTTGTTTCCGCGTTGCTTACGAGACCGTCGCAACGTGTCGATGACTGCCAAACGTCGAACGGGGATCGGGTCAGCGCGCCCAGCGTCGCACACGAGTTGAAACGGCACCGCACTGAATACCGCACCCTGTCACGGCGCGTTCGCCGTGATTCGCACAACGCCTTGTAGCAGGGCTGCTGCTGACTAATGGACTAATCCCCCCCAACAACAAAAGCCTGCGTCGATTCATCTGGATCGATTGATAAGAAGCAGTGCGGACGGCGACGCAGTAGTTCTAACGAGCCTTCCTGAGTCGGGTTTCCGTCTCGAAACGCATTGCATCGCGCCATCGCGCTCGCCCTTGTGGCCGCGCGAGGGGAAGTCTTTGTCTACGGAATTCTTGGCAGTCCAATGCAGAACCATCTCAAGCCGAAGTACCACTCGTTGACAGTGGTGGCGTCCCTCATGTCCACCGTCTTCGCGCTCACCGCTTGCGGCGGCAGCGGCGAACCCCAATCGATCGACGGCACGGAAGCCGCGAGCGCCGAGCCGACAGAGCGGGCCGTGCTCGCCGCCACCGCAACGTGGACGAAGATCGCCACCGAAGGCAGCTCGTTTTACGTCAGCGGCACGCGCACGGTGCGCTACGGTGCCGACACACGCTGGGTGTACAAGAGCGTGACGGGAAGCGGCAAGTGCACGAACACCTTCTTCGGCAAGGATCCGGCGTACGGCGTGGTGAAGTCGTGCCAGGTCAGCGTTTCGTCCCCCGCCCCCGCTCCGGCCCCCGCTCCGGCCCCCGCTCCGGCCCCCGCTCCGGCCCCCGCACCGGCTCCCGCACCGGCTCCCGCACCGGCTCCCGCACCGGCTCCCGCACCGGCTCCCGCACCGGCTTCTACTTACACAATCTGGCCATCTTCGGCTGTGCCGGTAGCCTCCAGTGATCCCGATACGAGTCCGGTGAATCTGGGCGTCAAGTTCAGGACCGACCAGAACGGGCTGATTACGGGCATACGGTTCTACAAGGGCGCGGGCAACACTGGTACGCATACGGGATCGTTGTGGACCAGCTCAGGGGTATTGCTCGCCCGCGCAACATTCACTGCAGAAACCGCCACGGGGTGGCAGCAGGTCAACTTCGCCACCCCGGTTGCGGTGACTGCGAACACGACCTACGTAGCGTCCTACCATGCGCCGGCCGGTCACTACGCGGGCGACAACGGGGGCCTCGCCACCGGCGTCGACGCTCCACCGCTGCATGCGCTGCAGGGCGGCGTATACGTCTACGGGTCGACCTCGGCCTTCCCGACCTTGACGTACCAAGCGTCGAACTATTGGGTCGACGTGGTTTTCACAACTGCCGCACCCGCACCCGCACCCGCGCCCGCGCCTGCGCCTGCGCCTGCGCCTGCGCCTGCGCCTGCGCCTGCGCCTGCGCCTGCGCCCGCACCTGCGCCCGCACCTGCGCCCGCACCTGCGCCCGCACCTGGCGTACTCAAGACGATATACGTTGGAGAGCAGGCACAAGGCATGGCGGACGGTTCGAGCTGCGCCAATGCGCGGTCAGCGGCCTGGTTCAACACGTCTGGCAACTGGGGCAGTGGCACGACGCAGATCGCACCCGGAACAATGGTCAAGCTGTGCGGCACGGTGTCGACGAACCTGACCTTCCAGGGTAGCGGCACGGCAGGCGCATACATCATGATCGACGGCACGGGCGCGAAGTACTCGGGCACGTTCTCGAACGGCGCGGCGCGCTCATGGTGGCAGGTGC
>CBINBY010000176.1:0-6876 GCA_966248995.1 uncultured Burkholderiales bacterium | reverse complement strand
TTCCAGCATTACGCGCTCTTCGGCCACATGAGCATCTTCGAGAACGTGGCCTTCGGGCTGCGCGTGCGGCCCAAGGCCACGCGGCCGTCCGAATCGCAGATCCGCGCCAAGGTCATGGAGCTGCTCAAGCTGGTGCAGCTCGACTGGCTGGCCGACCGCTACCCTCACCAGCTGTCGGGCGGCCAGCGCCAGCGCATCGCACTGGCCCGCGCGCTGGCCGTCGAGCCCAAGGTGCTGCTGCTCGACGAGCCTTTCGGCGCGCTGGATGCCAAGGTCCGCAAGGAACTGCGCCGCTGGCTGCGCCGGCTTCACGACGAGATGCACGTGACCAGCGTGTTCGTCACCCACGACCAGGACGAGGCGATGGAAGTGGCCGATCGCATCGTCGTGATGAACCGCGGCCGCATCGAGCAGGACGGCCCGCCGGACCAGGTGTACGACCACCCCGCCACCCCGTTCGTGCTGCAGTTCCTGGGCGACGTGAACCTGTTCCATGGCCGCGTGGACCGGCCCGGTGGATCGAGCGAGGCGGTTTACGTGCGGCCGCACGAGCTGCAGATCGTGGGCGAGCCGCAGCAGGGCGCCATCGCCGCCACCCTCGCGCAGGCGCTCACGGTCGGGCCGAACACGCGGCTGGAGCTGCGGCGCCTGGACGACGGCAGCTACGTGGATGTGGAGCTGTCGCGCGTCGAGTACATGTCGCTGCGCGACACGCTGGACCTGAAGGCCGGCTCGGTGGTGCACCTGCTGCCCCGGCGGGTCACGCGCTTCACCGATGGCCAGCTGGACCCGGCCGCGGCCATCTGAGAAGGCACGCCGGATTCATTCACACCTTCTGAGAAGACCTGTTCCTCGCCCCTCAGCTCTCCTCGTCCGGCTCTGTCTTCATCGCCTTCTCCACCACCTCACGGGTGAGCGTCGGTGCGAAGGCCTCGATGAAGGCATAGGCGTAGCCGCGCAGCCAGGTGCCGCGGCGGATCGCGAGCCGCGTGACGTTGAACTCGAACAGCGAGCCCGCATCAAGTGCACGCAGGGTGCGGTCGCGCTCGGGGTCGAAGGCGATGGAGGCCACGATGCCCACGCCCATGCCCAGCTCCACGTAGGTCTTGATCACGTCGGCATCCATGGCCGACAGCACGATGCTCGGCTGCAGCCCCTCGCGTGCGAAGGCCTCGTCGATGTGCGCGCGGCCGGTGTAGCCCGCCTCGTAGGTGATGATCGGAAAGCGGGCCAGCCGACGCAGCGTGAGCGGCTCGCCGTCGAGCAGTTCGTGCTGCGGGGGCACCACCACGCTGTGCGTCCATCGATAGCAGGGCAGCGCGACCAGCGGCTCGTACTGCGCCAGCGCTTCCGTCGCCACGCCGATGTCGGCTTCGCCGGACAGCAGCATCTCGGCCACCTGGCGCGGCGAGCCCTGGTGCAGACTGAGCGTGACCTGCGGGTACAGCTGCCTGAAATCGCGCACCACGGCGGGCAGGGCGTAGCGGGCCTGCGAGTGGGTGGCCGCGATCGACAGTTGCCCGCGTGACTGCGCACTGAACTCCTCGCCGGCGCGCTTGAGGTTCTCGCAGTCCTGCAGCAGCCGCTCGACGATGGGCAGCACCGTTTCCCCCGGCGGCGTGAGACCGGTGAGCCGCTTGCCGGCACGCACGAAGATCGCGATGCCCAGTTCCTCCTCCAGCTCCCGGATCTGTCGGCTGATGCCCGGCTGCGAGGTGTGCAGCGCCGCCGCCACCTCGGTGAGGTTGAAGCCACGACGCACGGTTTCGCGCACGGCGCGCAGTTGCTGGAAGTTCATGGAACGATCTTCGGATTTGCCCAGACATGCGGGCATGTACAGAGCATGCCTGCTTTCGTGCGGCGAGGCAGGCCAGGCCGGATGCATGCCCATCGGAGTGAATCGGGCCCGGATTCTGTGCAAGGCCGCTGCATGCCTGCAACGACGCTTTGCGTCTATGGATGTGCGGGCCCGGCATATCCGATCACGACGCGAGCTGCCGCCTCGCTCGGTGCAGCCTCACGAAAAGGTTCGCCTCGCTGATGGCGAGCGCGCGGCATACCGCCTCGGTGGGCTCTTCCTGCAGCACGCGCAGGCGCATAACGTCGCGCAGCGTGGCCGGCAGCGCATCGATGCGTGCGAGCGTACGGGCGAGCATCTGACGCTGCTCGGCCAGCTCTTCGGGGCGCGCGCGGGGGCATTGGAGCTGTTCGTCGGGCGAGTCCTCGGCATCCCCGTCGCTCATGCGCTCGAGGCTTTCCCATCCGGCACGCTGGCGGACGAGGTCGACGATCTTGTGCTTGAGGATCGCGGTGAGCCAGGAGCGCAGCGACGAGCGGCCGGCGTAGCTCGCGCGGCCGGCGATGACCGCCTCGAACACATCGTGCACCGCGTCTTCGGCCAGCATCGGGTCGTGCAGCCGGCGCTGCGCGAAGCGCACGAGCATGGCGCGGTACGACACCACCTCGCGCCACGGTACGGCAACGGCCGGGCGGGCGAGCGCGAGGTCGAAGGCGGCGGCTTGGGCGTCCATGAGCAGCTCCGTGGGTGGTCGATACAGCCACTCTGGCCGAGCCACATCGCGCAGGCCTCGCGCCAGCTCACGGGAAGATCACATTTGCGTAAGGAGCGTGCCCCCGGCGCGACAATGCCGCATGGCCGGCACCATCCTCGTCGCAGAAGACCAGGCGGACATTCGCGACCTGATCGTCATGAACCTGCGCAGCGCCGGCTACGCCGCGAGCGCCGTGGCCGAGGGCCGGGCCGCACTGGCCGCGCAGCTGGAGCAGCCGGCGGACCTGCTCATCCTCGATCTCATGATGCCGGGGCTCGACGGGCTGGAGGTGTGCAAGGCCCTGCGGGCCCGCGGCTCGGCCACGCCCATCCTGATGCTCACCGCCAAGTCCACCGAGCTCGACCGCGTGCTGGGCCTCGAGCTGGGGGCCGACGACTACCTCACCAAGCCGTTCTCGCTGGCCGAGCTGCTGGCGCGCGTGAAGGCGCTGCTGCGCCGCGCCGACCTGCTGCGCGCCGCGCAGGCCGGGGCCCAGGGTGTGCCGGGCGTGGTGCGCAACGGCGAGCTGGAGATCCTGCCGGCCAAGCGGCTGGTCCGCCGGCGCGGCGAAACCATCGAGTTCACGGCGCTGGAGTTCGATCTGCTGCTGCACTTCGCGCAGCACCCGGGCCATGTGTACTCCCGCGGGCAGCTGCTCAACGCGGTGTGGGGCTACACGCACGACGGCTACGAGCACACGGTCACCACGCACATCAACCGCCTGCGCGCCAAGCTGGAGGCCGACCCGATGCGGCCCGAGATCATCCTCACCGTGCGCGGGGCGGGCTACAAGATGCGCGACGCGCCTGGTTGAAGAGGCGGGCGCGATGACCGTCCGCTTCAAGATCGCCTGCACCATCTTCATCACGGGCGCTCTCACCGCGCTGGGTGTGGTTGCCACCGTGCTGTTCGCCTTCCAGCGCTTCGAGCACGAGACCACCTACCACCGCGCCAATGCCTTTCTCGACCGCGTGGTCGGCATGTACGACCACGTGATCGAGCTGCGGGAGCGGCACCCCGGCGAGTTCCCGGCCTTTCTGCGCAGCCTCGTGCTGTTCGAGCCCGACGCGCAGCTGTACCTGCTGGACGTCGATGGCACGGTGCTCGCGACCAGCGGCGACATGAGCCTGCCGCCTGGCTTCAAGGTGGCGCTGGCGCCGGTGCAGGAGGCCGCTGCGCATCCCGACATGCCCTATGTGATGGGCGACGACCCGCAGCGCATGGACGCCGACGCCGTGATCGCGGCGAGGGTGCTGCACCGTCCGGTGATCCGTGCGGGGCCCGCCGTGGCAGGCTACCTCTACCTCGTGTGCCACAAGCGCACGTTGCCCCGCAACCCATGGCCCGTGTTGAACACGAGCTTCGCCAAGCCCGCCTTGGCGGCGGTGGTCGGGGTGGTGGTCCTGGCCACGCTGGCGGCCTGGTGGGTGATTGCCACGGTGACCCGGCCGTTGCGCGAGCTGAGCGAGGCGGTGGCCGCGGTCTCGCGCGAAGGGCTGGATGGCGGCGTGCCTCCCGCCGTGGCGTGGCCCGCGGCCGGCGGGCGGGACGAATTCGGTCAGCTGGCCGCCGGGTTCCGCGCCATGCTCGGGACCTTGCGCCAGCAGTGGGAGGCCCTGCGGCGCGCCGACCACCTGCGCCGCGAGGGAGTGAGCAACCTGTCGCACGACCTGCGCTCGCCGCTGACCGCCACCGCGGCCTGCCTCGAAACGCTCGATGGCCGCTGGGCCGGCGAACCGTCGCGCGAAGGCGATCGCCGCCTGGTCGAGGTGGCCTTGCGCAACACCCGCAATGCCGCGCGCCTGGTGCAGTCGCTGGGCGACCTCGCGCAGCTGGACGAACCGGCGTTTCGCCTGCAAGCCCAGGTGATGGACGCACGCGAGCTGCTCGACGACATTGCCATGCGCTTCGGCGAGCGAGCGCGTCAGCAGGGCATCGAGCTGCGCGCCGAGCAGGGGGCGGAAGCAGTCGAGGACGCGCCCTACGCCGCCATGGACATCGAGCTGTTCGAGCGCGCGGTGGCAAACCTCGTGGACAACGCGCTGAAGTTCTGTCGCCGCGGCGATCGCATCAGGTTGTCGGCGCTGCGTGCCGGCGACCGCGTCCTGGTGACCGTGGCCGACAGCGGTCCGGGCATCGCCGCCCAGGACCTGCCGCACCTGTTCGATCGCCACTACCAGAGCTGGCACAGCGTCGCACCGGCCACGGGCGAGGGCGGCAAGGGTCTGGGTCTGGCCATCGTGAAACGCATCGTGGAGCTGCACGGCGGCGAGGTGACCGTGCGCAGCGAGGCGGGTACCGGTACGGCCGTCACCTTGTCCTTGCAGCGGCCCGCACGTGAGGGATCGTGAAACAGTGCCGCGTACACCGCAGGGAAAGCCCTGATGCCGGGCTGGTGGCGCGCGCCTAAAGTCCCGGTTCTCGCAGCGGGCACCCTCAGGCGCCTGCACACGGCGGGGGTCTGAGGAGACAACAAGACGGCCGGCGGGGCCTCGTGGCCCGGGCGCCGAGCGTGGCCGGTCACCGGCCGATGTCAGAATGAAAAGGGCGCTGGTATCTGCCAGCGCCCTTTTTTATTCGATGCTCGAACTCGCCACCCTCTTCCTTGCCTCGCTGTTTGCCGGATTCGTCGATGCCATCGTGGGTGGCGGCGGGCTCATCCTGGTGCCGGCGCTCTTCAGCACCTTTCCTCACGGCGCGCCCGCCACGCTGCTGGGCACGAACAAGGGCGCCTCGGTGTGGGGTACGGCCTGGGCGACCGGCCAGTTCGCCCGGCGCGTGACCATGCCTTGGGGTGCTTTGCTGCCCGCGGCGCTCGCGGCCGTGGCGGGCAGCGCGTTCGGCGCATGGGGCGTGACCCAGGTGCACGCCGACGGGCTGCGGCGCGCGCTGCCCTTCGTGCTGGCCGCGGTGCTGCTCTACACGCTGGTACGCAAGGACCTGGGGCGCATCCATGCGCCGAGCCTCGCGGGCCGCGCGCAGGTGCTCGCCGCCTCGGCCATCGGCCTCGTCGTCGGCTTCTACGATGGCTTCTTCGGGCCCGGCGCGGGCAGCTTCTTCGTGTTCCTGTTCGTGCGCGTGCTCGGCTACGACTTCCTGCATGCCAGCGCGAGCGCCAAGCTGCTCAACCTCTCCACCAATGCGGCCGCGCTGCTGCTCTTTGGGCTGACAGGCCACGTGTGGTGGCACGTCGCCGCCGTCATGGCCGTCGCGAACGTGCTCGGCAGCCTGATGGGTACGCGCATGGCCTTGCGTCACGGCGCGGGCTTCGTGCGCGGGGTGTTCATCGCCGTAGTGTGCGCACTGATCCTGAAGACGGGCTACGACGCCTTTCTCAAATGAGCATTCAAGCGCGCAGACCCAGGAGGTCGACGCCTTGAAAAGGCGGGCCCCCGCCCCCCTGTTCGAGACATCGCCATTGCGGCCGCACGCCTAGCATCCCTCGACGGAACTTCCCGCTGTCAGGTGCTCCGCATGCCCGTCGACGCCCAACTCCGCTCGCTCAACATCGACGTCCCGGCTCAGCCCGAGTCGCTGGTAAAGCTCTCGCTGCTGCTCGCCGAGGACGACGTGAACATGCAGGCGCTGTCGACGCTGATCGAGTCCGACATGGCGCTCGCCTCGGCGGTGCTCAAGGCCGTGAACTCCTCGCTGTACGGGCTGTCGGGTCGTGTGCAGTCGGTGCAGCAGGCGATCACTTACCTCGGTACCCGCGAGGTGGCGGCCGTCACCTTCGAGATGGGCCTGAAGGCCGTGTTCCCGCCGGCGCCCGAGCTCGATCCGCTCTGGGAGCGCGCCGGCGTGCGCGGCCTGCTGATGGGCCGCATCGGTTCCGCGCTCGACGTGGACCCCTGGGCGGCGCACTCCGCCGGCCTGTTCGAGGAATGCGGCAAGGCGGCGCTGTTTCGCCACTCGCCCGATCGCTACCGGCCCATCCTCGCGTCCGCCGAGGATGACGAGGACCTGGTGGCGCGCGAGCACCAGGAATTCGGCGTCAGCCACGACGCACTGGGGGCGGCCTTGTGCGAAAGCTGGGGCCTGAACGCGGCCGCGGTGCACAGCGTGCGCTACCACGTGATCGTCAACGCGACACATGAGCTGCCGGTGCAGCTCCCCAAGCGCAAGATCTGCGCCATTTCCGCGCTTGCGAACGCGTTGATGCGCGACCCCGACACCCTGGAGGAGGTGGCGCACAGGATCGCGCCGCAGGCCGACATGGACGTGACCATGGTGCTGCGCGGCACGCGCCGCGTGCAGCAGCACATCGAGGCGGCAGTGGCGCGCAGCGGCGGGTAGCCTGCCCCCCTGCTCAGCCCTCAGCCCT
>CBINBY010000175.1:0-6955 GCA_966248995.1 uncultured Burkholderiales bacterium | reverse complement strand
CCTGGTGCGTCTTCTCGTCGACGGTGAAGTCGCCCGGCTCGATCACGCCCTCGCCCGTTCGCGGGTCGGCCTCACCGATCTGCTTCTTGAGCTGCGGCACCACGGCGTTGATGCGCACGTAAAGTTCGGTGTGGTCCTCCGCCTGGCCGCTGATGATGAGCGGAGTGCGCGCCTCGTCGATCAGGATGGAGTCCACCTCGTCGACGATGGCGTAGTTCAGCCCACGCGCCACACGGTCGGCCGTGTCGTGGACCATGTTGTCGCGCAGGTAGTCGAAGCCGAACTCGTTGTTGGTGCCGTAGGTCACGTCGGCGGCGTAGGCCGCCTGCTTCTCTTCGCGCGGCATCTGCGGCAGGTTCACGCCCACCGACAGCCCGAGAAAGCTGTACAGGCGGCCCATCCATTCGGCGTCGCGGCGGGCGAGGTAGTCGTTGACGGTGACGACATGCACCCCCTTGCCGGCCAGCGCGTTCAGGTACACGGGCAGGGTCGCCATCAGCGTCTTGCCCTCGCCGGTGCGCATCTCGGCGATCTTGCCGTCGTGCAGCGCCATGCCACCGATGAGCTGCACGTCGAAGTGGCGCATCTTCAGCGTGCGCTTGCCTGCCTCGCGCACCACGGCGAAGGCCTCCGGCAGCAGCGCATCGAGGGTCTCGCCCTTGGCGTGGCGCTGGCGGAACTCGTCGGTCTTGTCCCGCAGCTGCGCGTCGGAGAGCCGCTCGAACTGCGGCTCCAACGCATTGACCTGCTGCACGACACGGCGGTATTGCTTCAGCAAGCGTTCGTTGCGGCTACCGAAGATTTGGGTGAGGAGGCGAGGCAGCATGCGGCGTCGGGTTGTGAAGCGAAGACGGCGGCGTCACGAGGGGCGCCGATGCCAGAAGGCGACTGGGAAGCCTAAGCGGCCGCGACGCGCACTGCAGGCAACCGGGGCACTGGGCACCCCCGGCACACGGGCCGCATGCGCCTTCGACCGCGAACCGAAAAGCGCGCGATTTTACCTGCGAGCCGCATCCGAGTGCGGGAACGCGGTGCGCAAGGCCTTGTCCTCATCGCCGTCGACGAGCGCGAGGAACCGGGCGGGGTTTTGCGGCACACCGTCGACGATCACCTCGAAGTGCAGGTGCGGGCCGGTAGACCGGCCAGACGTGCCGACGAGCGCGATCGTCTGGCCCCGCTTGACCAGGTCGCCGGCATGTACCAATGCCTTCGACGCATGCGCGTACCGCGTCACCAGGCCACGACCATGGTCGAGCACGACCATGTTCCCGTACTGCGGATGGTGCTCGCTCGCGAGCACCACGCCACCCGCGGCGGCACGGATGGGCGTGCCCATCTCCGCAGGGAAATCCAGCCCGGTATGCAGGGCGGCACGGCCGGTGAAGGGGTCAGAGCGAAAACCGAAGCCCGAGCCGATGGGCCCCTGGACCGGGCGACTGTTGGGAATCATGAGTGCCTGCAGCCGCTTTTCCAGCAGGCGCGACTCGACGAGCGTGTACACGTCGGCGTGCTGGTCGGCTTGCTCATCCAGGGCACCAACCCATCCGGCCAGTTGCTCCATCGAGGGCGACGCCACGGGCACGAAAGGCCCGCCCTTGCCTGCATCGGTGCCCGCCGTCACCGGCGGCTTAGTCATGATCTGCTGCAGCTCTTCGGGCTTCACGCCCGCCATGCCGAACAGGCGCTCGCTCACAGCCTCCAGCTTGATGAGCTTGGCCTGCATCTCGCCCACCCTGCGAGCCATGGCGTCGAGGTTCTCGCGCATGAACCGATCGCGCTGCGTCCCGTCGTCTCGCGCCGTCAGCTTGACGATGCGGCTCACCACCGGCCAGCCTTCGCGCGCCGCGGCCACGAAGAGCGCGTGGTAGATCAGGCCTGACAGGAGCATCAGCACGGAGAACAGGAACGCGAGCAGGACTGCGAGCTGCCACCGGCTGAGGCTGAACATGCGCGTGCTTGCAGCATGGCCGTGGGTGATCAATACCTGCATCGCTAAACTCCCCCGGGTGAACGCGAAGTCACCCCCCTCGAAGGCCTCACCTGTCGTTCCCGACTCGCTTCCCATTGCAGACGCGCTGCATCGCAGTGCGCCACTCGTACTGCTTCGACAGCGGCTGCAGGATTCGAACGCCCGCTACACCGCCATTCAGGATTTGCTGCCAGTCACATGGGGTCCGTACGTGAAGCCGGGCCCGGTGGACGACACAGGCTGGGCATTGCTTGTCGCCAATGCTTCCGTGGCGGCCAAGCTTCGCCAGCTCCTGCCCCGCCTGGAGGAAAGATTGCGAGAGCGGGGATGGCAGGGTAGTTCAATACGAATCAAGGTTCAATCGAGCGCCCGCCGCTGAATGCAACAAGTGGCACCAAGTGCAAGCGCCGGCATTCAACACGTCGTGCGGCGCGACTTCCATCACGGTTGTCCTCACTGCACTCACTGCAGCGGATGCGATGCGGGCTCCGTGTCTCGCCACGGCGCATCGAGCAGGCTGCCGGGCGGGGGCAGCGCATCACCGGACTGCACGTTCGCGAGTACCGAGGCCAGGGCGCCGGCGATGGCATGGTCGGAGTGTTGGTGCTGAATGCCCTCACGGGCGTTGGCGCCGAGCGCGAGCCGACACTCAGTCGATTGCCACAGCCGTTGCAGGCACGCGGCCATCCCCTGGGCGTCGCCAGGGCTGACCAGGAGGCCATCGACCCCGTCGCGCACGTAGTCCACCGAGCCGGCGCAGCGTGTCGCAATGACGGGCCGTCCGTACATCATGGCGGTGAGCAAGGCCGCCTGCCCCGACGTCGTGAGATCGTCCCCGACGGGCACGACCACGACGCGCGCCTTCTGGACCAGCTCGTTGCACTCCTGTGCGCTGACTCCCGAACGCACCTGCACCTGCGGCGGAAGACTCACGCCGCGCAAGGCATGCGGTGCCGCCACCACCACGGCGCGGTAACCCACTGCGTCCATCGCCTTCGCGAAGGTGGCGTAGTCACGATGCGCCGAGCCGATGGAGAGCACGAACGGTTGCCCGGCCTCCTCCGCGTACTCGACCGGCCGCAAGGGGTGTGGCATGGGAACGAACTGCAGCCGTTCGGCGGGGACATCCAACCATGCCCGGTAGCGCTCGATGTCCGCGCGGGCGTGGACGATGAACCGATCGACCGAAGCCAGCGCGAAGCGCGACAGGCTGCGCGAGACGACCCCGTGCATCGCGCCGAGATGGAAGGTCCAGGCCACGATGGGTACGCGCGCGCCGGTCAGCCGCTTGTGCAGGCCCAGAGCGGCCGCGAGATGCGGAAAGCAGGCGATGATCCCCGTCGATTGCTCACGCGCCCGGTACCAAACCCTCGCCGCGTGACGCAGATGGACGACCCAGCTGCGCGCATCGTGCGGCCCCGGTAATGGGCGAGCAGGTGCAGGGACCACTTCAAAATCGAACCCCAGCCGTGGATCGACCCAGCTGTGAAGCCAGGTTTGCCGCTGGTGGCGCAGGAACGGGGCGGCGACCAGCCACTTGCGCACGGCCTGATCCCACGCAGCCTCCGCTGCCGAGCCCCCACGGCGATGCGCATCCGACCAGTGGCAACGTCCCTCGGTGACGTCGCGTCCAGGTTCCATCGTGCCTGTCCGGCATCGCTGCTCCAACAGCCTTGCGGCAGGACCCTCTGGCGCGTGCGCTGCCGCAACGCGCAAAACGAGCTCGGCCGCTACCCGCTAGTAGGCAGCGTTTTGAAGAAAGCTCCCCTTGGGTTGTCCACACTCAAGTGACTGGGCTTGAGGCCCCACTGCAGCAGACGCCGCTGGCTTGAGTACCCACCGGCGTCGTTGAAATGCATGAAGTGGCGCAGACCGTTGTCGACGAAGACCCGCTGGTAATACCGCTTGTACATCGCCGCACCGGCCGCACCGTCCAGGTACTGCAGGTAGCTTCTCTGCAGCGCCTGCGCCTGTGCGCGGTCCACTTCCTTGGGCACCGCCTCGGCGAAGTGCTGCCCGCATTCGTACGACGTGCAGACGAGCCCGCGATGGCGCGCACGCGCCTTGTCCAGATGAGACGCCACCGAGCCGGTCAGTGCGGCGATGTGCCGATCGAACGCCGCGTCCCACTGCGCATCGCCCCACGACGCCGCACCTGCGGCCATCAGCGCGTTCACTGTGAACGAGCGGCCTCGTTCGTCACGCGGCGAGACATACGGCGCGATGGCATAGATGTCGGCCAGGCGCGCGATGGTTTCGCCTTCGGACAACCAGCCGGTATCGATGTAGTCCAAGGCGGGCCCAAGGTTCTCGAACCATGCCGACTGAGCACAGAACACGCGCTGAACGCGCTCGCGTCCGAGGACGCGCTCGAACGCGCGCCAGGCGAGCAGGCAGCCCACGGCGTACCCCGTTGCCGGCACGCCGGGAGTCGCGCCCAGAGTCGCGAGGTACTGACGCGCGAAATTGGCCTGCAGGAACGTGTTGTTCCAGACCTCGTTGCTGTACTCCACGTACACCCGCCGGCCGGCCGGCAGCTCAGCAGCCACCTGACGGGCAATCGCCTCGTACAGGCGTGAGAGCCCCTCGACACCGAGCGCGCTGGACACGCGGCTGTAGTTCGACGGACCCACATCCGCCTGCAGCGCGAATGAGCGGCGCCCCTGGCTCTCGGCCACCTGGAAATCCGCGCCGCGGCAGTTGACGGCGCGGTACGTGCGCCCGTACTCCAAGGGTGCGGGAAGGCTGGCCCTCCCCTGCGAATAGTCGACGAACACAATGGCCTCACCCTCGGCGAACTCATGGGCACGGGGAACACCGGCGGAGGCGAAGGTCGTGAACGTTCCGGTGGAGGCATTGCATATGTAGCGATGGTTCTGCCCGCCATGCGGCACGTTGATCCACAAGTCCGCCTGCAACGCCGCCGCCGCACGCGCCTGCATCGCATACGGCACGCCTTTGGACCAGCTGCGCCTCGTCGGGGGTACCAGCGCCTCGACCGATGCGATGGGGCTGTGATTGGTCGCGGACCAATCCATGGTGCGGATCAGCGACGCGCCCCGATTGCTCGTCATCCATGCGGGGTGAAATTCGCCCGCCGGCTGCCCCTGGCGCAGATGCGACGCATGGTGCAAAGACACATCATTGACGTCGATGGGACCGGCCGTGTCGTTGCGGCATTTGATTCCGATGGACAGTCTCGTGTAATCAGCGTCGCCACGTGGCTTCACGGTGAAAGACGCATGGCTGACACCTGCCCGCGTGTTCTCAACCATGTCGCGAGACAAGGTCACTAGTGACAGCGTGGCGCTCGATGAGGACGAGATCACATAGTCGCCGGGAAGAAAAGCCCCGTGCACCGGATCCAGGTGCAGGACCACCCAGAAGAATGCCTCCTTACCTGCGGGCAAGCCTTTCAGCCAGCCCTCGCGATCGGTCCATGTGTCAGGGTTCCACCCCGGCGAGGAGATACGCACGAGGTCGGCAAAGGGGTACACCGAACTGTAGTAATCGCCTCGGGCGAGGTTGAGTCCTCGCAGGGTGAGTAGCCGCCGGTCATCGGGAGACTGCGAGCCCCCCGTCGCAAGGGCGGGCCACAGCCCGGACGGAAGTCCCAGCATCGAAGCCCGCAGGAGCGAGCGGCGACCAGGGTTCGCCGGCTCGGGTCCGGGCTCGGCGGTCAGGGTAAGGCATTTCATCGCGTGCACGAGTCGCAGTGGGAGCGCCTGCTGTACGGTCCCGTGGACCGGGCGTGTCGCTCAAAGCAATCGCCGAGCCAAGACTCCGTGCTTCGCCTTTCGCACGCGCCGACAGGCGTGCCCAGGAGCGAGATGCACACCTGTGCGGATTAAGAAAACGCAGGGGAGACGAGATGACGGAGCGCGCGATTGGTGCCGGCTGTCCGAATCGAACGGACGACCTTCCGCTTACAAGGCGGGTGCTCTACCAGCTGAGCTAAGCCGGCGCGCTGAAGAATGCCGGGCAGTATAAGTGGACGAGTGGACGTCCCCGACCCCCGGATCGACGCGGGCCGGTTTGCAGTCGGCGGCTGCAGAGACGATTCGCAAGATCAATCGTCGGTGCGGCACGCGCGGATGGGAAGGACAGAACGTGCAAAGCTGCATATCGCACGATCCACAAGTTCGAAGATCGCCCCGACTGCAGCCCCGACTGATTCATGCTGCACTGCGGCAGGAAGTGCCGCATTTTTTTCGCCTGCGGCACTTTCTTCGAGCCGACGCAAAGTACCGGGCGGCATGCGCGACACGGCGTGCACGTCGGACCCGGAACTTTCGGTAATGGAAAGCAGCCGCGCTATTTGATGCGCTTGAGTGAAGGCCGGCCGCCCGCAGGCGGCTCGGGTGGCATGTCACCCTTGGGCTCCACGGGAGGCCTCGCATCGGCAGGCGCCACGTCCGCGAGCGCAAGCTTTGGGCCCTTCGCCGCGGCGCCAGTGGCCGCATCCCCACTTGTATCGGGCGTATCAGACGCTTCCGCGGGGGTCGCCTCGGTCGGCACGGGGAACGCCATGCCCTGGCCGTTCTCGCGAGCGTAGATCGCGATTACATGGTCCACCGGCACGATGATCTCGCGCGAGGTGCCGCCGAATCGCGCCTTGAACTCGATCAACTCGTTGCCCAGCTTGAGCGCCGTCGTGGCCTCGAAACCGATGTTGAGCACGATCTCGCTGTTCTTGACGTACTCGAGAGGCACCTGCACGCGTGAATCCACAAACACGGCGATGTACGGCGTGAAGCCGTTGTCGGTGCACCAGTCGTGCAGCGCACGGATCAGGTACGGGCGCGTGGAGCTTCCGGCGGGAGGCTGGGCGGGCGGTGCGGACATGCGTCAGTGCGTCGTCTACTTGCGCATCACCTTCTCGGACGGCGTGAGCGCCTCGATGTAGGCGGGCCGCGAGAAGATGCGCTCGGCGTACTTGAGCAGCGGCACGGCGTTCTTCGACATGTCGATGCCGTAGTAGTCGAG
>CBINBY010000174.1:0-7073 GCA_966248995.1 uncultured Burkholderiales bacterium | reverse complement strand
GGGCACGTTTGGACGGTCTGCTCGGACACGCCGGATTCATTCACACCTTCTGAGGCGCACAACCATGCTGTACGTCGCGTTCCGGCTGGGCAACGAGCGGTACGCGCTCGCCGCGGATCTCGTCGTCGAGGCGCTGCCCGTGCTGCAGCTCAAGGCGCTGCCCGGCATGCCCCGCGGCGTGGCCGGGCTGTGCAACTACCGCGGCAAGCCGCTGCCGGTACTCGATCTTGCGGCGCGGGCCATCGGGGAACCTGCGCGCGGGGTGTGGGGTACGCGGGTGCTTGTCGTCCGCTATCCCGATGACGGGCCCGGTGACCGTTCGATCGGGCTGCTCGTCGAGGATGCCACGCAGGTCCTTCGGCTGGGGGACGAACAGTTCAGCGACCCGGGGGTGCGCAACGACGGCGCACCTTACCTGGGGCCCGTGACAGTCACGCCTGACGGCCTGGTGCAGCGCGTGGATGTGCGTGCACTGCTGCCTGAGGACCTGCGCGCCGCCCTGTTCGAGGCTGCCGAGGATGCGTCGGCATGATGCTGCTCGACCGCATCGATGGACTGCTGAAGCAAAGTTTCGGCATGGAGGTCTCGGCCCTGGGAGCGCACGTGCTCGAACGCGCCGTGCAACAGCGCATGCGCGCCTGCGATGCGCCCAACTTGCAGGCGTATTGGGAGCGGCTCAGCTCCAGTGCCGAAGAGCTCCAGGAGCTGACCGAAGCGCTCGTGGTGCCGGAGACCTGGTTCTTTCGCGACCCGGAGTCCTTCAGGGCGCTCTCCAGCCTGGCCGGCGGGATGGCGCGCAGGCCGCTGCGCCTGCTGAGCCTGCCGTGCTCCACGGGCGAGGAGCCTTACAGCATGGCCATGGCGCTGCTCGATGCCGGCATGGCGAGCACGGATTTCCTCATCGATGCGGTCGACATCAGCCGGCATGCGCTGGCCCTGGCACGGCGCGCCGAGTACGGTCGCAATGCCTTCCGCGGCGAGGATCTGAGCTACCGGGACCGGTACTTTCACCCTCTCGCGCAGGACAGGTACAAGCTGGACGACCGCGTGCGCGACGCCGTGCGTTGGCATCAGAGCAACCTCTTCAGCGCCGATCTGCAGCAGGCGCTGGGGCAGCGCGATGTCATCTTCTGCCGCAACCTGCTGATCTACTTCGACCGGCCCACGCAGGAGCGTGCGGTGGACGTGGTCACGCGGCTGCTGACCCGCGAGGGCCTACTTTTCGTCGGCCCTTCCGAAGCACCGCTGCTGCTGGCCTGCGGCTTCGAGTGGCTGAAGATTCCGCGCGCTTTCGGCTTCCGCCGCGGGACGGCCAAGGCGCCCGCGGTTCCGGCGCCCGCGATCCGCGGCGCGCCAAAGGCACCGGTGGTGCGCAAACCGGCCCAGCTCGCCGCGCCGCCGCCGCCAACGTTTCGGCAGGCACCGTTGCCCGCACCCACCGGCATCGCGGCCGTCGACAAGCTGCGTCGCGCCGCGGAACTCGCCAACGAGGGGAATTTTTCGGAGGCGGAGCGGCTTTGCAAGGAGCACCTCGCCGAGCAGCCATCGTCCGCGCAGGCGCGCTACCTTCTGGGCCTGCTCCACGATGCACGCGGCGACATGGAGCGTGCCGCCGAGTTCTACCGCAGCGCGCTGTACCTGGACCCCGAGCACGAGCAGGCCCTGTCGCACCTGGCACTGCTTCGCGAAAGACAGGGCGATCCGAAAGGCGCCGAGCGACTGCATGCACGCGCTCGCAAGGCGCATCTCGCGACAAGGCGCGAACGGTGAGACGGCCCCTCACCAGCGATGCATTGCAGTGGCTGCGGCAGCGGGAGGTGCCGTCCGACGTCGTGCGGGAGGCCACGGCGAACTACAGCCGTCCCTTGCAGTCCCGCGAGCGCGGGGTATCGGTGCTGGTGTTCCAACTCGGCGCCGAAAGCCTGGCGCTGCCCGTCGCGGCGTTCGATGAAGTCACCGAGCCCCGCAAGCCGCACTCACTGCCCATGCGACGCAGCGGCGCCCTGCTGGGCGTCGTGAACGTACGCGGCGAATTGCTGGCGTGCGTGTCGCTCGCCGTGCTGCTGGGCGTCGATGCGCCCGACACGTCGGAGGGTCTGGGCGCGCGTCTGCTCGTGCTGAACCAGGCGCGCCGACGGCACGTGGCCTGCCCGGTGCACGCCGTGCATGGCGTGTGGAGCTACGAGCCGAAGGACCTCGCCGCGCCACCATCGAACTTGAATCCGGCAGCAGTCCGGCACACCAAAGCCTTGCTGACCCGGGAGGACCGCACGGTCGGGCTGCTGGATCACGAGGCGCTGCTGCAAGCGGTCGAAAGGAGCCTCGCATGAGCGCGATCGACCAGGCCTCCCTGCTCGACCTCTTCAGGCAGGAGGTGCAGACCCAGTCCAGAACCTTGACCGACGGCCTCCTGGCGCTGGAGCGTGGGGGTTCGGTGGCCGCGCCCTTGCAGGAGTGCATGCGCGCCGCGCATTCGCTCAAGGGCGCGGCGCGCATCGTCGGCCTGGACAGCGTGGTCGAGATCGCCCATGCGATGGAGGAAGCATTCGTCGAGGCGCAGCAGTCTCGCCGGCACATCGGGGCTATGCAGGTGGATGTGCTGCTGCAAGGGGTCGACCTGCTGGAGCGGGTGGCGCGGCTGTCGGAAGCCGAATCCGTCGCCTGGGCCGACCCCAGTCACGGCGATGCCGCCGTGTATGTGCAAAAGCTCCAGGCTGCGCTCTCGGCCGACGAGCCGAAGCTTCCGGCCGTTGCCGTGGCGCCGGAGGCTGTCGCGCATGACCCTGCCGAGACCGCAGCCAGCCAGGGCGTTCTTCGCTTGACGGCCGAGAGCGTGAACAGGCTGATGGGCCTGGCCAGCGAGTCGCTGGTCGAGTCCCGCGGCTTGAAGCCGCTGGGTGACGGCATGCTCAGGCTCAAGCGCCGTTTGCAGGAAACGGGGCGGCGGGTCGACGACATCCGCCACGCGATGGGACGGCCGGATTTCCTCGACAGGCTGGAGACCTTGCTCGCGCAGGTGCACGGGCAGCTCCTTCATTGCCAGGACAGCGTCGTGCAGCAGCTCGCCCTGGTGGATGCCCTGGACCGTCGCGCCACCGACGTGGCCCGCCGCCTGTACGACGAGGCCGTGGCTTGCCGCATGCGCCCCTTGGCAGACGCATTGCACGGCCTGCCTCGCCTCGTGCGAGACGTGGGGCGCGCCGTCGGCAAGCAGGTACGCCTGGAGGTCAGTGGCGAGGACACCCCGGTGGACCGCGACGTACTCGAACGGCTCGAAGCGCCGTTGATCCACCTCCTGCGCAACGCGGTCGATCACGGGATCGAAGCCCCCGGGCAGCGCCTCGCGGCCGGCAAGCCCCAGGAGGGCGTCGTGCGTCTCGAAGCCCGGCATGTGGGCGGACTGCTGCAGATCAGCGTGAGCGACGACGGCGCCGGCATACCGTTGGACAAAGTCTCCGCCCGCATCGTGGCGCGCGGTCTGGCTTCGCAGGAGACGGCAGCCCGGCTGTCCGATGCAGAGCTGCTGGAGTTCCTGTTCCTTCCCGGCTTCAGCCTGCGCGACGTGGTGACCGAAATCTCGGGTCGCGGCGTCGGGTTGGACATCGTGCAGGAGATGGTGCGACGGGTGCGCGGCAACGTACGCATCTCCACCGAGCGGGGGTGGGGCACGACGTTCCACCTCCTGCTCCCCCTGACGCTGTCGGTCGTGCGCGCCTTGCTGGTGGAGGTGTCCGGCGAGGCCTATGCATTCCCGCTCAACCGCATCGTGCGCACCTTGCGCCTCGCGACTCGTGAGCTGCAGCAGTTCGAAGGGCGCCACCATGTTGCGCTGGACGGTCAGCAGGTCAGCCTGGTGTCCGCGCGGCAGCTGCTCGGGCACGGTGCCGAGCCCGCGCACGGCGCTGAGCTGACGGTCGTGGTCATCGGGGAGTTCCCGCGGGTGTGCGGCCTGGTGGTCGATCGGGCCTCCGACGAGAAGGAACTGGTGATGCAGCCGCTGGACGAGCGACTGGGCAAGGTCCAGCACGTGACGTCCGGCGCCGTCATGGACGATGGTTCGGTGGTGCTGATCCTCGACGTGGAGGACCTCCTGCGTGCCGTTGAACGGATGGGCAGCGACGGCGGACTGCGCCGTCTCCATGCGGCGGACAGCGCGGCGAAGGCCCTGCAGCGCAAGCGCGTGCTCGTGGTCGACGACTCGCTCGCGGTGCGCGAACTGGAGCGCAAGCTGCTCGAATCCCGCGGCTATCGGGTCGATGTCGCCGTGGACGGCATGGACGGCTGGAACGCGGCGCGTACCCAGCCGTTCGACCTTGTCATCACCGATGTCGACATGCCGCGCACCGACGGCATCGAGCTCGTTCGCATGATCCGCAACGACCCTCACCTGCAGGCCCTGCCCGTGATGATCGTTTCCTACAAGGACCGCGAGGCGGACCGGCGGCGGGGCCTGGAGGCCGGGGCGGACCACTACCTGGCCAAGAGCGGCTTCCATGACGAGGCGCTGTTGCGCGCAGTGGTCGATTTGATCGGCGAGGCCACCTCGTGAAGATCGGCCTCGTCAACGACTCGTCCCTGGCCATCGAGACGCTGCGCGCCACGTTGGCGCGACGACCGCTGTACCGTGTTTCATGGATCGCCCGTGACGGCGAGGAAGCCGTGGCGCTGTGCGCGCGCGACACGCCCGATGTGGTGCTCATGGATCTCCTGATGCCGGGGATGGACGGCGTGGAAGCGATACGCCGCATCATGGCCGCCACGCCCTGTGCGGTGCTCGTCGTCACGAGCGACGTGGGAGCCAGGGCGGGCATGGTCTTCGAGGCCATGGGGGCTGGCGCGCTGGATGCGGTCGACACGCCCGTCGCCGAGCGACGCGGAGCGGGCTCCGGGGGCGAGGCGCTGCTGCGCAAGCTCGATCGCATCGAGGCCGTGCTGGGCGAGAGGCACGCGAGCGCTCCCGCCGTGACCCGCGGCGCCAGGGCGCGCCAGCTGGTGGTCATCGGTGCCTCCGCGGGGGGACCGGAAGCCGTGGCCACCGTGCTGCGCGGGCTGCCCGCCGACTACGCGGCGGCCGTCGTCATCGTGCAGCACGTCGACCAGCAGTTCGCGCCCGGGATGGCGCACTGGCTGGGAGGAAAGAGCTCCTTGCCCGTTCACATCGCGCAGGAGCGAGACGAGCCCCTGGCCGGCACGGTCCTGCTGGCTGCCACCAATGACCACCTCGTGCTCATGCCGGGGCGCAAGCTGGCCTACCAGGTCGAACCCAGCGAGCTGGCGTATCGCCCGTCGGTGGACGTGTTTTTCCGCAGCGTGTGCAGCCACTGGCCCGGCAGCGTGGTGGGCGTGGTGCTCACCGGCATGGGAAACGACGGTGCACGGGGCCTGAAGGCACTGCGCGACCGGGGCCACTACACCATCGCGCAGGACCAGGCGAGCTGCGCTGTCTACGGCATGCCCAAGGCTGCCGTGCAGATCGACGCGGCGCGTGCCGTCCTTCCCCTGCACCGGATCGCCGATCACCTGGTGCAGCGTTTGCAGTTCGAAGAGGAGTGAACATGAACGCGACAGCGCCGGCATTTCCGGCAAAACCGCTGGAAGAGAACTATCGCTCGATGGTGATGCTGGTCGACGACCAGGCGATCGTGGCCGAGGCGGTGCGTCGCATGCTTGCAGACCAGACAGACATCGATTTCCACTATTGCCGCGACGCGGAGAAGGCGCTGGCCTCCGCCCTTGAGATCAAGCCCACCGTGATCCTCCAGGACCTGGTCCTGCCCGGCGCAGACGGCCTGACCCTCGTGCATGAGTACCGGCACCGGGCCAGCACGCGCGACGTGCCGATCATCGTGCTGTCCACGCGGGAGGATCCGGTGGTCAAGCGCGACAGTTTCAAGGCCGGCGCCAACGACTACCTCGTCAAGTTGCCGGACGCCATCGAGCTGGTGGCCCGCATTCGCCATCACTCGCGCGCCTATCTCAACCAGCTGCAGCGCGACGAGGCCTACCGTGCGCTCAAGGAGAGCCAGCAGAAGCTGCTGGAGATGAACCTCGAGCTGCAGCGGCTGAGCACCACTGACGGGCTGACCGGCCTGAGCAATCGGCGTCACTTCAACACATGCATGGAAGCCGAATTCCACCGCGCGGTACGCGAACGCAGCGTCCTGTCGGTGTGCATGATCGACGTGGACGACTTCAAGGGCTACAACGACGCCCATGGGCATCAGGCCGGCGACGAGGTGCTCAAGCGCCTGGCCGAGGTGATGCGCGAGCACACCCGCCGCAGCACGGACGTGGCCGCCCGATATGG
Organism: uncultured Burkholderiales bacterium; assembly: GCA_966248995.1. Lineage (GTDB taxonomy): Bacteria > Pseudomonadota > Gammaproteobacteria > Burkholderiales > Burkholderiaceae_C > Albitalea. Next base: position 766 of record CBINBY010000174.1, on the reverse strand, counting down.
CGGGGAAGAGTTCGTGATGCTGCTGCCTTCGACGTCGACGGAAGGGGCGGTGCAGCGTGCAGCAAGCCTGTGCGAGAGCGTGGCGGCGCTGCGCCTGCCGCACGGGGCGTCCACCGTGTCCGATCACGTGACCGTGAGCATCGGGGTGGCGTGCCGACAGCCCCGGCAGGGCGAGGCGCCCGACGTGCTGATCGAAGATGCCGACAACGCGCTCTACGCGGCCAAGCACGCCGGCAAGAATAGGGCGGTCAGGCACAGGTAGCCGCCGGGATCGGCCGGACTACCTCCTCTCGTTCGCCGACCCGTTCGGGCTCAGCTTGTCGAAGCCCTGCCATCACGGTCCCAGCGCGGCGCTTCGACAGGCTCAGCGCGAACGGTGCTGGTGGGACCGGCACGACACCCAGGTCTCGTTCACCCACCCGTTCGGGCTGAGCTTGTCGAAGCCTTGACACCACAGTCAGCGCGGCGCTTCGACAGGCTCAGCGCGAACGGTGCCGGTGGGATCGGCAGGACACCCAGGTCTCGTTCACCCACCCGTTTGGGCTGAGCGTGTCGAAGCCTTGGCACCACGGTCAGCGCGGCGCTTCGACAGGCTCAGCGTGAACGGTGCTGATGGGATCGACAGGACACCCAGGTATCGTTCACCCAACAGTTTGGGCAGAGCTTGTCTAAGCCTTGGCACCACGGTCAGCGCGGCGCTTCGACAGGCCCAGCGCGAACGGTGCTGGTCGGACCGGCACGACACCCATGTCTCGTTCACCCACCC
>CBINBY010000173.1:0-7073 GCA_966248995.1 uncultured Burkholderiales bacterium | reverse complement strand
AGAAGGCGAGCAGCTCAAGACCGAGTTCGAATACAACACCGACCTCTTCGACGCCAGCACCATCGAGCGCCTGGCCGGGCATTTCAGCCGGTTGCTGGAGGGCGTGGCCGCCGACCCGCAACAGCGCATCGGGCAGCTTCCGCTGCTCGACGACGCTGAGCGTCATCGCGTGTTGGTGCAGTGGAACGACACGGCTGCGGAGTACCCCCACGGATCCACGATCCACGATCTGTTCGAGCAGCAAGCGACGCGCACGCCAGACGCGATCGCCGTCGTCTTCGAGGGTGCATCGCTCACCTACGCCTTCGAAGGCGCCTCGCTCACTTACCGCGAACTCAATGCACGGGCCAACCGCATTGCGCACCACCTCATCACCCTCGGCGTAAGTGCCGGCGATTGCGTGGCGCTGGCCCTGCCTCGCTCCGACGATTTGGTGGCCGCTGAATTGGCGGTGCTCAAGTGCGGCGCGGCCTATGTGCCGCTGGATCTGGAGCATCCCACCGAGCGGCTGCATTTCATGTTGGCCGACTGCGCCGCCCGCGTGCTGGTGTGCCGCAGCCATTGCTCCCTGCTCGGACTGACGCGGCTCGAAGTGGACCGGCTCGCCGAACCCGGTGTCTACACCGATCCACAGCGGCCGGTACACCCGCAGGCCGGCGCCTATGTCATGTACACCTCCGGCTCCACCGGCACGCCGAAGGGCGTGATGGTGGCGCATCAGGCGGTGGTCAAGCTGGTGGTGAACAACGGCTACGCCCGCTTTGACGCATCAGACCGCGTGGCTTTCGCCGCCAACCCGGCGTTCGATGCCAGCACGCTGGAAGTGTGGGCTCCGCTGCTGCACGGCGGCACCCTGGTCGTCATCTCGCAGGACATCCTGCTCGATGCGCCGCGCTTCGCTCTGGCGCTGCAGCGCCACGCGGTGAGTGTGCTGTGGCTCACTGTGGGCTTGTTCAACCAGTACGCCCAGGCTCTGTCGGGCGTGTACGCGCAGCTTCGTTATCTCATTGTCGGAGGCGATGCCCTCGATCCCCAGGTGATCGCCCAGGTGCTGCGAGACAACCCCCCGCAGCACCTGCTCAACGGCTATGGTCCAACGGAAACCACCACCTTTGCCATTACGCACGAGGTGCACGAGGTGCCGCCTGGAGCGCGCGGCATTCCGCTGGGCCGGCCGATCTCGAACACGCGCATCTACCTGCTGGACGCACACGGTGCGCCCGTGCCGATGGGCGTGCCCGGCGAGATCCACATCGGCGGGCTCGGCCTGGCCCGCGGCTATCTCAAGCGTGCGGACCTCACAGCCGAGCGCTTCATCCCCGATCCGTTCGGCGAGCCCGGCTCGCGCATGTACAAGACCGGCGACGTGGGGCGCTGGCTTGCCGACGGCACGATCGAGTTCCTCGGCCGCAATGACCACCAGGTGAAGATCCGTGGGTTCCGCATTGAGCCGGGTGAGATCGAGGCCGCGTTGCGCTCGCATCCCGAGGTGCGAGAAGCCGTCGTGCTCGCCCGCGAGGACGGCCCGGGCGGCAAGCGGCTGGTGGCTTATGTCGTCGGTGAGGCGGCGCCCGAGGCGCTGCGAACGCATCTCGGCTCATGCCTGCCCGAGTACATGATCCCGGCGGCCTACGTGCTGCTGGACACTTTGCCCCTCACACCGAACGGCAAGCTCGACCGCAAGGCCCTTCCTGCGCCGGATGGCTCGGCCTACGGCGCTCCTGCGCATGAAGCGCCACAAGGCGAGATCGAGACCACCCTCGCGCCGATCTGGTCGGAACTGCTGAGCATCGAGCGCATCGGCCGCCATGACCACTTCTTCGCGCTGGGCGGCCACTCGCTGCTGGCCGTGCAGCTGACCTCGCGCATCCGCGCCACGCTGGGCCTGGAGGTCCCGCTGGCCGAGTTGTTCGCCCAGCCCACCCTGGCCGGCTACGCCAAGCGCGTGGCGGCAGCCACCGGCAGTGTGCTGCCGGCCATCGTGCCCGCGCCGCGTCATGAGGCGCTGCCCCTGTCGTTCGCGCAACAGCGACTGTGGTTCCTCGCGCAGCTCGACGACCGCGCGGACGCCGCCTATTCGATCCCCGTCGGTGTGCGCCTGAAGGGCTCGCTCAATGGCGCCGCCCTGCAGGCGGCGATGAACCGCGTCGTTGCGCGCCACGAGGCGCTGCGCACCTGCTTTGGCTCCGTCGACGGCACCCCGGTGCAAGTCGTCGCTGCGCCCGAGATGGGTCTCGCCCTGTCGCACGCGGACCTGTCGAACCATGCCGACGCCGAGGCTGAGCTGGAGCGCCTGGCTGCCGAGGAAGCCCTTGCACCCTTCGACCTCGCACATGGGCCGCTCATTCGCGCCCGCCTGATCCGCCTGGCCGACGACGACCATGCGCTGCTCGTGACGATGCACCACATCGTCTCCGACGGCTGGTCCATGAGCGTGCTGGTCAACGAGTTCAGCGCCTTGTACGCCGCGTTCTCGCAAGGCCGGCCCGATCCCCTGCCACCACTGCCCATTCAGTACGCCGACTACGCCGTGTGGCAGCGCCGTTGGATCACCGGCGAGGTGCTGCAACGCCAGCTCGACTTCTGGCGCAATCATCTCGGTGGCGCGCCGGCCCTGCTGGAGTTGCCCACCGACCGGCCCCGCCCCGCAGTGCAGGACTACACGGGCGCGTCCTTCGGCTTCGAGCTTGATGCCGAACTCACCGCCCACCTCAAGGCCCTGAGCCAGCGCCACGGCTCCACGCTGTTCATGACACTGCTGGCTGCGTGGGCTGCGCTGCTGTCGCGTCTGTCGGGTCAGTCCGATGTCGTCATCGGCACCCCGGTGGCCAACCGCCACCATGCCGAGATCGAGCCGCTCATCGGGTTCTTCGTGAACACGCAGGCGCTGCGCGTCGACCTGTCTGGCTCGCCCTCCCTGGCCGAACTCCTCGGCCAGGTGCGCGCCACCGCATTGGCCGCGCAGGAGCACCAGGACATTCCCTTCGAGCAGGTCGTTGAGGCCCTGAGCCCAACTCGCTCGATGGCGCACAGCCCCATCTTCCAGGTCTGGTTCGCATGGCAGAACGCGCCCGAAGGCTCGTTGGACCTGCCCGGGCTGCAGCTGGAGCCAGTGGGCGCGTCCTCCACCACCGCCAGGTTCGACCTGGAACTGATCCTGCACGACGCCGGCGAGCGCATCGCCGGCAGCCTGGGGTATGCCTGCGGGCTGTTCGACCGCTCCAGCGTCGAGCGCCATCTCGCCCATTGGCAGACCCTGCTGCGTGGCCTGGTCGCCGACGATTCCGCATGCGTCGCCCGCCTGCCACTGCTCACCGAGCCCGAGCAGCAGCACCTCCTGAGCGCCTTCAACAACACCGCCACTCCCTTCCCGCACGAGCGGTGCATCCACCAGCTGTTCGAGGAGCAGGTCGACCGCACCCCCGAGGCCACGGCGCTGGTCTTCGAAGACACCTTGCTTACGTACAGCGAGCTGAACGCGCTGGCCAACCGCATTGCCCACCAACTTATCGCCGTGGGAGTGCGCAAGGACTCGCGGGTGGCCATTGCCTTGCCGCGCGGCATCGACATGGTTGTGGCCCTGCTGGCCACACTGAAGGCCGGCGGCGCCTATGTGCCGCTGGACCCGGACTACCCGGCCGAGCGGCTGGCGTACATGCTCGACGACTGCCGGCCGCGCGTGGTCCTCACCCACACTGCTGTTCAGGAGCGGCTTCCTGCAAGCCGCGCCCTGCTCACTGCGACGGTGCTGGAGCTTGACGACTCGGGCAACTGGGCCCATCAACCCACGCACAACCCTGAACCCGCCGAGTTGGGGCTCATGCCCTCGCACCTCGCTTACGTCATCTACACCTCGGGCTCCACGGGACTGCCGAAGGGGGTGATGGTCGCCCACCGCAATGCGGTCCATATCTGGGCCGCACTGGAGCGCGGCATCTACGCCTACCATGGCGGCATCGAGCGGGTGAGCCTCAACGCCTCGCTCTCTTTCGACGCTTCGGTGCAGCAGTGGGTGCAGTTGGCCTCGGGGCGCACTCTCGTGATCGTGCCCGACTCGGCCCGGCGCGACGCCACCGCACTGCTGAACTTGATCGCTACCGAGCGTATCGATGCATTCGACTGCACGCCGTCACAGCTCCAGCTCATCCATTCTGCGTGGGCATCGGCGGCGTGGCGGGCTCCGACCCTGGCGCTCGTGGGCGGCGAAGCCATCGACCCCGCCCTCTGGGGAACGCTGGCAGGATCGACCGACACCCGCTACTACAACGTCTACGGCCCGACCGAATGCACGGTCGACTCGACCATCGCATTCATTCAGACGACGGCGGTCGCACCGCACATCGGGCGTCCCGTCGCCAACGCTCGCATTTACATCCTCGACAAGTTCGGTGCCCCTGTGGCTGTGGGGATGGCAGGCGAGCTTTACATCAGCGGCGGCGGCGTGACCCGCGGATACCTGGGCCGCCCCGATCTGACCGCCGAGCGCTTTGTCCCCGATCCGTTCGGTGAGCCCGGCTCGCGGATGTACAAGACCGGCGACCTGGGGCGCTGGCGGCCTGACGGCACCATCGAGTTCCTTGGGCGCAACGACCACCAAGTCAAGATTCGAGGTTTCCGCATCGAGCTGGGCGAGATCGAGGCCGCGCTGCGCTCGCATCCCGAAGTGCGCGACGCCGTGGTGCTCGCTCGGGAGGATGCGCCGGGCGACAAGCGGCTGGTGGCCTACGTCGTCGGCGAAGCTGCGCCTGAAGTCCTGCGCCAGCATCTCGGCTCACGCCTGCCCGAGTACATGGTCCCGGCGGCCTACGTAACCCTGGACGTTCTTCCGCTCACGCCCAACGGCAAGCTCGACCGTCGTGCCCTGCCTTCCCCCGAGGAAGATGCCTTGGGCGCGCGCACCTACGAGTCCCCGCAAGGCGAAATGGAGACCCTCCTTGCCCGCCTCTGGAGTGAATTGCTGGGACTCGAGCGCATCGGCCGCCACGAGGACTTCTTCATCCTGGGTGGTCATTCCCTGCTGGCCGTGCAATTGACCTCGCGCATCCGCGCCACGCTCGGCCTGGAAGTGCCGCTGGCCGAGCTGTTCGCCCAGCCCACCCTGGCCGGCTTCGCCCAGCGCGTGGAGGCGGCCAGCGCCAGTGCGCTGCCGGCCATCGTGCCCGCGTCTCGCCATGAGGCGCTGCCCCTGTCCTTCGCCCAGCATCGCCTGTGGTTCCTCGCCCAGCTCGACGAGCGCGCGAGCGCCGCCTACGCGATCCCCGGCGGTGTGCGCCTGAAGGGCTCGCTCGATGTGGCCGCGCTGCACGCCGCACTCAACCGCATCGTCGAGCGCCACGAGGCGCTGCGCACCTGCTTCACCTCGGTCGACGGTGCCCCGGTGCAAGTCGTCGCCGCACCCGAGATGGGTTTCGCGCTGTCGCAGGCGGATCTGTCGGGCCATGCTGAGGCCGAGGCCAAGCTCGAACGCCTGGCCGCCGAGGAAGCCAGCGCGCCCTTCGATCTCAACCACGGCCCGCTCATCCGCGGCCGCCTGATCCGCCTGGCAGATGATGACCATGCGCTGCTCGTCACGATGCACCACATCGTTTCAGATGGCTGGTCCATGGGGGTGTTGATCAACGAGTTCAGCGCCCTGTACGCGGCGTTCTCGCAGGGACAACCCGATCCGCTGCTACCGCTCACCATCCAGTACGCCGACTACGCGGTGTGGCAGCGCCGCTGGATCACCGGCGAGGTGCTGCAACGCCAGCTCGACTTCTGGCGCGATCACCTGTCGGGCGCCCCGGCACTGCTGGAGCTGCCCACCGACCGACCTCGCCCGCGGGTGCAGGACTACGCGGGGGCCTCCTTCGGCTTCGAACTCGATGCCGAACTCACCAAGAACCTCAAGGCCTTGAGCCAGCGCCACGGCACCACGCTGTTCATGACGCTGCTGGCCGCATGGGCCGCGCTGCTCGCGCGTCTGTCGGGGCAGTCGGATGTTGTCATCGGCACTCCGGTGGCCAACCGGCACCGCGCCGAGATCGAGCCGCTCATTGGGTTCTTCGTCAACACGCAGGCGCTGCGCATCGACCTGTCCAGCTCGACCTCCGTGGCCCAGCTGCTGGCCCAGGTGCGCGCCACCGCGCTCGCCGCCCAGGAGCATCAGGACGTGCCCTTCGAGCAGGTCGTCGAGACCCTCAGCCCTCAGCGCAGCCTGGCCCACAGTCCCGTCTTCCAGGTCATGTTTGCCTGGCAGAACGCCCCGCAGGGCAGCCTCGAGATGCCGGGCCTGCAACTGCAACCTGTGGGTGCCGAGGCGTCCACCATCAGGTTCGACCTGGATCTGTCGCTCCATGACGCGGGCGACTGCATCGCTGCCCACATCGGCTACGCCTGCGCGCTCTTCGACCGCGCCACTGTCGAGCGTCACATCGCCCATTGGCAAACCCTGCTGCGCGCGCTCGTGGCCGATGACCAGGCGATCGTGACGCGACTCCCGCTCTTGTCTGACGACGAGAAGCACCAGCTCCTGCGGGGTTTCAACGGCACCTCGGCATCTTTCCCCGCCGAGCGCTGCATCCACCAGCTGTTCGAGGAACAGGCCGCCCGTACTCCCGATGCCACGGCGCTGGTCTTCGAAGAGACCTCGCTCAGCTATGCGGAACTGAACTCGCAGGCCAACCGCCTCGCCCATTACCTCATCGCGCTGGGCATCGCACCCGACACCCGCGTGGCCATTGCACTGCCGCGCGGTATCCAAATGGTGGTCGCGCTACTGGCCACGCTGAAGGCGGGCGGCGCCTATGTACCCCTGGACCCCAATTACCCCGCCGAGCGGCTGGCCTTCATGGTCGCCGACAGCTCGCCTCGCGTGCTGCTCACGGAGTCCGGTGTACTAGGGGCGCTGGGAGACTTGGCGCCGTCTTTGGCGGTGCTTCAGCTCGATGTCGATCATTCGTGGCCGTCGCTGCCGGCCGCCAACCTCGATGCCGCTTCCCTGGGCCTCACGCCGCAGCACCTGGCCTACGTCATCTATACCTCGGGCTCCACCGGCCGCCCGAAGGGCACGATGGTGGCCCATGCCGGGCTAT
>CBINBY010000172.1:0-7080 GCA_966248995.1 uncultured Burkholderiales bacterium | reverse complement strand
GCGTGTTCATCGAGAAGTTCATCGAGCAGCCGCGGCACATCGAGATCCAGGTGCTGGGCGATGCGCACGGCCAGGTGGTGTACCTGTGGGAGCGCGAGTGCTCCATTCAACGCCGCCACCAGAAGGTGATCGAGGAGGCGCCGAGCCCCTTCCTCGACGAGGCCACGCGCCGGGCCATGGGCGAACAGGCGGTGGCGCTGGCGAAGGCGGTGAACTACCAGAGCGCGGGCACGGTCGAGTACGTGGTCGGCAAGGACCGCGGCTTCTACTTCCTGGAAATGAACACGAGGCTGCAGGTGGAGCACCCAGTCACCGAGTGCATCACCGGGCTGGATCTGGTCGAGCTGATGATCCGCGTGGCGGCCGGCGAGCCGCTTCCGTTCAAGCAAGAGGATGTCGCACGACGAGGCTGGGCGATGGAGTGCCGCATCAACGCCGAGGACCCGCTGCGCAACTTCCTGCCCTCCACCGGCCGACTAGTGCGCTACCAGCCGCCGCCGGAGGAAGGCGGCGTGCGAGTGGACACGGGGGTGGTCGAGGGTGGCGAGATCCCGCTGTACTACGACTCGATGATCGCTAAGCTCATCGTGCACGGCAGCGACCGGCACGACGCGATCGCGAAGATGCGGCACGCGCTCAACGGCTTCGCCATCCGCGGCATCAGCTCGAACATTGCATTCCAGGCCGCGCTGCTCGCACACCCGAAGTTCGTGGCCGGCGACTTCGACACCGGCTTCATCGCGCAGCAGTTCCCTCGGGGCTATTCGGCCGATGCCGTCGCGCACGAGGATCCCACCTTCCTGCGCGTGCTCGCCGCAGTGGCCAATCGAGTCCATACGCAGCGCGCGATGCGACTGTCGGGGCAGTTGCCCGGGCACGAGTACCGGGTGGGCGAGGAGTTCGTCGTCGTGACCTGCTCATCCGATGGCCGCATGGAGGAAGTGCCGCTGTCGGTGCGGGTGGAGGACAAGGCTTTCGTCGTGCGTTCGGGCAGCCGCAGCTACCGGGTGGAGATGCACACGCCGCTGCGGCAGGTGGTGGTGCGCGGTACCTGCAAAGGCCGGCCGTTCTGCGCGCAGATCGAGCGCACGGGGCTGGCCTATCGTGTGGTCCACGACGGCACGCAGATCGACGCGAAAGTCTTCACGCCTCGCGCGGCGCAGTTGAACGCGCTCATGCCCTACAAGCCGCCGCCCGACCTGTCGCGCTATCTGCTCTCGCCGATGCCCGGGCTGCTGGTCGATGTGGCCGTGCAGCCCGGTCAGGCTGTGCGCGCCGGCGAACGGCTGGCGGTGATCGAGGCGATGAAGATGGAGAACATCCTCGTCGCCTCGCAGGATGCGGTGGTTGCCCGGGTGGTGGCCGGCAAGGGCGAGAGCCTGGCGGTGGACCAGGTGATCCTGGAGTTCGAGTGATGTCCGCGACGATGCGTCCATTCAAGGTGCTGGGCATCCAGCAGGTTGCCATCGGCGGCGAGAGCAAGGAGCACCTGCGCGCGCTGTGGGTCGACAAGCTGGGACTGGAAGTCACCGGCCACTTCGTCAGCGAGCGGGAGAACGTCGACGAGGACATCTGCGCGATGGGGCGGGGTGTGCACCGGGTGGAAGTCGACCTCATGCAGCCGCTCGATCCCCGGAAGACACCGGCGGTGCACGCGACACCGCTCAACCACATCGGCCTGTGGATCGACGACCTGCCCAAGGCGGTGGAGTGGCTGGCGGCGCAGGGTGTGCGCTTCGCGCCGGGCGGCATCCGCAAGGGGGCCGCGGGTCACGACATCTGCTTCGTGCACCCGAAGGGCAGCGACGAGTTTCCCTATGGTGGCGAGGGCGTGCTGATCGAACTGGTGCAGGCCCCGCCGGAGGTGATCGCGGCGCTGTCTTGAATGGTGGGGCCGCGAACGGTATGTGGGGGAACGCCCTTCCCTACACCGCGACAGGCGCCTTGATTGCCGGATGGTGCTGGTAGTCCAGCACCTCGAAGTCCTCGTACTCGTAGTCGAAGATCGAAGGCGGCTGGCGCCTGATGTTCAGCGTGGGGTAGGGGTAGGGTGGGCGCGACAGCTGCAGCTCCACCTGCTCCCGATGATTGCTGTAGATGTGGCAATCGCCGCCCGTCCAGATGAACTCGCCCGGTTCCAGGTCGCATTGCTGCGCGAGCATGTGCGTGAGCAAGGCATAGCTCGCGATGTTGAACGGCACGCCCAGGAAGATGTCCGCGCTGCGTTGGTAGAGCTGGCAGCTCAGCCTTCCTTCGGCCACGTAGAACTGGAAGAACGCATGGCATGGCATGAGTGCCATCTTGTGCAGGTCGGCCACGTTCCACGCGCTCACGATGATGCGGCGCGAATCGGGGTTGGTCTTGAGCGTATGCACGACCTCGGCGATCTGGTCGATGTGGCCGCCGTCCGGGGTGGGCCAGGAGCGCCACTGCACGCCGTACACGGGGCCCAGGTCGCCGTCGGCGCGCGCCCATTCGTCCCAGATGGTCACGCCGCGCTCCTGCAGCCAGCGAACGTTGCTGTCGCCGCGCAGGAACCACAGCAGTTCGAGGATCACCGACTTCAGGTGGACTTTCTTCGTGGTCACCAGCGGAAATCCCTCGCTGAGATCGAAGCGCATCTGGTGGCCGAACACGCTGCGCGTCCCCGTGCCCGTGCGGTCCGCCTTGGCTACGCCGTGCGTGTGCACGTGGCGCATGAAGTCTTCGTACTGGGAGCGGATCGGGCGGTTCAAGTCAGTGGGCTCCGAAGAGGTGTCGAAAGGGCTGCGAGGTGTTGGGCTCGAGCCTTCGCAAGAAGGCACCGCATTATCCGAAACAGGGCGGCGGATCCCCCATGAAAAACGGCCCCGCAGGGCCGTGTGGTGCCAAGAGGCGAGGTGCCTCAAGCCGCCGGTTCGCGCAGGAAGATTTCCACGCGGCGGTTCTTGGCGCGGCCGGCATCCGTGTGGTTGTCGGCGATCGGCTCGCGGTCGCCGCGGCCGGCCACTTCCACGCGCTGCGGCGCCACGCCACGGGTGGCCAGGTAGTCGCGCACGCTTTGCGCGCGCTCCATCGACAACGGGTTGTTGATGGCCGCCGAGCCGGTGCTGTCGGTGTGGCCCACAATCACGAGACGCACGTTCGGATCGTCGCGCACGCTGGAGGCGAACGGGTCGAGCACGCCGCGCAGCTGCGGCTTGATGGCCGCGCTGTTGACGTCGAACGAGATGTCGTTGGGGATCTGGACCTTCAGCTGGTTGTCCGCCGTGCGACTCACCTCGACACCGGTGCCCCGCGTGGCCTGCTCCATGGCGGCGCGGCGCTCTTCCTGCCGCTTGGACCACACGTTCCCGGCCACCGCGCCCAGCGCGCCACCGACCACGGCCCCCGTGCCGGCCTTGCCGCCCGTGGCCTTGCCGATGACCGCGCCCACGCCGGCGCCGATGCCCGCGCCGATGGCGGTGCCGCGCTGGCGCTCGGTCATGTTCTCGCAGCCGGCCAGCATGACGGCCGCAGCCGTGATGCCCAGCGCCGCCACACGGATCTGGTTGCGTCGAGTAGTCATGTTCATTCTCCTTTTCTGCACATCGAATGGTGTTGCGCCCGGCAGGCGGGTGTCTGCCGGACACGGCATGCCCGGCCTGTCGGCCCCTGCCTACAACGTATGAAACCGAGGACGCGCATGCGCCTCAAGATGCAACTTGCATGTCGAACTGCATCGCCGCCAAGCGGGCATACAGGCCGCCCGCGGCAGCGAGCTCGGCGTGCGTGCCCACCTCCACGATCTGGCCCGCCTCCATCACCACGATGCGGTCGGCCCGCTGCACGGTCGACAGCCGGTGCGCGATGACCAGCGTCGTGCGGTCCTTCATTGCGGACTCCAGCGCGGCCTGGACCATGCGCTCGCTCTCGGCATCGAGGGCGCTGGTGGCTTCGTCGAGCAGCAGCAGAGGCGGGTTCTTGAGCATGGCGCGGGCGATGGCGATGCGCTGGCGTTGTCCGCCCGACAGCCGCACGCCGCGCTCGCCGAGGAAGGTCTGATAACCCTCCGGCAACGCGGTGATGAAGTCGTGGGCATAGGCGGCGCGCGCGGCGGAGATTACCTCCTCGTCGCTGGCCTCCGGCCGGCCGTAGCGGATGTTCTCCAGAGCGTTGGCGGAAAAGATCACGCTGTCCTGCGGGACGATGCCGATGCGATGCCGCAGGTCGACCAAGGAGGCGTCGCGCACCGAAGCCCCATCGACCGCCACGCGGCCTTCGCCCGCATCGTAGAAGCGCAGCAGCAGATGGAACACCGTGCTCTTGCCCGCGCCACTGGGGCCCACCAGCGCGACAGTCTCGCCGCGCGCCACGTGCAGGGTGAAGTTGAGCAGAGCTGCATGCTGTGGCCGCGACGGATAGCGGAAGGTCACGCGGTCCAGCTCGACGGTCGAGCCGCCGCGCGCCGGGGGCAGGGGCACCGGTCGCGCCGGGGAGGCGATGGACGAGCGCGCCGACATAAGCTCGATCAGCCGCTCGGTCGCGCCGGCCGCGCGCAGCAGGTCGCCGTACACCTCGGCCAGCACGGCCACCGAGGACACGAGGATGATCACGTAGACGACCGTCTGCCCCAGGTGGCCGGCACTGATGCGCCCTTGCAGCACGGCCTGGGTGCCTTGGTACAGGCCCCACAGCAGCGCGCCGAAGGTCGCCGTGATGATGAACGCCACCAGGAAGGAGCGCATGCGCGTGCGCTTCACGGCGGTGGCAAAGGCGCTCTGCGTGGACTGGTGGAAGCGCTCGGCCTCGCGGCCTTCCTGCGTGTAGCTCTGCACCACGGGGATGGCATTGAGCACCTCGGCAGCGATGGCGCTGGAGTCGGCCACGCGGTCCTGGCTGGCGCGGCTGAGCTTGCGCACGCGCCGGCCGAAGTAGAGCGAAGGCAGCACCACGAGCACCAGGATGCCCAGCACCTGCGACATCACATACGGGTTGGTGACGATGAGCATGACCATCGCGCCGACTCCCATCACGGTGTTGCGCAGGCCCATGCTGAGGCTGGAACCGACGACGGTCTGCACCAGCGTGGTGTCGGTGGTCAGACGTGACAGCACCTCGCCCGTCTGCGTGGTCTCGAAGAACTCGGGGCTTTGCTGCACCACGTGCGCGTACACCGCGTCGCGCAGATCGGCCGTGACGCGCTCGCCCAGCCAGGTGACCATGTAGAAGCGCAGCGCGGAGAAAAGCCCGAGCGCCGCGCCCACGGCGAAGAGGGCGAAGAAGTGCTGGCGCAAGGCCATCACGCGCGCGCCGGGATCGGCCGCGATCAGCCCCTGGTCGATGAGCGACTTGAGTGCCATGGGGAACACGAGCGTGCTCAGGGCCGCGCCGACCAGGAACAGCAGGGCCAATGCGATGCGCCCCTTGTACGGGCGCAGGAAGGGTGTCAGGCCACTGAGGGAACGAACGGTCTTGGTGGGAACGGGAGCGGGAGCGTCAGCGCGCGGCGTGGCGGCGGCCCGCGCTTCGAGGGCATTCGGAGCGGACATGGGGCGAGAGTCTATGCGTCACAGGCGCAGGGTTCCGGCGTAGCCGGTCATCTCGAGATAGCCGAGTCCGATGCGTCGGCCGCCTTCGTCCTGGAGCTCGCTCAAGCCCTCCCAGTAGATCGAGCCGGTGCTCGAACGGCTGTCGAGCTCCTGCGCATCCAGCAGAGCCTTCACCGCATGGCGGCCGGCGGGTGTTTGCACGGTCCATTCCACGGGGTAGCGGGCGCGCGACGAGGGGCTCGTCCACGTGCGGCCCGGGACGAACACCACCTCGCCGGGCGTGAAGATGCGCGCGGCCTGGCCCGGTGAGCGGAAGCTTCCCCCCGCCCACAGCGTCCGGCCATCGGCGCGGCGCAGGCGGAACGCGGTGAGCGCGCTGCCGTCGTCGAGGTTCATGCCGATCCAGTCCCAGCCCACGGCATCGGGGTCGAGCAGTTCGTCGCTCCATTCGTGGTCGAGCCATGCACGGCCCTGCACCGGAAGCCGCTCGCCGTCGAGCGAGAGCGTGCCTTGCACCCTGAGCAGCGGCTGGCTGTAGTAGTGGCTTGCCTGCTCCGGCCGCGGGCCCTTGCGCGAATAGCCGGCGTCGCCTTGCAGCAGCACCGGCTGCGTGGTGGCGAGCGCGAGGTCGATGCCGAAGCGCGCTGCCTCGCTTGCGGCATGCGCGCGGTACACGCTCTGCGTGGCTGGCCCCTCCCGGCGCAGCGACCACCCGCGCAGCTTCACATCCGTGTCGCCTTCGGCAGTGGCCGCGATGCCGAAGCCCGTGCGCGCGAGCAGCTGGTCGTGCCGCAGCCGCCCCGCCCGCAGGTCGGTGAGCGCGATGTGCGCGAACACGAGTTGCCGGGCGGCGAAGCGGCTGGCCTGCGTGGCAGGCACCGGCGTGCGCGAGCGGAAGAAGGTGACCTGGAAGCCGTGCAGCCAACCAGCCCCCGACAGCGAGCCGGTCACATACCACCATTCGATGCGGGTGTCCGGATGCGCGCCGAAGTCTTCGGGGAAGCGCAAGGTGCGAGGCCGCACGCCGGGGGACGTGGGCGTGGCCAGTACGGTGTGCATCGGGGCGGCCAAGCCTAAGCCGCCGCACAGCAGGGCACGTCGCAGGGGCGAGTGGGCCGGCCCAGGCGCTTGGACGAACGAGCTCATGCGAGACATCGTCACACGGCGTGCATCACCAGTCTTCCTTCACGGCCAAGGCCATCTGCACTCCGGCCGCGCTGCGCCCCGCCAGCCACGCGGTCGCGGTGCCCGCGGCGACAACCGCGGCGCACAGCAGGGCCAGCCGCTCCCAGGGCAGCAGCAGGTCCATGGTCCAGTGGAAGCTCTGCGGATTCACCACGTGCACCAGCACTACGCTCACCGCCAGCCCGAGCAGCAGCCCCACGAGCGCGCCCGCGGCGGTCCACACCGCGCCTTCGGCCGCCACGACCGCGAGGATCTGCCGCCGCGTGAGCCCCAGGTGGGCCAGCAGGCCGAACTCCTTGCGGCGCGCCAGCACCTGCGCCGAGTAACTGGCCGCGATGCCGAACAGGCCAATGGCGATGGCTACGGCCTGGAGCCAGTAGGTGAC
>CBINBY010000171.1:0-7431 GCA_966248995.1 uncultured Burkholderiales bacterium | reverse complement strand
CCGCGTCGCAGCCCTCGTGTCGCGTGTCATCGGAGAGCTGATTGATCACGTGTCAAATGCAGAAAGCGACCTGAGACGCGACATCAACGAAACAGAGGCGCGTGTGTCGAGGCGGCAAGCGAGTTGAGCGCGTTCAAGCGCGACCTGTTCGACCGTCTCATCGGCGTGACGCTGTTCGTCATGGCGGTCGCGGTCGTCTGCGGCGTCATCGGCGTGCTGATCGCGCTGTTCCAGTGAACGGGGGGCCGAGATGGAACCATCTCAGATCATCGGCCGCGTGATGACGCCGTTCGGCGAAGCCCTCGTCCGCGTCGGCCCGTACCCGGCCGGTGGTGCGATCGCCGTGCAACTGGTGGGCGTCGGCACGGCCGAGCCACCGGGCGTCTTCTCCACCAACCTGGTGCCGTACGGCGCGCGCGTTGGCGACACGGAGTTCTGCGCCAAGGTCTGGTCGGAGAACGAGCCACTGGTGGAGCCGATGCTCGCATCGGGCCTGTTCGAGGACACCGGCCGCGTGGAGCCTTCGGGCTACGTGCTCGCGCCCGTGTGGCGCATCAAGAACCCGGAGCACGTGCCGCCGCTGCAGAAGCGTTGCGCGACACGGGAAGGAGCGCCGTCATGGTCGAAGTGAAGTTCATTGACGGCACCCCCGTGCCCGACGACTACCTCACGTCGGCATCGCGGCTCGTACGCAACGCGGCGCCGGCGATCGACATGTTCGGCGAGGACGAACTGGAAGCAGCTCGTGAACAGGCGTCAGGCGACAAGCCGAACGCCAGCACGACGCCCATGCGTTGCTGCGTTTGCGGCGAGGAGATTTTCGACAAGGACGAGAGCGAAATTCGGCGCCTGCGTGGACTGCCTGGACAACATTCAGCGCGGTCCCGAAAACTTCATTGAGTCGGTGTTCAAGAGCAGTGAGTGCGTGCTGCGTACGTACCGCAGGCTTCAGCATCGGCAATGTCGATATCGTCCGACGCTGGAAGCCGCAATCGAGGCGTTCGACATGGCGCCCATCGACACGATCCCGCGCGTCATTCGCGACGGCAAGACCCTGGTCGAGCGCGATCCGGAAGACGGTTTGGCACCGATTTTCTGAGACGCGGAGGCGAAGGGGCGTCTATCGGCGCGTCGTCAGGCGGACGGCGGCACCGAACCCGAATCGCTAGCTTCTTGCATTCACCCTTCGTGGCCCAGGGTCACCTCTTCGAGGTGCCTCGGCCTCCTCTCGTGAGTCCCTGCATTGGGGCCTGGTCGCCGCTGCTACGATGGCCACTTTCGCGCCGTTTGCGCGTGGTTTGGCGCGACGAGACCTGCTCACAGGCAGGGCGTAGGCTCCCGAGAGAAGTTTGATTGCGATGAAAGCAAAGTGGGTCGTCCGCCTCGGGCAGTCGGAGTGGGCGCGGCACACAAATGCCCCGAACGTCGACGCAGCGCTGCGGCTCATTGGCAGCGTTCAGCACGGTGCGCGCCAGGGCGCGCTGGCAGTGGATGGCAACGGAAACTACTTCCAGGTCAACGGCGAATACATCGCGCCGCTGAACAAACGCCATGTCGGAAAGGCGGTGTCGGCCGCACAGACGCGCGCGCCGTTGCAGCACACGCCCCGCCGGCCGCAAAGCGCCGCGACACCGGTCGTCACCGTGCGGCGCAAACGTCAACTCGACCCGGGGTCATAGCTCCGCTCGTTGGCACATGATCAAGCGCTTGGACCCGACTTTCCGGAGCCCTCCGGAGTTCCGCCATGTCGATCACCCTGTCCGCAAGCGTCCAGAGCTCGGCTGTCTGCGACACGAAGACCTCGAGCTCGTAGCCGCCCAGCCGTAGCACCTCACGCTTCATCGCCATGAACATGCGCTTGCGCTCGGGAATCGAGCGGCCCGTCGGCTTCGTCCGAGAACAGCGTCCGGGCAGTGACGACAGGTGCGAGAGACCAACTCGGCAGGAGAGCCGCGATCTGCTCCTCGAGCTGCAGGCGTCGCCCCTCGGCCTGCTCCAAAGCGTTCAGGTACCCCTGGTAGGCAATCTGCTGGGCCGGGTGCTCGAAGAGTTGCCGGCTAAGCCACTCGCGATGACGGGTGCCCCACATCTTGAACTCGTAGTGACGATCACGGACCAGCAGGTAGCTCTGCAGGCGCTGGCGCGCCTTTCTGACGTCGAAGCTGGCTGCGTGGCGCGCTCTCACCAAGTCGCGCATCGCCTCGTGGATCGGCTCGGGCACCCAGACGGCCGTCAGGTCGCCCGCACGTAGCAGCCTGGCAAGGCTCACCGCGTCGCGATAGTCGTTCTTGACGCGGCCCGGCGAAGTCGGGATCTTCGATGGCGCAACAACGATGCAGACCAGACCCGCCGCGGTGAGCTCTCGGTATAGCGTGTAGGCGCAGGGACCCGCCTCGTAGGCGCACTCGATCGCCCCGTGCTTCTGCTCGAGCCTGCGCAGCAACGAGATCACGGTGGTCGACTTGTTCGGCACGTTGCCGATAAAGCGCACCTCCCCGTTGCGTCCTGGCTCGGCCACCGCGATGGCCACCGTAGCCTTGTGAACATCCATACCAACGTACAGCGCAACTTCGCTCATGTTGAACCTCGTCGATGCGGGCGTTCAGTGGCAGCGCACGACCACCGCCCGCGCAAGATCGGCGCCAAGGGCCGGTCATATCATCTGGCATGGTGGTCGAGCTGCGGCGAGCACGCCAGTGCCCCTGCATCGGCGGCCCAGAACAGGGCCTGCGTCATGAGTGCCGGCGAGCCGGCCCGACGGTGCGACGCGAAGCAGAGCGTCGCAGAACGCCATGAAAGCCGCCCCAGGACCTGACGCCCCAGGGCGGCAGCAGCGGCGACGTGCCGCCTGCAAGTCACACCAGCCCAAGCTCGGCGAACGACGTCACGTCGGCGCCCGCCACTACCAGGTGATCGAGCAACCGCACGTCCACTAACGCCAACGCCTGCCGCAGACTCTGGGTCAAAAACTCGTCGGCACGGCTGGGCTCCGCCACCCCCGACGGATGGTTGTGCGCCAGGATCACCGCCGCCGCATTCACGGCCAGCGACTCCTTCACCACCTCGCGCGGGTACACCGAGGTCTGCGTGACGGTGCCGCGGAACATCTCCTTCAGCGCCACGATGCGATGCTGCGCGTCCAGGAAGATCACGCAGAACACCTCGTGCTCCAGCACCCCGAGCTGCACATGCAGGTAGTCCTTCACCGCCTCTGGCGAAGACATCGTGGCACCGCGCCGCACACGGTACGACAGCACACGACGGGCGTGCTGCAGCACCTCCTCCGAACTGGCCGGGCGGTACTGACCATCGACATCGCGCACCAGCAGCGCAGCGACGGCGTGAGCGGAAGAGAGGGAAGACGTCGACATGGCGAACTCCGGTCTGAGTCGGGCGGGATTGCCCGAGACCGGAGCACCACGACGCAGCGCAAGCCGTCAGGGTTCGAAGACGACCGCAGGGAGCAAGCGCTCGCAAAGCGAGCGCGCAGACCTTGACGGCGAGCACGTCGTGGTAGCGTGGGTCGACAAGGCAAGCACCCCACCCCACACCGATCCAAGAGAACGCCGGCGACGCCGGCCTGGCGCTGTGTTCGGCTTTCCGGCATGGCGTGGCGGTGTTGCCGGCGCGCCCGGGGAGGCCTCAGGACAAGGCCAAGGTTGAGGTTGGCGTGCAGGTCGTGGAGCGCTGGATCCTGGCGCGGCTGCGCCATCGTCGGTTCTTCAGCCTGGGCGAAACTCAACCGTGCCATCGGCCAGTTGCTGGCCGAGTTGAACCAGCGTCCGTTCAAGCGGCTGCCCGGCTGCCGGCGCAGCGCCTTCGCGGCGCTGGACGCGCCGGCGCTGAAGCCACTGCCGGCCCAGCCGATGGTGCTGGCGCAGTTCGAGCCCGCGCGCGTGACCATCGACTACCACGTCGCCTTCGAGGGCCACTACTACTCGGTGCCGCACCAGCACGTCGGCGCGGCGGTGGAACTGCGCATCACGGCCAGCACGCTGGAGGTGCTCTTGCGCCGCCTGCGCATCGCCGCGCACGCACGCAGCTCAGCAGTCGGCGGCTTCACCACGGTGGCCGAGCACATGCCCGCCTCGCACCGCGAGCACCGGCAATGGACGCCGGCCAAGTTCATCGCCTGGGGCGACCGTATCGGCGCGGCCACCGCTGGCGTGGTGCGCTGGCAGATGGAGCGCCGCACGCACCCCGAGCAAGGCTACCGATCCTGCCTGGGCCTGATGCGCCTGGCGCGGGAGTTCGGAGCCGAGCGGCTGGAGGCCGCGTGCGCCCGCGCGCAGTCCATCCGCGCCGCACTACCGCAGCGTCAAGTCGATCCTGGCGTGCGCCCTGGACCGGCAGGACACGGCGCTGCTGGGCGGTGCCGCTACGCCAATGCCCAGCCACGACAAGGTGCGCGGGCCCGGCTACTACGGCCACCACTGATGAGCGGCGCAACGAACACCCCTGCGACCCACAGCACCGACGGATCGACCATGCTCCACCAACACACCCCGGACCAACTGCGCGGCCGCCTGCGCCTGGACGGCATGATCGCCGCGCTCAACGACCCGGCCACCAGGCCACCACCGAGGCGCTGGCCTTCGAGCACCGCCTGACGATGCTGGTGCAGCGCGAGATCGACTGGCGTGCCGGCCGCGGCCTGGACCGTCACCTCGTCACCGCACTGGCCGAAGGCGACTGGATCCGCCATGGTCGCAATGTGCTGATCACCGGTGCCACCGGTACCGGCAAGACCTGGCTCGGATGCGCGCTCGCGCAGCAGGCCGCCCGCCAGGGCTTCAGCGTGCTCCTACACCCGCGCCACAAGGCTGCTGCAGGAGCTGCAGGCGGCCCACGGCGACGGCAGCTTCGGCCGGCGGCTGGCCCAACTGGCGTGGCTGGACGTGCTGGTGCTCGATGACCTGGCCATCGCGCCCATCTCGGGAGCAGAGCGTCAGGACCTGCTGGAGTTGCTGGACGACCGGGTGGGCAGCCCGCTCGACGCTAATCACCAGCCAGCTGCCCACCAGCGCCTGGCACCCGTGGCTGGGCGAGCCCACCATCGCCGACGCCATCATGGACCGGCTGCTGCACGGCGCACACACCCTTACGCTCAAGGGCGAGTCTCTGCGCCGGGCCAAGCCGCAAGCCTGACGGCATCCGAGGTCCACCACCGGCGCGCCGCTTCGACCCCGCCTTGCCCACCGCGGCGGCCTGGCGTCGCAAGCGCCGCCGCCGCCGTGGACAAGGCTGCCAAGGCGCCCAACCCCAACATCGAGGACGCCTTCGGCACCGGGTTATCTACCCGGCGCCGGGGCGCCGCGTGGATAACCCGGCAGGCCTCGTTCCGACCACCAAGTGCCTTTCATCGGCCGGCAGGATGTCGAGCGAAGTGAACGGCGTTTCGGGAGCCACCGGCACCAGGGCCAGCACTTGGGCCATCAGCAGGGGTGTACCAGTTGATTGATGGAGCCATGCTGTCGAAATGCCGCTGGCCCGACTGGGACCCTCCACCCACTGGCCTCGCTCCATTGGGATGGGGCGATCCTTTGCTGGTCAGGCGGAACACGCGCAGGAATGCACGTCCGACACCCTTCCCATGAAGGCGTCCAGTTCCATCCGGAGGGATACTGCCCCGAGCAGGGACACCAATGAGAACTTCCTGGCAACACGCCAGGCATCGGGCGGCTGAAACAGCCGGGCCGGACAAAAAGAGAAGCATGCACCACGAATCGATCGAGGCGATCCATAACCTCTCGTCGAAGAAGAGGGGGCAACTCCGAAAGCTGCTGAGAACCAGGGGTGTGGATCTGCTGGCGTTGCCCGTCATCAGGCGTCCAGCTGATCTTGCGGTCATTCCCACCTCGTACGCGCAGCAGCGGCTGTTCCTGGACCAGCTCGAACCGAGCAGCCCCGTGTACAACGTCCCGGCGACGTTGCGCCTCGCCGGACGACTCGACGCCGAGATGCTGACGCGCGCACTGAACGAAGTCGTGCGACGACATGACGTGCTGCGCACCACCTTCGCGGTGGTCGATGACACGCCGGTCCAGGTGGTCGCTCCCACGCTCGCATTGGCGTTGCCGCAGACCGACTTGTCGGCGCTACCGCACGCTGAGCGGACACTGCGGGCCGACGAGCTGGCGCGGCAGGAGGCCTGGACAGGGTTCGATCTCGCGGCCGGGCCGCTCATCCGGGCGCGCCTGCTGCGCATGAGCGAGGAAGAGCACATCCTGCTGCTCACGGTGCATCACATCGTGACTGACGCCTGGTCTATGGGCGTGTTGGCACGCGAGGCGGCGGCGCTGTACGCGGCGTACGCACTCGGCGAGCCGTCACCGTTGGCGCCGCTTCAGATTCAGTACGCCGACTACGCACACTGGCAGCGCCAGTGGCTGGGCGACGAAGTGCTGCAGGCACAGGTCGATTACTGGGCGCGGCAGCTAACGGACGCACCCGCCCTGTCCACGCTGCCCACCGACCGCCCTCGCCCGCCGATGCAAACGCATCGGGGCGCCACGATGGTCTTGCGCCAGCCCGCGCATCTCACCGCGGGATTGCACGCCGTGGCGCAGCAAGCGCAAGGCACGCTGTTCATGGTTCTGGCGGCGGCGTTCAACGTGCTGTTGTGGCGCCACAGCGGGCAAGACGACCTGTGCATCGGCATGCCGGTGGCCTCGCGCACGAGGGCCGAGCTTGAACCGCTGATCGGCCTGTTCGTCAACACCTTGGTGCTGCGCACCCGGCTGCACCGCGGTGCCACATTCATCGAACTGTTGCAGCAGGTGAAGGGCTCGACGCTGGACGCCTACGCGCATCAAAACGTGCCGTTCGAGCAGTTGGTTGAGGCGCTCAGGCCGCAGCGCAACACGGCGTACTCTCCGCTGTTCCAGGTCATGCTCACGCTGCAGAACGCGTCCGCGGAAGTCGACGAACCGGCCGGGCTTCGTTTCGAGGCGCTGGGCCAGGAGAACACGCAGGCCAACTTCGACCTCACGCTCAACATCACCGAAGAAGGCGAGCAGCTCAAGACCGAGTTCGAATACAACACCGACCTCTTCGACGCCGGCACCATCGAACGCCTGGCCGGGCATTTCACCCGGTTGCTGGAGGGCATGGCCGCCGACCCGCAACAGCGCATCGGGCAGCTTCCGCTCCTCGACGACGCCGAGCGCCACCGCGTGTTGGTGCAGTGGAACGACACGGCTGCGAAGTACCCCCACGGATCCACGATTCACGATCTATTCGAGCAGCAAGCGACGCGCACGCCAGACGTGATCGCCGTCGTCTTCGAGGGTGCATCGCTCACCTATGTCGAGCTGAACGCACACGCCAACCGGTTGGCGCATCACCTGCGTGGCCGGGGCGTTGGCCCCGACTCCCGCGTGGCGATCTGCGTCGAGCGCGGCCTGCCGATGGTGGTGGGGCTGCTGGCCA
>CBINBY010000170.1:0-7479 GCA_966248995.1 uncultured Burkholderiales bacterium | reverse complement strand
CCTGGCGCTGGTGCCTGAACGCATGGTGGCGCGCGAGGCGCTCTCGCAGCCCTTCGAGCTGCAGATCGACTGCCTGTCCAGCTCGGCGCACTTCGAACTCAAGCGCCTCGTGGGCGAGCAGGTCAGCGTGCGGCTGCTGCAGGCCGACGGCAGCCTGCGGGCCTGGCATGGGTATGTGTTCGAAGCCGCGCAACTCGGCGCCGATGGCGGGCTGGCGCGCTACCGGCTCACGTTGCGGCCCTGGCTGTCGCTGCTCGGCCTGCGGCGCGACAGCTTCATCTTCCAGGGTCGCGACGTGGTGCAGATCGTCGAGGAAGTCTTCGCCGACTTTCCTCAGGCGAACTATCGGTGGGACCTGCTGGACCCGCTGCCCGTGCGCGAGCTGTGCACGCAGTACCGCGAGACGGACCTGGAGTTCGTCACCCGGCTGCTGGCCGACGAAGGCCTGAGCTACCACTTCGAGCACCTCGACGGCGAGGCCGCGCAGGCCGCCGACGAGCGCGGCCATGCGCGCCATGTGCTGGTCATCACCGACCGCCACGCGCCGCGCCCCCATCTCGGCGACGCACGCTTTGCCGGCCAGCACCCCATCGCCAACCTCCCCGGCCAGAAGGACGCCGTCACTGCCTTCGCCGCCGTGCGCAGCGTGCAGGTCAACGCCGTCACCCTCGGCGCCTGGGACGAGCGTCGCGTGGCCGGCATATCGGCCACCACGCACAGCGCGCTCGACCAGGGCGATCTACCGAGGCTGGAGGTCTACGACGGCTCGGGCGAACGCCGCTACGCCGACTTCACGCAGGCCCGGCGCGCCGCCGACCTCGCGCTGGCCGCGCTGGAGCTGCAGGTCAAGACCTTCGAGGGCGAGGCCAGCACCCGGCACTTCGAGCCCGGCCGGGAGTTCCGCCTCATCGACCATCCGCTGTACGGCGCCAACACCTCGGCGCTGAACTACGCGGGCGCGCTCACCGCCTCGCATGCGCGACCCGATCACGAGTTCACCCTGCTGTCGGTCGAGCATCACGCCACCAACAACCTCGGCGCGCAGGCCGCCAAGCTGCTCGGCCTGACCGAGCTGGAAGCCGGCACCTACCGCAATCACTTCCGCGCCGTGCCGGCCGCTGCTGCCATCGTGCCGCAGCGCGCACCCCGCCCCGCCGTGCCCGGCCTGCAAAGTGCCATCGTGGTGGGCCTGCCCGGCGAGGCCATCACCACCGACCGCGACTTGCGTGTGAAGGTCCAGTTCGCGTGGCAGCGCGGCGAGCGGCCGGTGCATGGCGGCCTGCCCCACCCCAGCGAGGCCCACCCGCGCGGCAACGCCCCGGGCGATGCCCGCTCGGGCACCTGGGTGCGCGTGGCCATGCCCGCGGCCGGGGCCAACTGGGGCGCGGTGTTCGTGCCGCGCATCGGCACCGAAGTGGCCGTGCAGTTCATCGAGGGCGACATCGACCGGCCGCTCATCGTCGGCCAGCTCTACAACGCCGAGGACGAGCCGCCCTTCGCCGCGGGCGAGGACTCGGGGGTGAACCATCCGGGCGTCATCAGCGGCGTGCATACCCGCACGCACGACGGCGCGGGGTTCAACCAATGGGTGGTGGACGACGCGACCGGCCAGCTGCGCATGCGGCTGCTGTGCAGCTACACCGCCGCCGAGGTGGGCCTCGGGCACCTGATCCAGCAGCGTGCCGAATCGGCCCAGCGCGGCGCGTGGCGCGGCACGGGCTTCGAGATGGCGACACAGGCCTGGGCCAGTGTGCGTGCGGCCTCGGGTCTGCTCATCACCACCGAACACCGCGCCGCGACCTACGGCTCGGCCGAAGGCAGCCAGATGGATGCGCAAGGCGCCGTCTCGCTGCTCCAAGGCGCGCGCGACCTCGGCCAGCGGCTGGGCGACGCGGCACAGGCGGCCGGCGCGCATGCGCTGGATACGCACCGCGATGGCGAGTCGGTGGACCGGCTCATTGCCCAAACCGATCCCGCGCACCAAGGCCAACAGGAAGCGCCCAACGGCCAGACCGCCCCCGCCTTCGCCGAACCGCTGGTGATGCTGCACACCCCCAGCACAGCCGCCTTCGCCACGGAGGCCAGCGTGGCGACTTACAGCGGCCAGCACCTGAGCGTGGTCGCGCAAGGCGACGTGCAGCACACGGCCGAGCACACCCACGCTACGGTCGCCGGCCGCACGGCGAGCCTGTACACGCATGCCGGCGGCATCACCACGCACGCCGCTCACGGCGACATCTCGCTGCGCGCCCACACCGACGAGCTGCAGATCCTCGCCGACCGCGAAGTGCAGATCACCAGCGTGGACGGCGAGATCCGCATCCAGGCCGCCCAGCGCATCGAGATCGTGGGCGGCGAGTCGTCGCTCGTGCTCGATGGCGGCGACATCACTTTCACCTGCCCCAACACCTTCGCGGTGCATGGCAACGGGCACGGGTTCATGGGCGGGGCGAGCGCGGGGGCGAATCTCCCTGCGTTGCCGACAGGGGCGGCGCAGGGGCCGGCGCACTGGG
Source organism: uncultured Burkholderiales bacterium (assembly GCA_966248995.1). Lineage (GTDB taxonomy): Bacteria > Pseudomonadota > Gammaproteobacteria > Burkholderiales > Burkholderiaceae_C > Albitalea. Next base: position 4,966 of record CBINBY010000170.1, on the reverse strand, counting down.
TGGGCACGCGGTACCTGGAGGCAAACACCGGCGAGCCCGTCACCGGCGCGGGATACGAGATTCACCTGCGCGGCGGCCCGATTTTGAGTGGCGAACTCGATTCCGCAGGCCAGGCAACGCACGAGAACGTGGCAAACCGGCCGGTGACCCGCATCGTCTACAAGCCGCGCAAGGCCGATGGCGATGCACCGCATCCAGCGCAGAAGAAGCTGCTGGGCTGAGCCGCCCGCACCAGCAGCAGCAACAACAAACGACAGCACCACTCAGGGACACCGCCCATGACCACGCACGCCGAGGAGCTGCGCGCCGCGCTCGAATGGGAGACCGGCCGCACGCAGCCGCCAGACAAGAACCTCTACACCTGGCTGTGGGAGGCCGTGCAGGGCGACTTCAACGACGACCGCTCCACCGGCCAGATCGCTTTCGATGCCGCGCTGTCCATGATCCCGCTCGTGGATCAGCTGTGCGACGTGCGCGACCTCGTCGCCAACTGCCGGGCGATCGCCACCAGCAAGGAAGGCGAGGACACCTCCTGGAAATGGGTGGCCCTGGCCCTGACGCTGATCGGGTTCATCCCCAGCCTGGGCTCGCTGGTCAAGGGCGTGCTCAAGATCTTCTTCCTGTTCGTGCGCCGCCATGGCCTGGACCAGCTCGTGAAGGCCGTGGAGGAAGCCATGACCTGGGTCATCACCTACCTGCGCAAGCGCGAGGTACACAAGCGGTGGCGCGAGCTGAAGATCGACGAGATCTTCAAATGGCTGGCCAATCAGGTGCGGGCCGTCAAGGCGCAGATCCACGCCGGCACGCTGCTGCGGGCGTTCGACAACGGCATCTCGATACTGAGAGGCCTGCTCGGCAAGGTGGCTGAGCTGCCCGGCATCGGCCGGCGTGCCCGGGCCGTGCTCGACATGGTGGAGACCGTGCGCATGGGGGCCGACAAGCACATCGGCCGGGCCCTGGAGCCCGTGCAGCGCGTGCTCGACGCCATCGTCCACCGGCTCGAACTGGAGGTACTGGTCGAGCGCTCGGGCATCCTCAACACCCACAACATCCACTTCCGCGGCGCGCTGCCCGAGACCCGGGCGGTGACCCTGATGAAGCAGGCCGAGCCGCTGCCGGCCTGGTTGGGGAAGGGGCGGGAGGGGAAGTGGCCGGGGTTGGAGCCGAATCGCGTGCGATCGGACGTAAACGACTTCGCTCAAGACGGCTGGCCCCAGCTGACGGACAAGAACATCGCGTCCTTCCACAAGCTGAACCCTGTGGAGATCAAGGGGCCGGCGAAGCTGTACCGGGTCACGTCGCCGAGCAACGGCGCCATGGGCGATTGCTGGGTGCCCGAGGACGTGTGGAACAGGATCATGGCTTCCCCAGACCCCAAGACGGCATGGCGCAAGTACTGCGCGGTGTGGCCCGACTGGAATCCGAACGGCCAGTTCGTGGTGCTGGAGGTGCCGCCCGGGCAGACGCTCAAGGCTTGGCGGGGGCCAGCGTCGAGTCAGAAGAAGGTGGATCATCCTGAGTTCAATGCCCACCTCGAAGGCGGTTGGGATCAGGTCGTCATCAAGGCCGAGGTGGAGCAGTACGACACCATGCGCTACTTCATGCACGGCGGCGGACATGGTGAGCGGTTGCACTCACCTGGCCTCACCCGCGAGGAATGGCTCAAACTCAGCGAGTCCAAGCGGCAGGCCTATACAGCCATCCGCGAACGCATCAACCATCCCAATATCAAGGGTCCGCTCGATACTGGATGGGGCTCCACGGACTTCGATGCGCAGCTGCGGGACGCCCGAATCGGCCTGCCCGAACTGCCGGGGCAGATCACCAACTGAGGATTCCACCATGGCCACAGACCTGTTCGGCAAACCCATCGGCGGCTACCCCGAGTTCAAGCTGAGCCTGCAGCAAAAGCGCCAGGTCACGCTGCTGTACCACTGGATGTCGGAGGATTACCTCCGAGGGCTCAAGGTCATGATCGACGCGCTCATCCAAGGCGCCGACGTCACCCTGGAACTCGCCAAGCGGCAGGGACGCGACGCCTTGATCGTCAATGAGCGTTGGGGCGTGCGCGACACGTCGGCCAACTGGTCGACCTATGCCTTCCCGGCACTAGAGGACTTCCGCAAGTCGACGATTCGACTGATCGCTTGGCGAGCGAACGAAAGCTACTGCGGAACCGGTGCCTACCAATGCGCCCACATGCTGTCCGAGCATTCCTCCTTGTGGATGACACCGGACGAGGAAGAGCGGTTCAACAAGCAGTTCGAGACGGTCTATCGCTACGCGCAGTTCATCGACCTCGCAGCAGGGGCGGGCGGCTTGCGCCAGCTGGACGATGCATCAATGGTTTCGTACTGGCCCGAGCACAGCCATCTTTTTCCGAGGCTGCCCAAGTTCCAGGTACGAACCGACATCGAGTCCATTTCCCGCCAGAAACCTTTGCGCACCGGCGTGTATGTGGCGCAAGACGACGAGTACGCCACCTTGCAGTTCGCCTGGAGGGGCAACGGCGACGGCATCCTGGGCGAGGCACAGACCTTCAACGACATTGGCAAGCGCCTGATCGCCGAAGTGGGTCGAGCGTCGCTGTGGATCGACGACACGAAGTTGATCCCGTTCGCGCTGAACGAGATGGCACGCAATTCAGGCATGGACACAGGCTTGAACTCGCTGGAGCGGGTACGCGAGAAGCCATCGAGGGCACGCAATGCCATGGCCTCGGCAGTCTTCACCCGCCGCCCCTGCAAGTGGTACTTCGTCGAGAAGATCGAAGGCGAGTTCGACGACGAAGCCGAAACGGCATCACCACCCCCGAGCGCGCCATTGGCCGTACGCTGCGAAGCCAACCACCCCTGCCCGAGAGAAGGCTGGTGGTTCACCCCCGCCAAGCTGAACAGCCGGCGCTGGTTCAAGCAAGGCGAAGTGATGCCCGCGTTCAAGACCGATTGGGGCCTCACCATCTGGCAATGGGACGAGACGCAATGAAGGCGAGGCCGCGCAGGCCGCCGACCAGCGCGGCCGTGCGCGCCATGTGCTCGTCATCACCGACCGCCACGCGCCGCGCCCCCATCTCGGCGACGCACGCTTTGCCGGCCAGCACCCCATCGCCAACCTCCCCGGCCAGAAGGACGCCGTCACTGCCTTCGCCGCCGTGCGCAGCGTGCAGGTCAACGCCGTCACCCTCGGCGCCTGGGACGAGCGTCGCGTGGCCGGCATATCGGCCACCACGCACAGCGCGCTCGACCAGGGCGATCTACCGAGGCTGGAGGTCTACGACGGCTCGGGCGAACGCCGCTACGCCGACTTCACGCAGGCCCGGCGCGCCGCCGACCTCGCGCTGGCCGCGCTGGAGCTGCAGGTCAAGACCTTCGAGGGCGAGGCCAGCACCCGGCACTTCGAGCCCGGCCGGGAGTTCCGCCTCATCGACCATCCGCTGTACGGCGCCAACACCTCGGCGCTGAACTACGCGGGCGCGCTCACCGCCTCGCATGCGCGACCCGATCACGAGTTCACCCTGCTGTCGGTCGAGCATCACGCCACCAACAACCTCGGCGCGCAGGCCGCCAAGCTGCTCGGCCTGACCGAGCTGGAAGCCGGCACCTACCGCAATCACTTCCGCGCCGTGCCGGCCGCTGCTGCCATCGTGCCGCAGCGCGCACCCCGCCCCGCCGTGCCCGGCCTGCAAAGTGCCATCGTGGTGGGCCTGCCCGGCGAGGCCATCACCACCGACCGCGACTTGCGTGTGAAGGTCCAGTTCGCGTGGCAGCGCGGCGAGCGGCCGGTGCATGGCGGCCTGCCCCACCCCAGCGAGGCCCACCCGCGCGGCAACGCCCCGGGCGATGCCCGCTCGGGCACCTGGGTGCGCGTGGCCATGCCCGCGGCCGGGGCCAACTGGGGCGCGGTGTTCGTGCCGCGCATCGGCACCGAAGTGGCCGTGCAGTTCATCGAGGGCGACATCGACCGGCCGCTCATCGTCGGCCAGCTCTACAACGCCGAGGACGAGCCGCCCTTCGCCGCGGGCGAGGACTCGGGGGTGAACCATCCGGGCGTCATCAGCGGCGTGCATACCCGCACGCACGACGGCGCGGGGTTCAACCAATGGGTGGTGGACGACGCGACCGGCCAGCTGCGCATGCGGCTGCTGTGCAGCTACACCGCCGCCGAGGTGGGCCTCGGGCACCTGATCCAGCAGCGTGCCGAATCGGCCCAGCGCGGCGCGTGGCGCGGCACGGGCTTCGAGATGGCGACACAGGCCTGGGCCAGTGTGCGTGCGGCCTCGGGTCTGCTCATCACCACCGAACACCGCGCCGCGACCTACGGCTCGGCCGAAGGCAGCCAGATGGATGCGCAAGGCGCCGTCTCGCTGCTCCAAGGCGCGCGCGACCTCGGCCAGCGGCTGGGCGACGCGGCACAGGCGGCCGGCGCGCATGCGCTGGATACGCACCGCGATGGCGAGTCGGTGGACCGGCTCATTGCCCAAACCGATCCCGCGCACCAAGGCCAACAGGAAGCGCCCAACGGCCAGACCGCCCCCGCCTTCGCCGAACCGCTGGTGATGCTGCACACCCCCAGCACAGCCGCCTTCGCCACGGAGGCCAGCGTGGCGACTTACAGCGGCCAGCACCTGAGCGTGGTCGCGCAAGGCGACGTGCAGCACACGGCCGAGCACACCCACGCTACGGTCGCCGGCCGCACGGCGAGCCTGTACACGCATGCCGGCGGCATCACCACGCACGCCGCTCACGGCGACATCTCGCTGCGCGCCCACACCGACGAGCTGCAGATCCTCGCCGACCGCGAAGTGCAGATCACCAGCGTGGACGGCGAGATCCGCATCCAGGCCGCCCAGCGCATCGAGATCGTGGGCGGCGAGTCGTCGCTCGTGCTCGATGGCGGCGACATCACTTTCACCTGCCCCAACACCTTCACGGTGCATGGCAACGGACATGGGTTCATGGGCGGGGCG
>CBINBY010000169.1:0-7557 GCA_966248995.1 uncultured Burkholderiales bacterium | reverse complement strand
ACAACATCGCCAAGGCGCACTCGGGCCTGTCGGTGTTCGCCGGCGTGGGCGAGCGCACCCGCGAGGGCAACGACTTCTATCACGAGATGATGGAGTCCAAGGTGGTCGTGGACGAGGATCTGTCGCAGTCCAAGGTCTCAATGGTGTACGGCCAGATGAACGAGCCGCCGGGTAACCGTCTGCGCGTGGCGCTGACGGGCCTGACCATCGCCGAGTCCTTCCGCGACGAGGGCCGGGATGTGCTGTTCTTCGTGGACAACATCTACCGCTACACGCTCGCCGGCACGGAAGTGTCGGCTCTGCTGGGCCGCATGCCATCGGCAGTGGGCTACCAGCCCACGCTGGCCGAGGAAATGGGCCGCTTGCAGGAGCGCATCACGTCGACGAAGGTCGGCTCCATCACGTCCATTCAGGCCGTGTACGTGCCCGCGGACGACCTGACCGACCCCTCGCCGGCCACGACCTTCGCTCACCTGGATGCCACCGTGGTGCTCTCGCGCGACATCGCCGCGCTGGGCATCTACCCCGCCGTGGACCCGTTGGACTCCGCCAGCCGCCAGGTCGACCCGAACGTCGTGGGCGAGGAGCACTACACCACGACCCGCGCGGTGCAGGCCACGCTGCAGCGCTACAAGGAACTGCGCGACATCATTGCGATTTTGGGTATGGACGAGCTGTCGCCCGAAGACAAGCTGGCCGTGGCCCGTGCTCGCAAGATGCAGCGCTTCCTGTCGCAGCCGTTCCACGTGGCCGAGGTGTTCACCGGCACGGCGGGCAAGTATGTGCCACTGAAGGAAACCATCCGCGGCTTCAAGATGATCGTCAACGGTGAGTGCGACCACTTGCCCGAGCAGGCCTTCTACATGGTGGGCACCATCGACGAGGCGTTCGAGAAGGCGAAGAAGCTCCAGTAAGCAGCGTCGTTGACAGCAAGGGGTGTGCAGCTGCCGTGCCGAGCGGGCGGAATGCCTGCCCTCACGTGGCGGACATCCCGCGTGCCGATAGCATGCTTCCCGGACTTTCTCATTGAGTAGGAACAAGACATGGTGACCATCCACGTCGACGTTGTCTCCGCCGAGGAGCAGATCTTCTCGGGTGAAGCCAAGTTCGTCGCGCTTCCGGGCGAGAACGGTGAGCTCGGTATCCTGCCGCGCCACACGCCGCTCATCACGCGCATCAAGCCGGGCGCGGTGCGCATCGAGCGCGCCGACAACGGCGAGGAGGAGTTCGTGTTCGTGGCGGGCGGCATCCTTGAGGTGCAGCCGGGCACGGTGACCGTGTTGGCCGATACCGCGATCCGCGGCAAGGACCTCGACGAGGCCAAGGCCGCGGAGGCCAAGCGCCTGGCTGAAGAGGCGCTGCGCAATGCCAAGAGCGATATCGACATCGCACGAGCGCAGAGCGAGTTGGCTGTGCATGCGGCCCAGATCGCTGCGCTGCGCAAGTACCTGAAGAAGTAGCAGCAGTTCTTTCGGAACCGAAAGCCCGCTCGGCAGATCGCCTGGCGGGCTTTCTTGCTGTTGAGGGCTGCCGGCTCGTCCCACGACACGCGCCGCAAGGCTCGGCAGCAGCTGAGCAAGCCCCTGTAGGACGAGTTCGAGCTGTGGTTGAAGGTGCAGCGCACGCAGGTGCTCGACGGCGCGAAGATCGCCGAGGCGATCGACTACAGCGTCAACGCCTGGCAGGCGCTGACGCTACACCTGGACGATGGGCGGTGGCAGTGGACAACAACCTGATCGAGCGACAGATCAAGCCGTGGAAGATCGGCGCGAAGAACTGGTTGCTCGTGGGCAGCGAGTTGGCGGGGCAGCGTGCGGCGGTGGTGATGAGCCTGGTGCAGTCGGCCAAGCTCAATGGCCTGGATCCTTGGGCCTACCTGCGCGATGTGTTGGCGCGCATCCACTCGCACCCGAGCCACCGGCTCGACGAACTGCTGCCGCACCGCTGGCGGCCGGACTGACGACGATGGGAGCGATCACCCAGGCCGCGATGGTCCAAGCCGACCGCGACGTCAGAGGCATGAGCCAGGCACAGAAGGTGAGCCTGGCCGACGAGATCTTCGCCCGGCAGCCCAACATGCTCGCCTCGGTCCTTGCGTTGCCTCGCATGGGCGTCGGCATGGTGGAACTGGAGGTTCCGCTGCACATCCTGCTCGTGACCTTCCAAGCGATGAAGCGAAGCGGCCGTGCGTGGCCGGTCGTCTCGGAGGAAGTGCAGGAGATCTGCCTGCAGCGCCTGACGGCCCGTGCGCGCTTCAACGAGGGATTGCCCAGCGAGCTGGCCGACCAGGTCGTTCAGCAGTTCTGCGACGAGCACCCCGAGCGCTTTCTGCTCGCGTTCGTCTACGGCTATCTCGGCGGTCACGACTTGCTGCGTGTGCGCTCCGATGCCGAGAAGTACCTGATACTCGCCGCCCTCAACCTCGTGGAGTGTGTCGCCTTCGTCGGATCGACAACCTCGTCGTGACCATCACTGGCGCGAGCCCGGTTCAGGATGGGACGGCTGGACGCTCACAATCTGGCAGCGCGCCCGCCTGCTGACGACGATGCCGGGGGTCAGTGACCTCAAGGCTAGCGTCCTTGGTGGTGGAGTTCGGCGTGGACATGACGCGCTAACGCCGGCCATCTGGTGTCGTGGGCCGAACTGTGGCCGCGCGCAGCGCGGAGAGCGACCGCAAAGCGTCGCTCGACACGCGTGTGCAAACAGTAGCACCTGGATCAAGACCACCTGGTCATCGCACGCGTGGGACGCGGTGCGCGCAAGACCAGCTACTTGCGCGTGCAGTTCCTTCACATCAAGGCACACCGAACAAGGCACACCGAAGCGCCGAGAAGTGCCATCCTCGCCGTCGCCGTCTCAATGGTGACGGACGCGCACCACATGCCTTGCGATGGCACCGAATACAGTAACTTCGGCATTGATCGCTTCTACAGGCAGAACCGTTCCAACGCATCCGCCGCTTCCTGAAGCGCCTTCAAGATCTCGGTTGTGAATGTGCCTGCGGGCCCACGTCAAGTAGATCTCTTCCTGTTAGGACAGGACGCCGAGCGCTGCGCGCAGTGAGGAAGGCGACGGGTGCGTGCGATTCCGTGGGGCGCGCGTGTCGGCTCGCCCCACGAGCATTCCCGGTATCGGCCCAGTCCGCTGTCGCGCATGGCAAGCGGGCAATGTACGGTGTGCGGCGTGGTTGTTGGCCATCGCTGCCGCGTTCAGTCACGCATGGGTCGACCGGGCGCCGACGAGCGTAGACGCGTCGACCGTGCCGTCGAACATGTCCCGCTTGGCCGGGCCGCCAAGCGGGTCGCCACCCAGCTTGGCTGAGCCCTTGATGCCCGGCTTCGAGATCAGCCTCGCGGCGAAGAGCATCTCGGTCAAGTCTCGCAGGGGAACCGAGTCACGCTCGCGAGCGAACGCGCCGCGACGAACGCATGGCCAGTACGCGCTGAGCAAACTGCGGTCTTGAGCAGCCTCTTCCCGAGGAATGGAGGCCTTCCGCAGTCGAAAGGTGCCGCTGTCGGCATCGGCTCGCACGAATGGCATCAGCTTGCAATTCGAACGCCGCCTCGACTTTATGTGGAAAGCAAGTCCACAACCGTGGGCTCCGCCTGTTGCCAGCCCAGCAGCGCGCCACTCTCAATCGAGTACCGGTGCGTTCGGCAACTCGTCGGGGTTGACCTTGTCGGGAGGGGCGGGGAAGTGCTCGACGAGCACCCGGTCCACGATGTCGATGGCGCGGAGCAGGCCGGCCTCGAAACAACCCGCGCGGAACTGCACCGCCATGCTGGAGACGAGCATGGTCCACTGCTCGTCGGGCACATGGCGGTCCAGCCCGCGGTCGGCCACGACCTCGATGCGGTGCTCGGCCAGCAGCAGGTAGATGAGGACGCCGTTGTTGTCCTCCGTGTCCCAGACGCGCAACTTGCCGAACAGGGCGATGGCCCGCTCGCGTGCGCTGGCGTTGCGCCACAGGTACGACAGCGGCAGCCCCCCTTCGATGCAGACGCGGATCTCGCCTGTGTGGCGGCGCTCGCTTTCGGTCACCCGCTGCTCTATGCGCGCCAGCGCCTCGGGGCCGAATGCGCGCCGCACGTCGGTCTCGTCCACCCAGCGGTGATGCAGCAGGCGCAGCCAGCGATTCGTGGTGCGGGTCGTGCCAAGTGTCATCACCAGCCTCCCGACGCGCCGCCGCCGCCGAAGTCGCCACCCCCACCGGAGCTGAAACCGCCGCCTCCGCCGTTGCTGCCGCCGCCCCAGCCGCTGCCTCCTCCCCAGATCACCGGCGGACCGTGGCGGCCCAGGTCGCGTCGTCCTCGCATGCCGCGCGCACCGCCCGTGGACCCGATGCCGAGGATGCCGACCAGCACCAGCGACAGCACCCCCGCCGCGAGGGCCAGCAGCACGCTGGCGCTGAACCACCAGGCCAGCCCGCCGGCCGCCGCACCGGTGCCGAGTGAACCGAGCTTGCGCCCCAGCATGCCGGTGAGCACGGCACCCAGGACCGGCACGCCGACGAACAGGAACATGGCCAGCTCGTCCCATTGCACGCCGGGCTGGGCTTGCGGCCGCGCGCCCGGAAGGGGTAGCCCCTCGCCGCGTATGCGCGCGGCGAGTTGGTCTATGGCGGCTTCGAGGCCGCCCGCGAAGTTGCCGGCGCGAAAGGCAGGTCCGATCTGCTGGTCGATGATGCGGCGCGCGGCGAGGTCGGGAATGGCGCCCTCCAGCGCCTTGGCGACTTCGATGCGCACGCGCCGGTCGTTCTTCGCCACGACGATGACGAGCCCATCGCCCACGTCGCGACGGCCGATCTTCCATTGATCGGCGACGCGCTGACCGTAGGCGGCGATGTCCTCCGGCTGCGTGGTGGGCACCAGCAACACCACCATCTGCGTGCCGGTTTGCTGCTCCAGCGCCTGCAGCTTATCGTCGAGCGCGGCGACTTGCTGCGACGACAGCGTCGAGGTCTGGTCGATCACGCGGCCCGACAGCGGCGGCACCGGCAGCACGTCCTGAGCCCAGGCCGCGAGTGCGGCCACGTACAGCAGCAGCACGGACGCCAGCCGGTGGGCCGGCCAGGCACGCCTCGGCGCGCCACGCGCATCACGCATCGGCGCAGCCCGGATTCAGCGCGACGCCGGTGCGGCGGGTGTCGCCGCGGGCTTGTCGAAGCTCACGGCGGGCGGCGAGCTGATCTGCCCTTCGTTCTGAACGGTGAAGTTCGGCTTGACGTCGTAGCCGAAGACCATGGCGGTCAGGTTGGTGGGAAAGCTGCGCGCCAGCGTGTTGTAGTCGGCCACTGTCTTGATGTAGCGGTTGCGCGCGACGGTGATGCGGTTCTCGGTGCCTTCGAGCTGCACGCGCAGGTCCTGGAACGCACTATTGGCCTTGAGGGTGGGGTATTGCTCGGCCACCACCAGCAGGCGGCTCAACGCGCTGCTCAGCTCGCCCTGCGCGCGCTGGAACTTGTTGAAGGCCTCGGGGTTCTCGATGAGCTGCGGCGTGGCCTGGATGCTGGTGGCCCGGGCTCGGGCCTCGATCACGCGGGTGAGCGTTTCCTGCTCGAAGCTCGCCTCACCCTTGACAGTGGCCACGAGGTTGGGAATGAGGTCGGCGCGGCGCTGGTACTGGTTCAGCACCTCGGACCACGCGGCCTTGACCTGTTCGTCGATCCGCTGGAAATCGTTGTAGCCGCAGCCGGTGAGCATGATGGCGGTGGCCAGTGCGATCACTGCCTGCCAGAACCTTTTCGACATGGGTTTCTCCTGCTGTCCGCTCGCCATGCTACCAACGGGCAGCGGCCGCGGACCCATCATCAGGAGTCGAAACCGGCATCCGTGCGCCGCATACCGGGCGCATGGACTTGCGAGCCTGATGGGGGCGGCGACCACTTCGGCAATGCCTCCACCAGTGCCTGCCGCTGCGTGGCCGACAGGGGGCGCAGGTGGGCGATGACCCAGGCGACACGCTCGACGTTCACCCCGCGGGCATCGGGCCGGCGCAGCAGGCTGGCCAGCCAGGCCGCCTCGGTGGGGGTGAGGCGGTCCGCACGCTTGTTCAGGTAGTGGCGTGCCGCCGCGGACGCGCCACACAGGCCCTCGCCCCACGGCGCCATGGCGAGGTACAGGTGCAGCACGCGCGCCTTGCCGAGGGTGCGATCGAGTTCCACCGCGTAGAGCAGCTCGCGCAGCTTGCGCAGGTGATGGCGATCGTCGCCCGTGTAGATGAGCTTGGCGAGCTGCTGCGACAGCGTGCTGCCGCCGCGTGCGACGACTCGCTGGCGCTGGTTCAGCGACCAGGCGGCGCTCAGCTCCCGCAGGTCGTAGCCGGTGTGTTCATGGAAGCGCTGGTCCTCGGCGGCAATCACGGCGCGGGGCAGCCAAATGCCGAAGCCGCGATCCGGCGGTGCCTCGCACGCAGGTGCCGCGTTCAGCAGCGCTTCGGTGCCCAGGCCCGACACGGCGAATCCCTCGATGCGCGGCTGCACCGACAGCCGGCCTTCCGGCCAGCGCACATGTGCGTCGATCTGCAGCCGACCGTCGATGCGAGCTCGTGCGACCTCCGGAATCTGTCGCGCGAAGAGCCGGTAGGCGTGGCTCATCGGCGTGTCGGGCAGGTGCAGTTCCAGGGTTGCACCGTGCGCGTCGAAGCCAGCGGTCCAGCGACCGCGCACGGCGTGCGGCCCGTCGCCGAGGACGAAGCCGCCGCGCCATGCCTGTGGCCCGAGCAGCTCGGCGTCGATCTGCACGCGTTCCAGCATCACCGAGTCGTCGCCCAGCTCGCGCACCTGCAGGCGGCACGGCGCGCACACCAGGCGCCACTGGTTCGGCCCGTCGCCCGCCTCCCATTGCACGGGGCCATGGCGCGTGGCGTAGCGGCGGCCTTCCATACCACGCAGCAGCACGGGATGCGTGGCGATGCGCAGGAGGGCGGACATCCCGATGTCCACGCGCCAGGGTCCCCAGCGCACGGGATGCGACCACTCGCCCGACGCAGCGCGCAGCAGGGCCACGGCCCCGGCCACCGCGGCAACCAGCAGCAAGGACAGCACCAGCGAGGCGGCCAGCACCCATCGGCACCAGGGCTTCACAACGCCCTCGCGACGGTGATGGCGTGCCAGGGGCCGGTGGAGCGCTGCAGCTGCGCGGCCCAGAACCAGCTCGACGCATCCGTGTAGACCTGCCCGTTCGCGTCGACGATGCGCTCGCACACGCGCAGCCGGCGGCCCTGCCGCTCCGCCACGAAGCAGCGCCACAGCTGGCCATGCTCATCGTGCTCCAGGCGCGCGTCGTCGATGCGGTAGCCCAGGCCGCGGTAGCAATCGGCGGCCGGATGCAGCATGCGCGTGGGTGCGGTGACCTCGCGCCACACCAGCATCTGCTCGCCATCGGTGAGCCGAGCGATGCGCCCGGGGAAGCGACGTGAGAAACGCTGTTCGACCTCGCCCAGGGCCAGGGGGCGCAGTGGCCGGCCGCCCCACTGCGTGGGCGGCTCGCCGCCAGCGGGGTGGGCGTCAGCGGAGCGGGCGTCAGCGGAGCGGGCGTCAGCGGAGCGGGCGTCAGC
>CBINBY010000168.1:0-7724 GCA_966248995.1 uncultured Burkholderiales bacterium | reverse complement strand
ACCCCCTTGGGCCGGCCCGTCGAGCCTGACGTGTAGATCACGTAGGCCAGGTGATGCGCGGACAGCCCCCCGGGTGCATTGGACGCGGGGTGCCGCATCCACGCTCCCTGGGCGTCGTTCAAATCGATGACGGGCAGATCAGCCGGCAGCCGCTCCCACGAAGACGCCACGTCGCCATGCGTGATCAGCACGCGCGGCGCGCTGTCTTCCAGCATGTAGCTCAGCCGCTCCCCGGGATAGGACGGGTTTAAAGGCACGTAGGCGCCGCCCGCCTTCATCACCGCCAGCAGCGCCATCACCATGTCCATGCCACGGGGCATGCACACGGCCACGAGCACATCCGGGCCCACGCCCCGCGACATGAGCTCGCGCGCCAGCCGGTTGGCGCGCCGGTTCAGCTCGGCATAGCTCAGCTCCTGACCTTCATGGACCACTGCCACGGCTTCGGGCGACCGCGCCACCTGCGCTTCGAAGGCTTCGTGCACGCTGCCCCACTCCGCAGCAGGCGACTGCGTGGCGTTCCAGTCGTGCAGCACCTGTCGGCGCTCGCCGTCCGACAAAAGCGCGATCCGATCGACGGCTTGTCCGTCGTCGGCAACCATCGCCTCCAGCACCGCGCGCAGATGGTCGACGTAGCGCTCCACCGTGCCTTGCTTCAACCATCGGGCGTCGTACTTGAAGCTGTAGCCCAGCCGCTCGCCCAGTTCAGCCAGTTCGATGTCGAGCGCATTGCCGGGATCGCCGCGACTCATCTCCAGCGCGTAGGGCGCGGCCGTCCACCCACCCCACGACACGGTGCCCGAGGCATCTCCCTCGGCCCCGCGTTGGGCACCGGCCATGAGGGCCATGATGGAACCGGCCCCCCGTTCGTTCTGGAAGTTGAACCGCGTCTGGAAGTACGGGTGGTGCCTGGCATCGCGCGGTGGATTCAATCGCTCGACCAGCTCGCCCAGCGGGTAGTGGCGATGGCGCATGGCACGCACCACTGTGGCATGCACCGAGGACAGCAGGCTCCCCACCGTCGCGCGCGCCTCGAAGGCTGCCGTGAGCACCACGGTGTTGGTGCAGTGCCCGATGGTGGACCGCCATGCGGCTTCGCTGCGCGTCGGCATGGGCGCCCCCACCGCCAGCCGGTCCTGCCCGGTGTGCTTGCGCAGGAATATGAAGTAGGCGGTGAGCAGCACCTCGAACAGCGACACCCCATGCCGGTCGGCGAGCGAGCGCAGCGCCTGTGTTTGCTCCACCGAAAGCACGCACGAGAGGCTGTGCTGTTGTGGCATCGAGCCCGAGGGGTCGACCGCCTCGTACCGGAGGTCGAGCGGAGCTCCCACCGAGGCCAGTTCCCGCCTCCAGTGATCGAGCTGCCTTTGGCCCCTCGGGCTGTCCAGCCACTGCGCCTCATGCCGCACGTAGGCGAAGTACTCCGGCTCCTGTTCCACCTCGGGCGGCGGCAGCAGCGGCTCCCGGCGCTCGATGATCTCGCCCCACTCCTGCATCAGGAGCCAGAAGGACACGCCATCGCAGATCAGGTGATCCAGCACGCACAGCACGATGCTTTCGCTGGGCGAGACGCGATACAGGTGCGCACGCAGCAGCGGCGCCTGTCCGTTCACGAAGGGCCGCAGGTACTCCTCGCCGATGTGCCGATGCAGTTCGGCCGCGGACCAGGTTGCCGCATCGTGCACATGGAAGGGCACCTCCCCTTGCGGCCTAATCCGCTGGCGGGGCCCCGTGGCCGTGTCTTCGAACTCCGCCCGCAGCATCGGATGGCGCGCCACGAGCACTGACAGCGCATGCCGTAAGTCCTGCGGTTCGACATCTGCCAGGAGCCGCGCGCAAAAGCCGACGTTGTGCGCACCGCGCCAGGCCGGGGCCATGTGATAGGCCAACCACAGGCCGCGCTGGCTTGCCGAGAGATCGCACCACACTTCAGTTCATGCCTTTGAGTCAGGGCATCGCGATGCCCCCAAAAACAGGGGCCGGGATGCAGACGTATGCGTGAAGAGGTGAAGAGGCAGGTGCCGGTGCGTGGCCACCTGCAAAGCTTTGCTGAAAGCGCTTGCACGACAGCGTGCAATGCACAGGCCCGACATCAGGCCTACATGGCCTCCCCTCTATGCCCGAGGCAACAACATCAAATCAGCCTGCGGACAGGACTCATGCACTAGATTACATTCGGCAATAATTTGATGCAGTAACGTGCATCAGGTTGACACCCCCCAGATCCGGGTGGCGTACTCCCTGACCGAGCGGTCGGAGGAAAACGCGCCCATGCCCGCCACGTTGGCAATGGCCCGGCGCGCCCACTGCATCGGCTCGCGGTAGAGGGCGTCCGCCCGCGCATGAGCCGCCACGTAGTCGTCGTAGTCGGCAAGCAGCTTGTAGTGATCGCCTCCCCACAGCAGCGCATCCACCACCGCCCGGTAGCGGTGCGGTTCGTCGGGGCTGAAGTGGCCGCTGGAGAGGGCGTCGAGCACCGCCGCCAGGTTGGGGTGGCTTTCGTAGATGCGCAGCGGCTGGTAGCCGCCACGGTTCAGCGCGGCGATCTGGTCCGCGGTGTGGCCGAAGATGAACATGTTTTCGGCGCCCACCTGTTCGCGGATCTCGATGTTGGCGCCGTCCTCGGTGCCGATGGTCAGCGCGCCGTTGAGCGCGAGCTTCATGTTGCCGGTGCCCGAAGCCTCGGTCCCGGCGGTCGAGATCTGCTCGGACAGGTCGGCCCCCGGCATGATGATCTCGGCCACCGACACGCCGTAGTTCGGCACGAATACCACCTTCAGCCGGCCCGCGATCCGGCTGTCGGCATTGATCACCGCCCCCACGTCGTGGATGAGGTGAATGATCAGCTTGGCCATGTGATACGAAGAGGCTGCCTTGCCGGCGAAGATCGCCGTGCGCGGCACCCAGTCGACCTGCGGCTGCGCCAGCATGGCCTGGTAGCGCCCGATCACGTGGAGCAGGTTGAGCAGCTGCCGCTTGTACTCGTGGAACCGCTTGACCTGCACATCGAACAGGCTCGCGGGATCGAGCTCGATGTGCAGTTCGCGCTTCACGTAATCCGCCAGGCGCTCCTTGTTGGCGCGCTTGACATCCATGAAGGCACGGCAGAACGCCGGGTCATCGGCGTGGCGCCCGAGCTCGCGCAGGCGGTCCAGGTCGAGCCGCCAGCCCGTGCCCAGCGTGTCATCGAGCAGACCCGCCAGCCTGGGGT
Organism: uncultured Burkholderiales bacterium; assembly: GCA_966248995.1. Classification (GTDB taxonomy): domain Bacteria; phylum Pseudomonadota; class Gammaproteobacteria; order Burkholderiales; family Burkholderiaceae_C; genus Albitalea. The sequence continues at coordinate 4,513 of CBINBY010000168.1, read as the reverse complement.
TGGCCTGCGCCAGCCAGCGGCGCGGCGTCACGCCGTTCGTCACGTTGGTGAAGCGCTCGGGCCACAGCGACGCGAAGTCCGCGAAGATGGTCTGCACCAGCAGCTTCGAGTGCAGTGCCGACACGCCGTTGACCTTGTGGCTGCCCACGATGCACAGGTGCGCCATGCGTACGCGCCGCTCGCCGGTCTCGTCGATCAGCGACAGCCGGCGCAGGAAGCCGTCGTCACCGGGGCGGTGCTGCGCCGCCGCGGTGAGCAGCTCGTGGTTGATGCGCAGGATGATCTGCAGGTGGCGCGGCAGCACGTGCTGGATCAGCGCCACGGGCCAGGTCTCCAGCGCCTCGGGCATGAGCGTGTGGTTGGTGTACGAGAACACGCGGCGGGTCAGCGCCCAGGCGTCGGCCCAGGGCATGCCGTGCTCGTCGGTCAGCACGCGCATCAGCTCGGCCACGCCTATGGCCGGATGCGTGTCGTTGAGGTGAATGGCCACCTGGTCGGCCAGGTTGTCGAAGCGGCCGTGCTCGACCAGGTGTCGCTCGAGGATGTCGGCCACGGACGCGGCGACGAAGAAGTACTCCTGCCGCAAGCGCAGCTCGCGCCCGGCGGGCGTGCTGTCGTTCGGGTACAGCACCCACGAGATGTTCTCGAACTGGTTCTTCACCTCGGCGGCGCGTGCGTAGTCGCCGCTGTTGAAGGCGTGCAGGTCGATGTGGGCCGGCGCCGCGGCCTTCCACAGCCGCAGCGTGCTGACCTTGCGCGAGCCATGGCCCGGGATGACCATGTCGTAGGCCTTGGCGCAAACCTCGCCCGCGGGCCGCCACACCGACTTCTCGCCGACCTGCTCCACCCAGCCGCCGAAGCGCACCGGCACGCTGATGCCCGCACGTGGAAACTCCCATGGCGTGCCGTCGGCGAGCCAGGGATCGGGGTGCTCGACCTGCCGGCCGTGGACGATGTCCTGCGCGAACATGCCGTACTCGTAGCGGATGCCATACCCGAACGAGGGCAGCCCCAGCGTGGCCATGGAGTCGAGGAAGCACGCCGCCAGCCGGCCCAGGCCGCCGTTGCCTAAAGCGGCGTCGGTCTCCTGTTCCTCCACCTCCTCCAGCCGCCGCGCGTGCGCGGCAACCGCACCGGCCGCCTCGCCGCGCAGGTCGAGCGCGGACAGGGCATTGCCCAGGCTGCGGCCGATGAGGAATTCCATCGAGAGGTAGTACACGCGGCGCGCGCGGGCGCGTCGCTCAGCGGCCTGGGTTTCGACCCATCGCTCGGCCAGCTGTTGGCGCGGCGCCTGGGCCACCGCGCGCATCAGGTCGGCCGAGGTCGCCTCTCCCGGCGCGACGCCCACGTTCGTGAGCAGTTCGTGGTCGAGGCCGAGGTCGGCGGGCACGGGCACATCCATCACTTCTTCGGCGAACAGCTGCCAGGAACCGGAAAGTGTCTTAGGCGGGCGCGGGGGAGTCAACGGCGCAACCTTGCAGACCCCGCATGCAACGAGCACTATGACGCGTGGAATGCTGCACAGGAGCTGGACATGCCGCATACCGAACTGGCCCGCAACCTGGACCTCCCCAAGCGTGCCGTGGCGCTCGTGCTGGCCGGGGGCCGCGGCAGCCGGCTCAAGCACCTGACGGACCGGCGCGCCAAGCCCGCCGTCTACTTCGGCGGCAAGTTCCGCATCGTGGACTTCGCGCTGTCCAACTGCCTGAACTCCGGTGTCCGCCGCATCGGCGTGATCACGCAGTACAAGTCTCACAGCCTGTTGCGCCACCTGCAGCGGGGCTGGGCGTTCCTCAAGAGCGAGATGAACGAGTTCGTCGACCTGCTGCCCGCGCAGCAGCGCATGGACGAGGAGCACTGGTACCGCGGCACCGCCGACGCGGTGTGGCAGAACCAGGACATCATCGAAGGCTATCGGGCCGACTACGTGATCGTGCTGGCCGGCGACCACATCTACAAGATGAACTACGCGCTGATGCTGGCCGACCATGTGGCCCGGGGCTTCCCGTGCACGGTGGGCTGCATCGCCGTGCCACGCGAGGAGGCCACCGGCTACGGCGTGATGGCCATCGACCCGCAGCGCCGCATCGTCGACTTCGTCGAGAAGCCGCGCGAGCCGCCGCCCATGCCCGACAACCCGCGCCAGTCCCTGGCCAGCATGGGTATCTACATCTTCGATGCCGCCTTCCTGCGCGAGGAACTCGCCCGGGACATGCACGACCCGAACTCCAGCCACGACTTCGGCAAGAACATCGTCCCGGGCCTTGTGAGGAACGGCCAAGCGCTGGCCCATCCCTTCAGCATGAGCTGCGTGCGCACCCATCCCGACGACCCTCCGTACTGGCGCGACGTGGGCACCATCGACGCCTACTGGGACGCGAACATCGATCTCACCGCCACCGTGCCCATGCTGGACCTGTACGACACCCACTGGCCCATCTGGACCTACCAGCCTCAGCTGCCGCCGGCCAAGTTCGTGCACAACCAGCCCGACCGGCGCGGCACGGCGATCGAGTCGCTGGTCTCGGGCGGCTGCATCGTTTCGGGCGAGGTGTTTCGCTCCGTCCTCTTTTCCACGGTGCGGGTGCATTCGCACGCGAAGGTGAGCTGGTCGGTGGTGCTGCCCGGCGTGCAGGTGGGTCGCCGCGCCCGGCTCACGCGCACGGTAGTCGACCGCGGCTGCGTGATCCCCGACGACATGGTCATCGGCGAGGACTCGGCGGCCGACCAGCGGCGCTTCTACCGCAGCGAGAACGGCATCACCTTGGTGACGCGCCAGATGATCGAGGCGCTGGTTTGATCGCACCCGTGGCAGCCTGCGACATGAAGCTGCTGCATGTGGCGGCCGAGGTCTTCCCGCTGGTCAAGACCGGCGGCCTGGCCGATGTGGCCGGCGCGCTGCCACCCGCGCTGCGGCGTGCCGGGGCCGACGCGCGGCTGCTGCTGCCCGGCCTGCCGCCCATCCTGGATGCGCTGGCTTCTTCCAGCGAGGTGTGCCGGTTCGGCCCCTTGTTCGGCGCCGCGCGCATCACGCTGCGGCGGGGCCATCTGCCCGGCAGCGGCGTTCCGGCCTACGTGATCGATGCGCCCTGGCTCTATCGCCGCGGCGGAAGCCCTTACCAGGATGAGCGTGGCGCCGAGTGGTCCGACAACCTGCAGCGCTTCGCCCTGCTGGGCTGGGCCGGCGCGCACATCGCGGCGGGGGAGCTGGACGAGGGCTGGGCGCCCGACGTGCTGCATGCCCACGACTGGCACGCCGGTCTGGCGTGCGCGTACGCCAAAGTGCACCCGGGCACCTCGGCCGTGCCCGTGTTCACCGTGCACAACCTCGCCTACCAGGGCCTGTTTCCGATGTCCGATTTCGATCAGCTGGGCCTGCCCGCGCGCACACGCGACTCCAGCGGGCTCGAATTCCACGGGCAGCTGTCCTTCATGAAGGGCGGGTTGAAGTTCGCCGACCGCATCACCACCGTCAGCCCCACGTACGCGAGGGAGATCGCGACACCCGAGTTCGGCTTCGGACTCGACGGCGTGATCCGCAGCCGGCAGTCCGTGGTGTCGGGCATCCTCAACGGCGTGGACCACGAGGTGTGGGATCCCGCCCAAGACCCTGCCCTGCCCGAGCGCTACGACGCGGCACGGCTGGGGGGCAAGGCGGCGTGCAAGCAGGCGCTGCAGGCCGAGGTGGCACTCGCGCCCGAGCCCCACGCGCCGCTCCTGGGCGTGGTGAGCCGGCTCACCTCGCAAAAGGGCGTGGACCTCGTGCTGGCAGTGTTGGGCCCCCTGGTGTCGCGCGGCGTGCAGTTCGTCATCGTGGGCACCGGCGACGACAACCTCGAACGTGCCGTGCGCGAAGCCGCCCAGGCCCATGCGGGGCGGGTGGCCGCCCGCCTGGCCTACGACGAGGCCCTGGCCCACCGCCTGATCGCGGGGGCCGACGCGATCCTCGTGCCCTCGCGCTTCGAGCCTTGCGGGCTCACCCAGCTGTACGGCCTGCGCTACGGCACCCTGCCCGTGGTGCGACGCGTAGGCGGGCTGGCCGACACGGTGGTGGATGCGAGCGCCGAGGCATTGCGCGAGGGCCGCGCCACGGGCTTCGCGTTCGAAGGCCACACGCCAGGGGCACTGGAACGCGCGGTGGAGCGGCTGCTGGCGCTCTACCGGCAACCCGACGCCTGGCGCGCAGTGATGCGGACGGCCATGGCCCAGGACTACTCCTGGGACCATGCGGCGCGCGATTACCTGGCGCTGTATGGGGAGGCACTGGCGTGGCGGCCCGAACGGGGTGTGGGAGCTTCACCAACCTCCACGCTCCGTTCGCACTGAGCCTGTCGAAGTGCCTGCGCCACCGGAGCGGGGCTTCGACAAGCTCAGCCCGAACGGGGTGTGGGAGCTTCACGAACTTTCACAGTCCGTTCGCACTGAGCCTGTCGAAGTGCCTGCACCACCGGAGCGGGGCTTCGACAAGCTCAGCCCGAACGGAGTGAGGGAGCTTCACGAACCTCTCGGTCCG
>CBINBY010000167.1:0-7807 GCA_966248995.1 uncultured Burkholderiales bacterium | reverse complement strand
CCTGGGAGGCCGAGGGACACTCCGGCTCCGAAAGACATGCACGCGGCGGGGGCGACGGGCGATGCTTTCGCGCATCGACATCCGGCATGCAGCTTGCTCTGATGGCCCGACGGTCTCGCCCGGCCGTGCTGCCGGGCCATGGGCGAACGAGGGGTACAGAGGGGGCCGTGTGGCAAGGTTTGTAGCGGCAGTGACGACACCAGCGTCCGCAGGGCCAGGTACCGACTTGGGCAGCGGGCTTGCCGGCTTGCTGGCCGAGCGCATTGCGCCCGTGCTCGGCTTGCCGACGGGAGCGGTGCGCCTCGTGCCGCAAGGGGGCGTGGTGCCCAGGCCCGATGCCTCGCGCGTGTTCCGCGTGCACGACGGCGTCGGGGCCGCTCCGTGCGCTGTGCTGCTGTATGCGCCGCCCGCCGCGCCGCACGTCGTGCAGCGCGCGATGCAGCAGGCTCGCATGGCGCAGGACCTCATCGGACCGGCGCTCGGGCGGCACATCCTGGATCCGCTCGCCGAAGGGCACATCGAGGGCTTGAGCTATGCGCTGCTGCCTTGCTGCGGCGCTCTCGCCGCCGGAGGCATTGCATGGCGGCTGCAGCGGTGGGTGCTGCGGCCGGCGCTCTTCGAGTGGCTGTACTGGGTGTGCGTGGCCACCACGCGACCGGTCGACGATGCCCTGGCCCAGCATCACTTCGCGGCGCCGCTGGCGGCGCTGGCTTCGCTGCCGGAGGTCGACGACACGGTACGGCGCGCGGCGCGCAGCGCGTTGCGCCGCCTGGACGATGGCCGGTGGAAGCCTCGTACCGTGCTCGCGCACGGGGACCTGTGGAAGGGCAACCTGCTGCTGCGACCGCCAGAAGGCGTGGCCCAACGGTTGCGGTGGCAGGAGCGCTTCGTGGTCATCGACTGGCCCGGCGCCCAGGCGCGCGGCCACGCGCTGTTCGACCTCGTACGGCTCGCGCAGTCGATGAGCCTGTCGCCCGCCGGGCTGCGAGCCGAGGTGGACCGGCACTGCGCCCTGCTCGGCTGCGATCGCGTGGACGCCATGTCCTACCTGCTGGCCGGGGTCGGGCACATGGCCGCGTCGCTGGAGCACTTTCCGATGGAGACGTTCCTGCACATGGTGCGCGAGTGCCATGCGCGACTGGCCGCGGTGGCGTGAAAAAAAGCCGAGGCGTTGCCGCCCCGGCGGCGCGGATCAGGCGGCTCGCTTGTTCGCCTCCGTGATCGTCCATGCGTACACCGTGCTGTTGTCCACTCGCTCGGTGCGCTCCGGCGGCCATTCGGACCCCATGTCGAAGGCGTGCGACACCACGCGCGAACCCACCCGCAGCTGCTTCCAAAGCTGCGGTCGCAGGCGCCGGTTCACGTCGGGCAGCAGGTACAGCGTGACCACCGTGGCCGGAGACACATCGGACTGGAACAGGTCGCCCACCTTGAACTGCACGCGGTCGGTCATCTTGGCCGCGCGGGCATTCCGGTTGGCTTCCTCGATGCGCACGGGGTTGAGGTCGATGCCCACGCCACGCGCGCCGCGCTGGGCCGCGGTGATCACCAGCCGGCCATCCCCGCAGCCGAGGTCGTAGACCACGTCCTGCGGTCCCACGCGGGCCATGTCGATCATGCGGTCGACGACGTTCTGCGGGGTCGGCACATAAGGCACGTCCAGGTGCGGCTGCTCCTCGCGTGCCCACGCGCCGGCTGGCCACACGACGGGAGCGGCGAGCAGCAGCGTGCAGCGCAGGGCGAGCCGGCGCTGGGGCAGCGGCAGGGCTTGCGGTGAGGGACGGGATGTCGTCATGGGCGGCTCCTTTCTTCGGCAGGGGAACGCGAGGCGGCCGGGGCCCCAGCGGGGCGCATGAGCCACAGCGGCACGGCGCCGAGGGCCAGCACCGTCACGCTGATCCAGGCGGCGTTGAAGCCGCCAAGCCGCTGGCCCGCCACATAGGTAAGGCTCGACCACAGCATGTAGGCGCACACCCCGCAGAACAGCAGCGGCAGCAGCGGGTACAGCGGCACGCGAAACGGCCGGGGCCGGGCCGGCTCGCGCCGGCGCAGCAGGAACAGCGACACCCCGGTCAGCAGAAAGAAGAGCCAGAACACCGGCGCGGTGTACTCGACCATCGCCACGAAGCCGCCCCCCGCCGCCGCGCCCACGGCCACCAGCAGCAGCGCCGCGATGCACTGCGCCTGCAGGGCCACCGGCGGCGTGCCGCGAGCGCTGTCCCAGCGGCCGAGGGGGCGCAGCACCCGCCAGTCACGGCCCAGTGCGTAGGCCGTGCGTGCGCCGACGATCAGCGTGGCATTGATCGAGGTGAGCGCAGCGACGGCCACCATGAGCGAGATGGCCGTCTGGCCTGCTGGCCCGAACGCCCGCCGCAGCAGGTCGGCGGCGATGGCCTCGGATCTCGCCATGCCCTGCATGCCCAGTCCTTCCCAATAGGCCCAGGCCACGAGCAGGTACAGGCCCGTGATGAGCGCGATGGACAGCACCAGTGCGCGCACCATGTTGCGCCGCGAATCGCGCAGCTCCGCGCTGATGTACGCGGCCTCGTTCCAGCCTCCGTAGGTGAGCAGCACGAACACCATCGCGAGCCCGAAGGCCGCGGGCGACGGCGCGCCGACAGCCGCGGCGGTGTCCGAGGCGCCCACGGCGCCGTCGGGCCCCGGCGCCAGCGCCACGGCCGCCAGCACCACCAGCAGCAGACCGCCGATCTCCAGCGCGGTCAGCCACACCTGTGCCCCGGCGCCCAGTGCCACGCCCCGCAGGTTGACCCAGGACAGCACGACGACGGCCAGCGCCGCATAGACCGCCGAACTGCCTGCTGCACTCAGCCCGGGCAGCGGCAGCACGGCCGTGAGGTAATCGCCGAACACGAAGGCCAGCAGCGCGACCGAGCCTGTGGTGATGACGGTGAGCCGCGCCCAGCCGAACAGCAGCGAGACCCGGTGTCCGTAGGCCAGCTGCAGGAAGTGGTAGTCGCCGCCGGGGTGCGGATGGCTGGTGGCAAGCTCGGCGTAGCACAGCGCCCCCACCAGCGAGACCAGCCCGCCGAGCAGCCAGGCGCCGAACATCCATGGGGTCGAGCCGGCCAGCGAGGCCACCATCGAGGGCGCCTTGAACACTCCCGCGCCGATCACCACCCCCACGATGATGGCCACCGCGGCGCGCAGGCCGAGCACCTCGCGGGGACCCGCGGGACTGCGCTCGTCGCCCGCCTCGGCGCGCTGGCTCATGAGGCCTCCAGGGTGGAAAGGCTGAGCGGGTGGATCACGTGCGCCACCCGGACTCCCGTTGGCCCCGGCGCATGACGTCCACGCCCGCCGCAGGCCGCTGGTGGTGGCCGGGCAAGGGCCATACCTTGCCCGGCAGGGGCCGGTGCGCACCCTCTTCGCGCGTGTCGGTGGCGCCGGGCTGGACCCCCGATTTACTGGTCAAGGCCCGAATTTGCGCCCAGTTTTGCAAATACTCTTGCGACACAAACCGCATAAGCAAGCGCGATTCGATTCGTTCCGGGTCGAAGAGGCGTTTCCTAGCATGAGCGGCACGCTATCCATTTAACCCGGCAGCTCACCTCACATGAACCTCGCCCGCCTGCTGCGCCACGGCCTCTTCGGCGCATCGCTCTTCTTCGCCGCTGCCGCCTCGGCGCGCGACATCACGCTGCTCAATGTGTCGTATGACCCGACGCGCGAGCTCTACCAGGACGTCAACCGCGCCTTCGCGCAGCAGTGGAAGGCACGCACCGGCGACAACCTGGTCGTGCGGACTTCTCATGGCGGTTCCGGCAAGCAGGCGCGCGCCGTGATCGACGGCCTGGAAGCGGACGTGGTGACGTTGGCCCTGGCCTACGACATCGACGAGATCGCCGCCCGGGGCCGCCTGCTCGACCCCGGCTGGCAGAAGCGCCTGCCTCAGCACAGCGCGCCCTACACCTCCACCATCGTCTTCCTGGTGCGCAAGGGCAATCCGAAAGGCATCAAGGACTGGGCTGACCTGGCGAAGCCGGGCGTCGCGGTGATTACGCCCAACCCCAAGACTTCCGGCGGCGCGCGCTGGAACTACCTCGCCGCCTGGGGCTACGCGCTGAAGAAGACCGGCCGCGAGGACCAGGCGCAGGCCTTTGTTAGTGCCGTCTACCGCAATGTGCCCGTGCTCGACAGCGGAGCGCGGGGCGCCACCACCACCTTCGTTGAGCGTGGCATCGGCGACGTGCTCGTCGCCTGGGAGAACGAGGCGCTGCTCGCGCTCAAGGAAATCGGGCCCGACCGCTTCGACATCGTCGTGCCGTCGACTTCCATCCGCGCCGAACCGCCGGTCGCTGTGGTCGACAAGGTTGTCGACAAGCGCGGCACCCGCGCCGCGGCCACGGCCTATCTCGAATACCTGTACTCGCCCGAGGGGCAGGACCTGGCCGGCAAGCACCACTTCCGGCCGGTGGATCCGGCGGTGGCGGCCAAGTACGCGGCCAAGTTCCCCAAGGTCACGCTCTTCACCGTCGACGAGCTATTCGGCGGGTGGGCCCAGGCGCAGAAGACGCATTTCGCCGACGGCGGCATGTTCGACCGCATCTACGCGCGCAAGTGACGTATCAGAGGCATCCCGGCTGCGGCGGTGCAAGACCGCGCCGCCTGCATCGTTTTCCGCATAACGATCCAAGAATTCAGTCGTTCCTGGCACGCTAGGGGTTGCCTACGATGCGCGGCTCGACCCGAACCGAGCCTCCACTTCCCGGCTGCCTGCCATGCGCCTGAACGACATCCTCCTGCGTCGCCGCGCCCTCGTCCTTGCCGCTTCCGCGGCCGCGCTGACGGGGTGGTTGCGGCCGGCACGCGCCGCCGTGACGCTGCTCAACGTCAGCTACGACGTGGCGCGCGAGTTCTACAAGGACTACAACGCCGCCTTCATCCGCCACTGGAAGGCCACGGCCGGCGAAGACGTCGCCATCAACCAGTCGCACGGCGGCTCCAGCAAGCAGGCGCGGGCGGTGATCGACGGCCTGGAGGCCGACGTGGTCACCATGAACCAGTCGAGCGACATCGACGCCATCGCCGAGCGCGGCAAGCTGCTGCCCGCCGACTGGGCGCAGCGCCTGCCCAACAACAGTGCCCCCACCACCTCGGTCACCGTGATCCTGGTGCGCAAGGGCAATCCCAAGGGCATCAAGGACTGGGACGACCTCGCCCGGCCCGGCATGAGCGTGGTGATTCCCAACCCCAAGATCACCGGCAACGGCCGCTACACCTACGTGGCCGCCTGGGGCGCGGCGATCAAGTCGGGCCGCACGCCGCAGCAGGCGCGCGAGCGGGTGCGCGGCCTCTTCGCCAACGTACCGGTGTTCGACGGCGGCGGCCGCGCGGCAACGACCACCTTCGCGCAGCGCGGCATCGGCGATGCGCTGTGCACCTTCGAGAGCGAGATCAACCTCATCAAGGCCGAGTTCGGGCCCGACTTCGACGTGGTCTATCCCTCGTGGACCATCCTCGCTGAGAACCCGGTGGCGGTGGTCGACAAGGTGGTCGACCGCAAGGGCACGCGCAAGCAGGCCGAGGCCTATCTCAAGTACCTGTGGTCCGATGAGGCGCAGGAGATCGCGGCGCGCCACCAGGTGCGCCCGCGCTCCGCGGCGCTGCTCGCCAAGTACGCGAAGGACTTTCCGAAGGTCAACACCTTCACCATCGACGAGGTGTTCGCCGGCTGGACCCGCGCGCAGAAGGAGCACTTCGACGACGGCGCGGTGTACGACCAGATCCTCAAGGCCGGCCGCAAGTCCTGATCCTCATTCCATGATCTTCACCCGCACGCTCCTGAAGCGGCACAGCGTGCTGCCCGGCTTCGACCTCGCGCTGGGCTTCACCCTGCTGTACCTGGGCTTCATCGTGCTCATCCCCTTGAGCGCGGCCTTCCTCAAGACCTTCACCATGACCTGGCCGGCGTTCTGGGACGCGGTGGCCTCGCCGCGGGTGCTCGCCTCGTACCGGCTGACCTTCGGCGCCTCCTTCGCGGCGGCGCTGCTCAACGCCGTGTTCGGCCTGGTGGTCGCCTGGGTGCTGGTGCGCTACGAGTTCCCGGCCAAACGCGTGGTCGATGCGCTCGTCGACCTGCCCTTCGCGCTGCCCACGGCGGTGGCCGGCATCGCGCTCACCGCGCTGTACGCGGGCAACGGCTGGATCGGGCAGTTCCTTCCGTTCAAGGTGAGCTTCACGCCGGTGGGCGTGTTCGTGGCGCTCACCTTCATCGGGCTGCCCTTCGTCGTGCGTACCTTGCAGCCGGTGCTCGAAGACCTGCACAAGGAGACCGAGGAGGCCGCCGCCACGCTGGGCGCCACGCGCTGGCAGACCTTCATCCAGGTGATCCTGCCCATCCTTTCGCCGGCGCTGCTCACCGGCTTCGCGCTGGCCTTCGCGCGCGCGCTGGGCGAGTACGGCTCGGTCATCTTCATCGCCGGCAACATGCCCATGGTCAGCGAGATCACCCCGCTCATCATCATCACCAAGCTGGAGCAATACGACTACCTGGGCGCCACGGCCATCGCCGTGGTCATGCTGGTCGCGGCCTTCGTGCTGCTGCTGGCGATCAATGGGCTGCAGGCATGGACACGCGCGAGGCAGGGGCGATGAGCACGACGACCGTTCCTCCTGAGCTCGTCGAAGGAGCTGCAATTGGCCAAAGGCCTGCCACCCGCCCTGCCCACGACAGGCTCACGGCGAGCGGGAGCGTCGCCCCTCCACGCATCCGTTCGGCCACCAGCGAGCCTGCCTGGGTGAGATGGCTGCTCATCGGTGCGGCGCTCGCGTTCCTCACCCTGTTCCTGTTCGTGCCGCTAGTGGCCGTGTTCGTCGAGGCCTTCAAGAAGGGCCTGCAGGTGTACCTCGCGGCCATCACCGAGCCCGATGCCGTGTCGGCGATCAAGCTCACGCTGCTGGCGGCCGGCATCTCGGTGCCGCTCAACGTCGTGTTCGGCGTGGCGGCGGCCTGGTGCATCGCGAAGTTCGAGTTCCGGGGCAAGAACCTCCTGCTCACCCTGATCGACCTTCCGTTCTCGGTGAGCCCGGTGATCTCGGGCCTCATCTACGTGCTCGTGTTCGGTCTGCAGGGGTGGTTCGGCGAGTGGCTGCGCGACCACGATCTCAAGATCATCTTCGCGGTACCCGGCATCGTGCTCGCCACCGTGTTCATCACCTTCCCCTTTGTGGCGCGCGAACTGATTCCGCTCATGCAGGCGCAAGGCACCGAGCAGGAGGAGGCGGCGCGCGTGCTCGGCGCGGGCGGCTGGCAGGTCTTTCGGCGCGTCACCTTGCCCAACATCAAGTGGGCCCTGCTGTACGGCGTGATCCTCTGCAACGCGCGGGCCATGGGCGAGTTCGGCGCGGTGAGCGTGGTGTCGGGGCACATCCGTGGGCAGACCAACACCATGCCGCTGCACATCGAGATTCTCTACAACGAGTACCAGTTCGCCGCGGCCTTCGCGGTGGCGTCGCTGCTGGCCGGCCTGGCCCTGGTGACGCTGGTGCTCAAGTACCTGGTCGAGCGCCGCGTGAAGGCGCAGATGGCGGTGGAAGGACGCGAAGAATGAGCATCGAGGTGCGCAACCTGAACAAGCGCTTCGGCCCCACGGTCGTGTGCGACAACCTCAACCTCGACATCCCGGCCGGCGAGCTCGTCGCGCTGCTGGGGCCTTCGGGCTCGGGCAAGACCACGCTCCTGCGCATCATCGCGGGGCTGGAGGTGCCGGATTCGGGCACCGTGCTCTTCCACGGGGAGGACGCGACGAACACCGACGTGCGCGAGCGCCAGGTCGGCTTCGTGTTC
>CBINBY010000166.1:0-7907 GCA_966248995.1 uncultured Burkholderiales bacterium | reverse complement strand
CCGCGCTGCCATTGCCTCAGCAGGCGATTAGAGGCGGGCAACTGCCGGATCTAGGCTGATAGATGACGTTTTCCAGGTTCGACCCCCTGCGTGAACGTGGTGCTGTCCAACACTACGCGAAGGCCAAGTTGGCCTGCGACGACACCTGAGGATCGGGCGGCGCCGCGAACGGCTCGTCGATCCAGGCGTTCAAGTCGCGGTGGGTGAACAAATTCATGCGCAGCAGCGCCACCAGGTTGGCCATGCTCCAGCCGAAGCGCGAGCGCAGCTGAAGGTAGCGCAGCAGCAGCATGCTGATTGGGCGGTGGCTACAAACGCGACTTCAAGAAACTGCTGCGCAGCCTGCCAGTGCAGGCAGACCTACGCCTCTCCGAGGAGGGCGGCCAGTTCGGCGACTGGTACGAAACGGTCTATGCGAGCTTGAAGGATGAGCCCACGCGGGGTTTGGCGATGGTGCCGAACGACTCGGTTGAGTATTCGCTCCAGACAGTCATGCAGGGGCGGGATCACACCTTGTTCTCATCAGCAGGAGGCCGAGCGTTTTACGGCTGATCGCTGGTTTTGCCATGCGGCTGAATGGCACATCGAAAACCCTTGTTGAGACTCGTGCCGTCTGTCTTCTTGCCCGGTGCCAGTGGATCGTCTACCAACCCATCGGGCTCGCGACTGCGCCGAATGAGCACATGCGGGTGGTGCATGGCGCTGTCGATATAACCCCGCACAACCTTGAGGGTGCCCGTGGCCGGCCCTTGAGGGTCTTGCACGGGTGAGTTGTCGTAGTACGTCGGGTCGTACCAGTCGCTGACCCAATCGCCGCCGTTGCCATTCATATCGAACAAGCCCAACGGGTTCGGGGGAAACAACGCCACAGGATACGGAGACCAAAGCTGAGCTTGCCTGCCCGCTTCTGTAACGGCAAATGCGGTCGCAACACGTCTTAGTGCGGTATTAACCCCCTGCCGCAAGTGCCCATCATCCGTGGCGAAAACGAACTTCTGCCCCCGGCTGCGCGCTGCGAATTCCCACTGCGCTTCGGTGGGCAGCGAAAACGGCCGGCTCGTGATCTTGCCCAGCCAGCGGCAATACGCGTCGGCACGGTTCCAGGGTACGCCGGCAGGAACGATCGGATGCCTGAACTCTGCGTCGTACTCGCTGCTGGGGGCTCGCGGCTGCTTCATCGCATCCGTGTAGATGTCGAACTCCGCGAAGCTCGTCTTGTAGCGGCTGATCCAGTAGCTGCTCAGGGTGACCTCGTGGCCTGGGGCGAAGTTCAGCACTTCATCGAACAAGTGCGGATCATCGGCCGGCTGGGGCGGCCGCTTCCACCGCCCCCTCATGCGCCCCCAGTCGCCCATGATGAAGCTACCCCCCTCCACGAACACCAGATCGCCGAGCACCTTCGCCTTGAGCTTGGCAACGCGCTCTTCGATGCTGCCCTCCTGCAAGCTCGCCAAGGCTTGCACCAACGCTGCAGGCTGCTCGCGCTTGGGCAAAGCTGCCAGCTGCTTCGCCCGCTCATCGGGGTCGCGCGCGAAATAATCGAAGACGCGCGGCGGTTGCGGCGGCGTCACGGCAGGAGCAGCCGAGGCCGCAGGGGCGGGAGGTGTCGCATCCGCCAGCGGCATGGGTGTCTGAGCACAGGCCTGCAGTGAGGCCATCAACGGAACCACCCAAGCGAATACCGGGCGCATAGAGCATGCGTCGAAATGAAGGAGCCGGCAGTTTAGTCGTGCCTATGGCCCTGGCCGGTAACCTCTACGGCGGCAAAGAAGAAGCGTCGTCACCGACGCTACGTGATGCCATCACCACGCGTGCAAACCCTGAGCGCCGGTGTGCGCGCCCAGTTCCACCACCCTGCCCAGGCAACTACTTGGCGTAGTTGTAGAGCGGCTTGCCCTTGTCCACCACGTGTACCGTGAAGAGCTTCAAGGAACTGTCTCCAACGACCTTGAAACCGGCATGCTCGATGTCACGCAAGTTGATCGCTGTCGCGCCTGTCGGAAGCGTGATCGGGTCTTTGCCCGGCACCTGAATGCTTGCGCCTTGAACCACGTACAACGCCTCCACCCCATGGTGGGAATGCAGGTCGAGAGAATCGCCTGGCTTGTATTCAGCGATGGAAGCGATGACCTCCATGCCAGGCGCACCGGACAGATCCGTGCGCTTGCGTTCCACGCGTTGGGGAGAGTCCCCCGCCTGTTGTGCCGTGAGCCCGGTGGCCAGGCCCAGGCCAAAGATCAGCGTGCTCAGAAGTGGAAGCAGCGCTTTGCGACCTTTCATGTTGTCCTCCCTAAGACGATGAGCGGTCGCGCAGTTTGCTGCGCGAAAAAAGGGGTGGTCAAGGCCTTCAAGACTGGTTGTGCGAGGGCACTTCGTTTCCGGCGTCATCGACGCCATTCAGGTGGCCGGCCCGGCACGCTTTTCGCGTGGCAAGCCGTGGTGCAGCGTGAGCGCCGAGGTGTACTCACGCCGCGCGGAAATCGCGCATTGGCCGGAAGAACACGAGGAAACCACACCATGAGCCCGCCTCCGTTGAGCGTGAACCGCCTCGCTGCTCCAGCCCTCGCCCGCCTGCACAACGAGGCCGAGCGACTGCGCGTTGCGGTCTCGCGGCACGCGCGCGGCGTCAGGATCGTCGACGCCGGCGTCGCAGTGCCGGGCAGCATCGAGGCCGGCCTGGGCGTGGCCGAGGTGTGCATGGGCGGACTCGGCGAGATCGCCCTCGTGGCCGGAAGCTCCTTGGGCTGGCCGACCTGGCTGCAGGTGCGCAGCTCGCAGCCCGTGCTCGCGTGCTTGGCCAGCCAGTACGCCGGCTGGAGCCTTGCCGCCAGCAAGGAGGAAACGGGCGGCAAGAAGTTCTTCGCGCTCGGCTCCGGGCCCGCCCGCGCCCTGGCCTGCAAGGAAGACCTGTACGCCGAGCTGGGCTATCGCGACCAGTACGACCGGGGCGCCATCGTGCTGGAGGTGGACCGGCCGCCGCCCGATGTGGTGATCGACAAGCTGCTGCGAGACTGCGGCCTCGAACCTGAGGGGCTGGACGTGATCCTCACCCCGACCACCAGCCTGGCGGGCACCACGCAGGTGGTTGCCCGCGTGCTGGAGGTGGCGCTGCACCGTGCCCACGAGCTGAAGTTCCCGCTTGAACACATCGTCGAAGGCTCGGCGCGCGCGCCGCTGCCCTCCCCCAGCCCCGATGGCGTGGAAGCCATGGGGCGCACCAACGACGCCATCCTCTACGGCGGCCAGGTGCACCTGGGCGTACGTGGCGATGCCGCCGCCGCGCGCGAGCTGGCCGAGCACCTGCCCTCCACGAACTCGCGCGATCACGGGCGTTCGTTCGCCGAGCTCTTCAAGGCCGCTGGCTACGACTTCTACCAGCTCGACGGCGCGCTCTTCGCGCCCGCCGAGGTGTGGGTGAGCCACCTCGACTCGGGCCGCACCTGGCACGCCGGACGGCTCGACATGGACCTGCTGCTGAAGCTATGGGTGTCATGACCGCGCCTGGCGGCCCGCGGGTCGCGATCATGACGGACGAGACCGGCTGGCACACGCGCCAGCTCCTGCGGGCCTTGCAGGCGCGCGACGCGTACGGCCGCTGCCTGGACCTGGCCGACTGCCGCATCGACACCACCCACGCGTGGCACGGGCTCGTGCTGCCCGGTTGGGGCACCGGGCTGCCCGATGCGGTGATCGTGCGAGGCATCGCCAGCGGCACCTTCCAGCAGGTGACCAAGCGCCTAGGTGTGCTGCATGCACTGCGCGAGCTGGGCGTGCCGGTCTACAACGACGCGCGGGCCATCGAGCGCAGCGTGGACAAGTCGATGACCAGCCTGCTGCTGCGCGCCGCGGGCATCCCCACGCCCGCGACCTGGGCGACGGAATCGGCCGCCGTCGCCCAGCGCCTCGTCGCTCGCGAGAGCGCGGCTGGCCGCTCGCTGGTGCTCAAGCCCCTGTTCGGATCACAGGGCAAGGGGCTCATGCGCGTGGGCTGGGTGGAAGGTGCCCATGTGCCGCTGCCATCGCTCGAGTCGTACGGTGATTTCGCCTACCTGCAGCGCTACGTCGCCGCGCCACGGCAGCCCGGCCACGACTGGCGCGTGCTGGTGGTGGGCGGCGTGGCGCTGGCCGCCATGCGGCGCGTGAGCTCGCACTGGGTGCGCAACGTGGCGCAAGGCGCGCGATGCGAGGCGCAGTCGCTGGAAGCGGACAACGGCCCGGAACTGGCCCGCCTCGCCGTCGCCGCCGCGCAGGCCCTGCGCATGGACTACGCCGGGGTGGACCTGCTGCCCACCGATGACGGCATCCAGGTCATCGAGGTCAACGGCGTGGCCGCGTGGCAGGGTTTGCAGCAGGTCACGGAGATGAACATCGCACAAGCCCTGGTCGCCGATTTGCTGGACCGCAAGCGTGCGGCCCTGACGGGCCTCCGCCGCGCCTGATGAACGAAGACCTCGCCACCACCACACGCCAGGCGTTCGTCTGCGCCTGCCGGCTCGACGTGACTGCGCGCAAGCCGGGCAACGTGAGTTTCGCGTCGCCCGGGCACCGCATGCAGGCCGAGCAGTTCCTCTCCAGCGCAAAGGGTTGCGCCGCGCCGCTGTGCCACCCGGGCGCCCCAGTGGGCGAGCGCATCGAGGACAGCGTGCGGGCCAGCTGGGAGGCGGCGGGTTGCAACACCAACCTGGGCATCGTGCTGCTGTGCGCGCCCCTGGCCGCGGCACGCGAGCGGCAGGTCGCGCCGGGCGCGCCGGGCCTGCGGCAAGCCCTTTCCCAGGTACTCGAAACGCTGGACCTCGATGACGCGCGGGCGGCCTACCGGGCCATCGCGCTGGCGCGGCCGGCCGGCCTGGGCTCGGTTGCGCAGCAGGACGTGTCCGCCCCGCCGACGATCGACCTGCGCGCGGCCATGACCCTGGCCGCCGACCGCGACCGCATCGCCTTCCAGTACGCGCATGTCCACGTCAACGTGTTCGAGCTGGGCCTGCCCGCTTTCGAGGACACCCGGCGCCGGGCCCTGGCGGCTGGCGACCATCTCGCGCTTGCCGCACAACGCGCGATGCAGCGCGCCTACCTGGAGTTCGTGGCCGCATTTCCCGATTCACACATTGTTCGCAAGCACGGCATCGCCGTGGCGCACAGTGTCATGGCCGAGGCGCAGGCGTGGCGCCGCAAGGCCCACCACGGCGAGCCGGTCGAGACCGACCCCGCCTACGCCGATTGGGACGAAGCGCTCAAGGCGCGCGGTCTCAATCCGGGCACCAGCGCCGACCTCAGCGTGGCATCGGCTTTCGCGGCCCTCCTGTGCGACAGCAGCGCGCTGAACGGCCTCTGACGACGCGCTGACCGCTTTCGCGAAGCGAACTCGCTCCGGCAGCGCACAACCTAGTGTTTTTCCTGAGTCGAGCCGGCACGGAATCTGTGAGCCAGTCGGCGCGCGGGCCTGGTGTCCTGTCCCACGAGCGCGCGCGGCATCGCGGCCGGCCGCAGCGGCCATGGGCGCGCAATGTCGCTGCCTGCGCGTGTGGGACAGAGGCGCTGGCGGCCTCGCTGGCTTTGGCTTCATTCGCAACCCGGACCGGAGAGCACACATGGCAACGATCGATCGCATGCTGGTTGGAGAGTCGCTGGTAGGAGAAGGCAACGAGGTCGCGCACGTCGACCTGCTGATCGGGCCTCGCGGATCGGCGGCCGAGACGGCGTTCGCGAATGCCCTGACAAACAACAAGGACGGCTTCACGACGCTGCTGGCCGTGGTCGCGCCCAACCTCATGACCAAGCCGAACACCGTGCTGTTCAACAAGGTCACGATCAAGGGCGCCAAGCAGGCCGTGCAGATGTTCGGCCCTGCGCAGCGCGGGGTGGCGATGGCCGTGGCCGACTGCGTCGAGGACGGCACGATCCCCGCGGCCGAGGCCGATGACCTGTTCATCTGCGTGGGCGTGTTCATCCACTGGCAGGCCGAGGACGACAAGAAGATCCAGGACTACAACTACCAGGCCACCAAGGAGTCCATCCAGCGCGCCGTGCGTCGCGAGCCCTCCGCCAGGGAAGTGGTCGAGAAGAAGGGAAAGGTTTCGCATCCCTTCGCCGCACAGGGCTGATCCGGAACTCAACTCTTGAGTCAACGCAGGGCCGCCCCGAGTTGACTCACCCCCTCGCGGGGCGGAAACGTCGAAGACGTTTCCTCGGGGCGCTCTCAGCAAGCAGGAGACGAGACATGAGATTTCCAAGTAGTACCGTGAGCCGGTGGCCGGCGGGTCTGCTCGTCCTGGCCGCTCCGGTGATCGCGTGGGCGAACGCCGACGTCGAGAAGCTCGCCTCGGACCCCAAGAACTGGGCAATGCAGGCGGGCGACTTCTACAACCAGCGCTACAGCAAGCTCAAGCAGATCAACACGGGCAACGTAGGCAAGATGCAGGTCGCGTGGACCTTCTCCACCGGCGTGCTGCGCGGCCACGAGGGCTCTCCGCTGGTGATCAACGGCGTGATGTACCTGCACACGCCGTTTCCCAACAAGGTGTTCGCGCTGAGCCTCGATGACCAGCGCATCCTGTGGAAGTACGAGCCCAAGCAGGACCCGTCGGTGATACCGCAGATGTGCTGCGACACGGTGAACCGCGGCCTGGCCTATGCGGAAGGCAAGATCTTCCTGCAGCAGGCCGACAGCATGCTCGTTGCGCTCGATGCCAACAGCGGCAAGGTGCTGTGGTCGGTGAAGAACGGCGACCCCAAGATCGGCGCGGTCAACACGAACGCGCCACACGTGTTCAAGGACAAGGTCATCACCGGCATCAGCGGTGGCGAATGGGGCGTGCGTGGCTTCCTGGCCGCCTACGACATCAACACCGGCAAGCAGGTCTGGAAGGCCTACAGCACGGGCCCGGACAACGAGATGCTGATCGATCCGGACAAGACCATGGCCTGGACCGACGGCGCGCTCAAGCCCGTGGGGAAGGACTCTTCGCTCAAGACCTGGCAGGGCGACCAGTGGAAGATCGGCGGCGGCACGACCTGGGGCTGGTACAGCTATGACAAGGCGGCCAACCTCATCTACTACGGCACCGGCAACCCATCCACCTGGAACCCCTCGCAGCGGCCCGGCGACAACAAGTGGTCGATGACCATCTTCGCGCGCGACCTGGATACGGGCATGGCGAAGTGGGCCTACCAGATGACGCCGTTCGACCAGTGGGACTTCGACGGCATCAACGAGATGATCCTGGTGGACATGAACGTGAAGGGCAAGCCCACCAAGGCTTTGGTGCACTTCGACCGCAACGGCTTCGGGTACACGCTGGACCGCATGACCGGCGCCCTGCTCGTGGCCGAGAAGTACGACCCCAAGGTCAACTGGGCGACGCACGTCGACATGAAGACCGGACGGCCGCAGGTGGTGGCGAAGTACTCCACGGCGCAGAACGGCCCTGATGTCAACACCAAGGGCATCTGCCCCGCGGCGCTCGGCAGCAAGGACCAGCAGCCGGCCTCGTACGACCCGAACACGCGCCTGTTCTACGTGCCCACGAACCACGTGTGCATGGACTACGAGCCGTTCAAGGTCGAGTACACCGCCGGCCAGCCGTACGTGGGCGCCACCCTGTCGATGTACCCCACGCCCGGAAGCCACGGTGGGATGGGCAACTTCATCGCCTGGGACGCGGGCACGGGCAAGATCGTGCAGAGCAAGCCCGAGAAGTTCTCGGTGTGGAGCGGCGTGCTCAACACCGCGGGCGGAATCTCCTGCTACGGCACGCTCGAGGGCTACCTGAAGTGCGTCGATGCCAAGGACATCAACAAGGAGCTCTACAGGTTCAAGACGCCGTCCGGGATCATCGGCAACGTCTTCACCTATGAGCACAAGGGCAAGCAGTACATCGGCGTGTTCTCGGGCATCGGCGGCTGGGCCG
>CBINBY010000165.1:0-7960 GCA_966248995.1 uncultured Burkholderiales bacterium | reverse complement strand
GAAGGTGCCGTAGTCGTGATAGCTCTTGATGCGCGCCAGCGCGGTTACCAGCTCGGCGTTGCCCACCATGAAGCCGATGCGCCAGCCGGCCATGTTGTAGCTCTTGGAGAGCGTGAAGAACTCGACCGCGATGTCCTTGGCCCCCGGCACCTGCATGATCGAAGGCGCCTTCCAGCCGTCGTACACGATGTCGGCATAGGCGAGGTCGTGCACCACCAGGATGTCGTGCTGCCTGGCCAGCTTGACCACGCGCTCGAAGAACTCGAGCTCCACGCATTGCGCGGTGGGGTTGGACGGAAAGCCCAGCACAATCATCTTGGGCTTCGGGTAGCTGCCCCGGATTGCCGCTTCCAGCTCCGCGAAGAAGTCGACTCCCGGCACCAGCGGCACCGAGCGGATGTCCGCCCCGGCGATCACCGCGCCCCACAGGTGGATGGGGTAGCTGGGGTTGGGCACCAGCACCGTGTCGCCGCGCTCCAGCGTGGCGAGCATGAGGTGGGACAGGCCCTCCTTGGAGCCGATGGTGACGATGGCCTCGCTGTCGGGATCGATCTCCACCGCGTAGCGGTCGCGGTACCAGTTGGCGATGGCACGGCGCAGCCGCGGTATGCCTTTGGAAGTGGAGTAGCCGTGCGTCTCGGGTCGCTGTGCCACTTCGCACAGCTTGGCGACGATGTGCGGCGGCGTGGACCCGTCGGGGTTGCCCATGGACATGTCGATGATGTCCTCGCCGCGCCGGCGTGCCGCCATCTTGAGCTCGGCGGTGATGTTGAAGACGTAGGGAGGGAGGCGGTCGATGCGCGCAAAGCGGCGCGCGCCTGGAGAGGCAGACATGAGGGTCCTTGAACGTGAGCGCCCGGAACCGTCCGAGCGACGTGGCGCCGCGGGTGCGGTGCTGTGCGGATGGTAGCGGGACGTGATGCTTCGGGCCTGCCTGCGGCACGTCGCTTGCTGACAGCCCCGCAACGTCTTGTCACTCTCGCGGGTGCGGGCATGGGCGACGGCGACCTATCCTGCGCCGATGATGGAACGGCGGCCGGGGCCTCTCGTGCACCCGCCGTCACCCTCGCTTCCGGAACGTCACGATGCACCCTGTCGTACTCAAGGGCGTCGCCCGCACCTACCGGCTGGACGCGGTCAACGTGCCCGCGCTCGCGGACATCAACCTCGTCGTCCTGCCGGACCGCTTTACCGTGATCTCCGGCCCGTCGGGCAGCGGCAAGACCACGCTGCTCAACGTGATCGGCTGCATCGATCGCCCCGACCGCGGCTCGATCACGGTGGGCGGCAAGCCGGTGCACAGCATGAGCGACGACGAGCTGTCGGACTTCCGTGCGCGCCGGCTGGGCTTCGTGTTCCAGAACTTCAACCTGCTGCCGGTGCTCACCGCCTTCGAGAACGTGGAGTACCCGCTGGTGCTGGGCCGCGTGCCCAAGGAGCACCGCCGCGTCCGCGTGAAGAAGCTGCTGGCGGCCGTGGGCCTGGAGAAGTTCGCCGACCACCGGCCGGGGCAGCTCTCGGGCGGTCAGAGGCAGCGCGTGGCCATCGCCCGCGCGCTGGCGCGCAAGCCCGAGCTGGTGCTGGCCGACGAGCCTACCGCCAACCTCGACAGCCGCACGGGCACCGAGATCATCGAGCTGATGCGGCGCATGCAGCACCAGCACCACGTGTCGTTCATCTTCTCCTCGCACGATCCCAAGGTGCTCGACGCGGCGGACGATGCCGTGCACATCCAGGACGGGCGCATCGTCTCGGTGGAGCGCCGCGACGGCGCCGAGGGCATGCGCATCGCCGAGGGGCTGAGCACATGAACGTGCAAGGCTCGCTCGCCACGCTCTCGCTCGCGCTGCGCAACCTGCTGCGCAACCGGCGGCGTTCGCTGATGACGCTGTTCGCCATGGTCCTCGGCCTCGTGGCGGTGCTGCTCTTCGGCGGCTATGTGCGCGACATCAACTACGCGCTGCAGACCGACTTCGTGCGGCTCACCGGCCATTTGCAGATCCAGCGCCAGGGCTATTTCCTCTACGGCAGCGGCAACCCCGCCGCTTATGGCATCCGGGACTACACGCGCGTGCTCGACGGCGTGCGCAGCGACCCGGTGCTGGCGCCCCTGCTGGAAGTGGCCACGCCCGTGCTGCAGTTCGGCGGCATCGCGGGCAACTTCGCGGCCGGCGTGTCGCGCACGGTGTATGCGCAAGGCGCGGTGGCCGAGGACCAGCACCGCATGCGGGAGTGGAACGCCTACGGCATGCGTGTGCTGTCGCGCCGCCGGTCGCTGGCCGGCACGCCGCCTGACAGCGCGGTCGTGGGCACCGGCGTGGCGCGCGTGCTGCAGCTGTGCGCGCCGCTGCATGTGCCCCATTGCGCCGCGCCCGCTCCCGCTGCGGATGCCGAGACGAACGGGCCCGCGTTGCCGGATGACATCGCCGAGCTGGCCGCAGGCCAGGCCGCCACGCCGCTGGAAAACGTGGACGCAATGACCACGCGCATCGAGCTGCTGGCGCCCAGCGTGCAGGGCGCGCCCAACGTGGCTTCCGTGAACGTGGTGCGGGCCGAGTTCCAGGGCATCAAGGAGCTGGACGACGTGTTCGTGGCCCTGCACCTGGCCCAGGCGCAAAGGCTGGTGTTCGGATCCCAGCCAGCGCAGGTGACTGCCATCGCGCTGCAGCTCAGGCGCACGGCGGACCTGCCCGCCGCGCGGGCGCGGCTGCAGGAGCTGCTCGCCGGCCCGCTCAAGGGCGAGCCGCTGGAAGTAATCGACTACGAGACGCTCAACCCCTTCTATGGCCAGACGCTCGCGATGTTCGCGTCCATCTTCGGCTTCATGTCGGTGCTGATCGGCGCCATCGTGCTGTTCACCGTGGGCAACACGATGAGCATGTCGGTGGTCGAGCGCACGGCCGAGATCGGCACGCTGCGGGCCATCGGCCTGCGGCGCGGCGGCATCCGCTCGCTGTTCGTCACGGAAGGCGTGGTGCTCGGCGTGCTGGGCGCCGCGCTGGGCATCCTCGCGGCCATGGGGGCCGAGGCGGCGATCAATGCCATGCGCATCACCTGGATCCCCCCGGGGCGGATCGAGCCCGTGGCGCTGGCCGTGCGCGTGGCGGGCGAGCCGGTCATGGTGCTCGCCTGCGCCGTGGGTCTGCTGGTCGTGGCGGCACTGTCGGCCACGTTTCCCGCGGCACGTGCCGCGCGCATGAACATCGTCGACGCGCGGCGTCACGTGTGAACGATGAAAGGATCATCCGTGCAGCGTAGAGAGATCCTCCTCGCGGTCCTGGCCGCATGCGCCGCTGGCAGTGCGCGTGCGGCGAGCGATGCGCAGGCCATCCTCGCGGCCAGCGACGAGGTGCGCAACCCGTCCAGGCCCTTCGCCGTGCTCACCACGCTCATCGAATACCGAGGCGGCCGGCAGACCGACGCGAGCACCCTGCAGGTGCTGTCCAAGGCCGACCCGAAGAGCGGGCAGTACCGCAGCCTCATCCGCTTCGTGGCGCCGCCGCGCGATGCCAACAAGCTCATGCTCAAGAGCGGCAACGACCTGTGGTTCTACGACCCGTCCAGCCAGGCCACGATCCGAATCTCTCCGCAGCAGCGGCTGCTGGGCCAGGCCGCCAACGGCGACGTGGTCACCGTCAACCTCGCTCGCGACTACCGCGCGGAGCTGCTGGGCGAGGAGGAGGTGGTCGACGGCGAGCGCGTCAAGCGCCGCACGCACAAGCTGGGCCTCGCGGCGGCCGCGCCCGACGTCACCTACCACCGGGTGGAGATGTGGGTCGAGGTCGGCTCGTCGCGGCCACTGCGCGCGAGGTTCTATTCCGAAAGCGGCCGGCTGCTGAAGACGGCGTACTACCGCAAGTTCGCTCCCCAGCTGGGTCGCGAGCGGCCGACCGAGATGGTGATCATCGACGGGCTCGATCCGCAATGGGTGACCGTGATGCGCTACAGCGAGTTCGCCTATCGCGATGTGCCCGAAGGCTGGTTGCAGCGCGATTACCTCCCGCGCTTCAAGGCGGAGTGAGGCGGTGCGAGCGCGCGATGCGTGTTGCGCTTTGCTCGCGGCGGCCCCGTGGCTCGCCGCGGCGCAGGCTCCCGCCGAGCCTGACGATGCCGGTGCCTTGCGTTTGGCCGATGAGCCCGCGCAGGCGCCGCAGGCGGTGCGGCCCTGGCGGCTGTACGTGGAAGGGGCTTACGCGCGTCACCGGCTGCGCGGCGCGCCTTCGGACGACGTGCTGCGCACTTCGCTCGACCTGCGCATCGACACCAGTCCGCGCCCCGGGCTGCGCACTGTGCTGTCGGACCGGCTCGATCTCGTGCGGCACGAGAACGAGCCGCGCGAGCGCAACGTCAACGCGCTGCGCGAAGCCTATGTGAGCTGGCAGGCGAGGCCTGACGTGCTGCTGGACCTGGGCCGCATCAACCTGCGCCACGGTGCCGCCTGGGGCTACAACCCCACCGACTTCTTCCGTGGGGGCGCGCTGCGCTCGGTGGTGTCGCCCGATCCATTGAGTCTGCGCGAGCACCGGCAGGGCACGGTGGTCGTGCAGGCGCAGAAGCTCTGGAGTGCGAGTGCCGTCTCGGCGGCCTATTCACCCAAGCTGGACGACACGCCCAGCAACGAGACCTACTCGCTCGACCTGGGTTCGACCAACTTCCGCGATCGCTGGCTGCTCACCGCCAGCCACAAGTTCAGCGATCGCCTGAACCCGCAGTGGCTGTTGCACGGCGGCAGGGGCATGAAGCCGCAGCTGGGGCTCAACCTGTCGGCGCTGCTCAGCGCAGCGACCGTCGGCTATGCGGAGCTTGCGGCAGGCAAGGGAAGGGCGCTTGCCGCTCAGGCCACGGGCGCTGCCGCGCCCGAGCGCATGCAGCGGCGCGGGGCGGTCGGTCTCACCTACACCACCTCGTTCGATCTCTCGCTCACTGCCGAAGCCCAATACAGCAGCGCCGCGCTGAGCGAATCCGATTGGCGTTCGCTGCGTGCCGGCATGCCGGCGCAATACCTGACCTTGCTGCAATTCGCTCAACGCGAGCAGGAACTGCCGGTGCGGCGCTCCGCGTTCTTCTATGCCACCTGGAAGAACGCGATCGTGCGCCGCCTCGACGTCTCGGCCTTCGTGCGCCACGAAGCGGCCACGAAAAGCCGCGCGCAGTGGCTCGAGGCGAGATACCGCCTGGACCATGCCGACCTGTCGCTGCAATGGCTGCAGCACTCCGGCGATGCAGACTCGGTGTTCGGCTCGCTGCCAGAAAAGCGCATGGTCGAGGCCGCGGTGCGGGTGTATTTCTGACGGCCGCTTCCGCTGGTCGGGGTCTATTCGGCATGCAACCGAGAAGCGCGGTCTTGCGCAACCGCTGAAGAGTTCGTCGCGGGTAGCGTGCATGGCGATGCGGGGCCAGTGCATTGCTTTGCGGCGCTGCCTTCCGATTTCCAGGGTGGCAACATGCATCATCATGCCGTACACGCCCGAAAGGAGCGTCCATGACACAGCAATTGAAGATTGCCGCGATTCCCGGAGACGGTATCGGCAAGGAAGTCATGCCCGAGGGCTTGCGTGTGCTGGAGGCGGCCGCCAAGCGGTACGGCTTCGAACTGCACATTACGCATATCGAATGGGCGAGCTGCGATCACTATCTGAAGACCGGGTCGATGATGCCCGACGACTGGAGGACCCAGCTTCAAGGGATGCACGCCCTCTATTTCGGTGCAGTCGGCTGGCCCGCCACGGTGCCCGACCATGTGTCGCTGTGGGGCTCGCTGCTGAAGTTCAGAAGGGAGTTCGACCAGTACGTCAACCTGCGTCCCGTGCGTTTGTTCGAAGGCGTGCCCTGCCCGCTGGCGGGGCGCAAGGCGGGAGATATCGACTTTCTTGTCGTGCGCGAGAACACCGAGGGCGAATACACCAACCTGGGCGGACGCATCTTCGAAGGCACCGATCGCGAGATCGTCATTCAGGAATCAGTCTTCTCTCGCCACGGCGCTGACCGCGTGCTTCGCTATGCGTTCGAGCTGGCGCGCTCGCGGCCGCGGCGCCAGTTGACGGTGGCGACCAAGAGCAACGGCATCGCCATCAGCATGCCGTGGTGGGACAGCCGCGCCGATGCAATGGCGGCGCGGTTTCCCGAGGTGACCATGGACAAGCAGCACATTGACATCCTGTCGGCGCGCTTCGTGCTGCAGCCGCAGCGCTTCGACGTGGTCGTGGCGTCCAACCTCTTCGGCGACATCCTCTCGGACCTCGGGCCCGCCTGCACGGGCACCATAGGTCTCGCGCCGTCAGCCAATCTCGACCCGCAGCGGCGCTTTCCCTCGCTGTTCGAGCCGGTGCATGGTTCCGCGCCAGACATCTACGGCCAGAACATTGCCAACCCGGTGGCCATGATTTGGTCGGGTGCGCTGATGCTCGACTTTCTCGGCCAGCGCAAAGCGCATGACGGCATCGTGCGCGCGATCGAAACCGTGCTGGCACGGGGGCCGCGCACGCGCGACCTGGGCGGCACGGCTTCCACCACCGAAATGGGCGTCGCCATCGCGGCGCTCATCTGATCTCCGATCGCCTGAATCGCTACAGTCCAATTGGGTCGTCCGAATCGGCCAATCCATCGGCAATCGACCGCTGCAATGCGGGCTGCGCCCGATCATTGCGAATTGCATTGGGGACATTTCTGATTGCAACTTGGATCGTGATACCGTTGCGCCTTGCCGCACAATCTCGCGTGTTGAGCAACAGGAAAAGGCTCGGAGAAGCCGCTTCAGGGAGGAAGGTTGTACGTCGTATCAAAGAAACCTCCATGTCCAAAACCTACGCACAAATCCAGAAGGAAATCGAAACCCTGCAGCGTGAAGCTGAAAAGCTCCGTCGCAAGGAGGTCGACGATGTGATCGGCCGCATCAAGGAAGCGATCCGCGTGTACGAGCTGACGGCCGCCGATTTGGGGCTGAGCACTTCGTCTGGCCGGCGTCGCGGCGGTTCGGGCAAGTCGGCACGCAAGTCCGGCGCGGGCAAGGTTGCATCGCGAGTGAAGTACCGCGATGAATCGGGCAACACCTGGGGTGGCCGCGGTCCTCGTCCGCAGTGGCTGCGCGATGCGCTCTCCGCAGGCAAGACACTGCAGGATTTCGCGGTCTGAAACGACGAGATCCTCTGCCTGTGTGATGGACTCGGTGGCTGCGCTTCCCCAGCTGCTGGTGTTCGACATCTTCGGCACCGTCGTCGACTGGCACGGCTCCATCGTCCGCGAGATGCGCCTCCTGCATCCGCAAGTGGACGCCGACGCCTTCGCCCGCGAGTGGCGTGCGGGCTACCGCCCGGCCCTGCAGCGGGTGATGTCCGGTGAGCTGGGCTGGACGCGCGTGGACGAGCTCCACCGCATGATCCTCGACGAGATCCTGCCGCGCCACGGCCTGGCGCATCTCGACGAAGCACAGCGCGACCATCTCAACCGCGTGTGGCACCGGCTCGCTCCCTGGCCCGACGCGGTGGAGGGCCTCACCCGGCTGAAGTCGCGCTTTCTCGTGAGCACGCTGTCCAACGGCAACGTGGGCCTGCTCACCCGGATGGCCAAGCGCGCCGGCCTGCCCTGGGACTGCATTCTGTCGGCCGAGGTGTTTCGCGCCTACAAGCCCGACCCGGCGGTCTACCTCGGCGCCGCCCGCGTATTCGACCTTGCACCCGAGGCGGTGATGATGGTCGCCGCGCATCATGACGACCTAGCCGCCGCTCGCGAGTGCGGCCTGCAGACCGCCTACATCGAGCGCCCGCTGGAGTTCGGTCCCACGCATCCCAAGGACGTGTCGCCGGATCGCTCCAACACCTATCACGCAACCTCCATCACCCACCTGGCCGATCAACTAGGGCCTGTTAACGCTATGGGAGGGCTCGCGTGACTCAGCAAAGCGGCGCCTGCAAGGCGCAAAGCGCAGACGTAGCGGTGTCTACGTCGAGCATTTGCAACGCGG
>CBINBY010000164.1:0-7974 GCA_966248995.1 uncultured Burkholderiales bacterium | reverse complement strand
GGGTCAGTCTTCGGGGTCAGGTCTCAAATTTGAACCCCACCTCCCCCGGCCCGCCGTTAGAGTTCTCCCCCCATGTCCCGCCCCCTGCGCATCGAGTATCCCGGCGCGATCTACCACGTGACTTCGCGTGGTGACCGGCGAGAAAGCATCTTCGAAGACGATGATGACCGCCGTGCCTTGCTGCGTGTTGTCACTCACGGGCTGGAGCGTTTCGATGCGCAGATGCTGGCTTATTGCCTCATGGGCAATCACTACCACTTCGTGCTGCAGACCCGCGCGGCCAACCTGTCGCTTCTGATGCGGCACATCAACGGCGTGTACACGCAAGCCTTCAACCGCCGGCACGCGAAGGTGGGGCACCTGTTCCAGGGCCGCTTCAAGGCCGTCTTGGTCGACCGTGATTCGTATCTGCTGGAGGTCTGCCGCTATGTCGAGCTGAACCCCGTGCGGGCCGGCATGGTGGACTCACCGGAGGCCTGGCCCTGGTCGAGTTACCGAGCCCATGTGGGCCAAGCCGATGTGCCCGAATGGCTGGACACCGCAGGCCTGCATGACTGTCTGCTGGGTGAGCCAGCTCAAACAAGCGCCGACGTGCGACGCGCGGCACGGCGGTACGCGCAATGGGTGGCCGCTGGTCGCGATGTGCGCCTGTGGGACGAAGGGCTGAACCGCCAGATCTACCTGGGCGATGATGATTTCGTGGCACGCATGCAGAGCCTGGTCACTGTGGGTGCTGCAACGGGCAAGACTGTGCCCAGGGTACAGCGCACGAAGCCGCGTGACCTGGCGCATTGGCTGGGTGTGTGCAGCAGCCGCGAAGAAGCGCTGCGTTGTGCCCATGTGCAAAGCGGCATCAGCATGACAGCGCTGGCGGCCGAACTTCGCCTCTCGGTCGCGCGGGTGAGCCAGCTGATTGCACGTGCAGAGGCTGCAGCGCGTGAGCACAAGCAGAACCCCTCCTCTGACCCAGCGGGTTGAAGCATCCCGCGGGGAGCTGGTCTACTGGCTCCGGTCACGCTGGTTGCTTCCCTGTGCCACGTCGCTGGCCAGGGGCCGGGAAAACAGCAGCTCCAACAGGCTGCCTCCGAACGGCGCAGGACGGTCGCCAAGCAAGCGCGCTGCGAGTGGATGCAGTGCGTCGGCATTCCGCGCTTCTCCATCCAGCACCGCTTGTGCATAGCGCCCAGAGAGGGTGTCCCGATCCAGCCCCTTGGCGCGGCGAATGGCGTCGGCTGCAGCGTCGCGCTCATTGCGCACCGCCAGCACCACGGCCAGGCCGCCGTGGCTCTCCGCGAAGTTCCGATCCAATGCGACCGCCTGCTCGAACGCGGCCCGCGCCGCGTCGAGGTCGTTCTGGAGCAGACACGTCCACCCAAGCGCGTGCCACGTGCCGACGTGCTGCGGGATCGCCTCGACGGCGCGGGTGAGAACGGCGCGCGCCACGTCGAGCCGCCGGGCGAGCAGTTCGGTGTATCCAAGCACGGAGAGCACTCGGCCATCGTTCGGGCTGAGGGCCGTCGCCCGTTCGAGTAGTGCATGGCCGAGGTCGCCTTCGTCGCGGGCGAGGGCGACCGATGCACGTGCGACGAAGGCCTCCAGCGGAGCGCCCGGCGCCTGCAGCGACTGGTCGGACCAAGCGAGGGCGCTCTGGAAGTCGTTGGCGTCGAGGGCGACGAGGGCGGCGACGCCGGCGGCGGGCGTGGCGAGCGTGTGGGCCTGGGCGCGTGCGCGGGACCAGGTCATCGCGTCGTCGATGCGGCGGGCATGGTGCAGCAGCCGCAGCCACAGCATCTGCAGCGACGGGTCGAGCGGGCGGTGCGGGTCGTCGCCAACCCATGGAGTCAGCTCCAGGAGTCCGGCATCGGGCACGCCGTCGCGCAGCGCGATGAAGGCGAGGTCGTGGGCGACGACGGGGCGGATGCCATCGGGTGCTGACGGGTTGCCAGCCAGTGTGCGCAGGTGCGCACGGGCCTCGTCGCGGCGGCCTTGGGCAAGCAGCCACTGGCCTTCGCGCAGGTGCCAGCTCCACGGCACGGAGTCGTGCCGTTCGCCGTGTCGCAGGTGCGCTTCGGCGCGCGCCCAGTCACCGCCCTGCAGCGCCGCGTCGAACGCGTCGGCCCGCAGCGCGAGGTTGTCGGGGTCCTCGCGCAGGAAACCCTCGAGGCGGTCGAGCCGTTGCAGGGCGGGGTGCTGGGTCGTCATGGGAACTCCGGTGTGTCGTTCAGTGGGTCCGTGGCGGGTGTCACCAGGCCACGTCCACGCGGCGGCTGGCGTGGAGGCGGTCGCGCAGCAGCTGCAGCCCGCGACGATGGATCTGGGAGATGCGGCTCTTCGTCAGTTCCAGGCGCGCCGCGATCTCCTCGAAGGAATGTTCATGCAGGTAGTGTGACGTGATCACCGTGTGCTCCTGCGCGGGCAGGTCTCTCACGAGCTCGTGCAGCCGCTGCCGGAGCTGCTTCACTTCCAGTCGCTGGTACGCGAGCGATGCGCTCGTCGCGACCCCCTCGTCGGTCGCCACCATGCCGGTGTCTTCGAGGAGGCAGCCGAGCGCGATGCCGATGCCGATCTCGGCCAGGTAGCGGAACAGGTGTTCGGGATGGGCCGGGTCCTCGGCCCGCGCGGCATCGTCCGCGGTGCGGGCGTGGGTTACGACCGACTCGAGTCGCTCCTTGCGCAGCCGCTGCCGCACGGCGATCTGCTGCTGCTTCTCGGTCAGGCGCTCGATGCCGTCGAGGATCGCGCCGTGCATCCGCCGCGACGCGAAGGTCCTGAACTGAGCGCCCTTGTCGGGGTCGTAGCGGTCGATCGACTCGACGAGCGCGAGGCTCGCGAGCTGGTGGTACTCGTCGAACTCGATCTCGTTGTGCGTGCGCCGGGCGTAGTAGGTCGCGGCCACGATGCGCGCGTAGTCGAGGTGGTGCGCGATCAGCTGCTGCCGCAACGCCGGATCGCCCGACGCGCGAAAGCGCGCCCACAGCTCGCGCTCGGCCGCGGGCAACGCCGCGGGTGCAGCGTCGAGGGCAGCAGGCACGTTGTCGCGCGGCATCGCCCGTTCAATGGAACGACCCGACGAGGGCCTTGAGGATCAGGCTCCAGCCATCCACGAGGATGAACATCAGCACCTTCAGCGGCAGCGCGACGGTGGTTGGCGGCATCATCATCATGCCGAGCGCCATCAGGATGCTCGAGACGATCAGGTCGATCAGCAGGAACGGCAGGAAGATCACGAAGCCGATCTGGAAGGCCGCGCGCAGCTCCGACAGCATGAAGGCCGGCACGAGCTGCACGTTGCTGATGTCGTCCATCGATTGCGGTGGCTTGGCCTTCGACAGCTCCACCATGAGCGCGAGGTCCTGCTCGCGCGTCTGCCGCACCATGAACTCCCGCAGTGGCTGGCTCGCGCGGTCGAAGGCCACATCGACCCCGACCTGCCCCTGCATGAAGGGCTGCATCGCGTCCTGGTTGAGACGCTGCAGCACCGGGGACATGGTGAACAGCGTCAGGAACAGGGCCAGCCCGATCAGCACCATGTTGGATGGCGTCTCAGGCATGCCGATCGCGTGGCGCAGCATTGACAGCACGATGATGATGCGCAGGAACGCGGTGACGCACACGATGATGGCAGGCAGCACGGCCAGCGCCGTGAGGCCCATGACGATCCGTACGGCCAGGGCGGTTTCGGCGCCCTGGCCTTTCTGGCCCTGCGGCAGGCGCAAGTCCACGCCGATGCCCTGGCCGGGACGACGCGGCTCGACGCGCGCGCCGGCGGTTTGCCCGGCCGTCGCGACGACTGCTGACGCGGGGGCCGAGGCGGCTGCGGGCGCCGACGCGGCCTCGGCGGCGGCGACCACGACGTTCGTGGCTTCCTGTGCCTGCGCCGGTGCTGCCCACAGCAGCAGGGCGCAGCCCCATGCGTACACCCAGCGAATCACGCGTCGCCCTCCCCGGGCGCAGGCCCGATGCGGTCGAGCACGACGGGGGCCGTCGCGCCGTGGACGGCCAGCAGCAGCTGGCGCCCCTGCCACTCGACCACATGCAGGCGGGTGTGGACGTCGAGCCGCGCGCTGGCGGTCACGCGCAGTGCACCGGCCGGGGCGCCGAGGGGCGGGAAGGGTGCACCCGCCCGCCGGTGGCGCTGCCACCACGCCAGCGCCGTCGCGGCGGCCAGCACGAGCAGCAGCACGGCGCCGGCGACCGGAAACCCCGTGTCGTCGCTGTCGCGGCGAAAGGGCAGCGGGGCGGACGACTGGGTCGTGGTCGCCTGCGCGGCGGCACGGGCTTCCACCGCCGAAGCCGTGACGACGACCGCCCCCCAGGCGGATCGACCAGCGACGCGTTTCATCGCGTCAGACCTTTAGCGGCTGCGGGATCTCGGAGAGACGGACGGCGAACTGGTCGTCGACGGCGACCAGCTGTCCGCGTGCCACCACCTTGCCTTCGAGCAGCACGTCGACCGGCTGGTCGACGAGACGGTCGAGCACGAACACCTCATGCTCCTTGGCCGACAGCAGCTGGCCGACGGTCACTTCGACATGGCCGACGCATACCTGCAGTCGGGTGCGGATCTGGTGCAGCGGGTTGATGGGGTCGCCGAAGGCGGCGCGTGATCCCTTCGGGATGTCGTCGAGTTCGTTCAGCGCGATGACGTGCGCGGTGTGCGGCGCGTGATGGGAGTCGTTCATGAGGCGGGCCAGTGAAGGCGGGAAGGTCAGCGGGGGGACGGAATCAGTTCGACGGCACGTCGTCCGTCGCGCGATCCGAGGTAAGCGGTGCAGGCCACGGCGGCGGGCGCGTCGGGGGTGCGCACGTCCAGCGGTTGCTCGAGGCGGTGCGGCAGCGTGAGCACGTCGCCAACGCGCAGCGACTGCAGCGTGCCGAGGTCGACCTCCACCGGGGCGAGTTCGACGCGCAGCGTCACGGTACGTGCAGCGATCGCTGCGAGCACCGGGGTGTCAACCGGACGCAGCGCGCGGGCGGCGGGCCGGCCCTGGTCACGCAGCAGGTGGGCGGCGCTGTCGCCGTCGA
Source organism: uncultured Burkholderiales bacterium (assembly GCA_966248995.1). Lineage (GTDB taxonomy): Bacteria > Pseudomonadota > Gammaproteobacteria > Burkholderiales > Burkholderiaceae_C > Albitalea. The sequence continues at coordinate 2,949 of CBINBY010000164.1, read as the reverse complement.
CGCGCAGCCACAGGTCGAAGGATCCGGCGCCGCACAGCTGCAGTCGCAGGGCGATGTCGCCGCACCACGGCCTGGGCGACGGCGCACCGAACGGGCCGGCTGCCGCCGCCACCTGACCGAGGCGTCGCGCGAATTCGTCGCCGAATTCGACCCACGCTCGCCCTGCAAGCTCATGGGCGACGGTGCCTTCGGTGGTGCGTCCGAACAGGGCCCGGGCGACGCCGAGGGCGGGCGGCTCGTCGCCGTTGCCGACCCAGGCCCACGGATGCAGGCCCGTCGCATGACCCAGCCAGGGCGTCCAGGCGTCGGGTGCACTGACACCGACTGGGACTTCGTGCGCGTTGAACACGGCAAGTTCGTCGATGCTGGCCTCCCATCGCGTCGCCCAGGCCCGCACGCAGCCGTCCAGGCGCTGCGACAGCGTCGCGATCGATGCGGCCGACCACCAGCGCAGCGGCCGGGCGGCGGAGGGCTCGGCGAGGGTCATGTCCGGCGCCATCACTTGCCTTTCAGCGCGAACAGTTCCTGCAGCATCTCGTTCGCGGTCGACACCACCTGCGACGACGCCTGGTAGCCCCGCTGCATGATCACGAGGTCGCTGAACTGCTGCGACAGGTCGACGTTGGACAGCTCGATCTCGCCCGAGTGCACGACGCCGAAGGTCAGCCCGTCGGCCACGCCGACGTGCCACGCGCTGTCGTCGAGCGAGCGGAACTGGTTGTCGCCGACCGCGGCCACCGCGTCAGGCGAATCGAATCGTGCGAGGGCGATCTGCCCGCCCTTGACGGTCTGCTGGTTCGTGTAGGTCAGCACGAGCGTGCCGGTGCCGTCGAAAACCACTTGGCTCAGGGCGCCGGCCTTGTAGCCGTCCTGCCCGCTGACGGCGAGCGTCGAGACGTCGCCCGAGGCGAACGAGCGAACCTCGCCGCTGAAATCGAGCACCAGCGGCATCTCGGGCTGGCTCGTCGGCTTGTAGGCGATGCCGATCTTCGCTGTGGACTCGGTGGGCTTGCCGTCGGCGAACTCCAGTTCTCCGGTGCCGACCGTCACGACACCCTCCATCAGCCTCAGAGCCCACGTCTGGTCCGTCCGCGTGGCCGACAGCGTGAGCGTGTGTTCGCCCCCGGCGTCGTCGTGGACGACGATGTCGCTGATGGTCTGCGCATGGGTCGTGGTGCTGGGAAGGTTGCCTTCGAAGGTGATCGTCGTGGTGGCCTTCGCCGCGTTGGTGCGTAGGTTGTCGAAGCTGATGGGCGTGAAGTTGCCGGCGCCGTCCGATGACATCACCTCGCTGCGGTCCATGCGGTTCACGAGCACCCCGTCGGCCGTGAATTCGAACTGCCCGGCGCGGGTGTAGCGGATGTCGCCGTCGGCATTGCGCAGCACGAAGAGCCCCTCGCCATCCACCGCGAGGTCGAGGTCGTTGCCGGTCTTGCGCAGCTCGCCTTGCGCGAAGTTCATCGAGGTGGAGTACGTCGTCAGGCCATAGCCGACCTGGCCGCGGCCGAAGGCATCTCCGCCGGGCAGATCGTCCTTCGAATAGAACATGTCGGCGAACTGGAGGGCGGCTCCCTTGAAGCCCGGCGTGTTGAGGTTGGCCGTGTTGTTCGCGATGACGCGCAGCCCGTGCGAGTAGCCCGTCAGGCCACTCATGCCGACGTAGATGGATTCGAGCATGTGGATGTCTCCCGCAGAGGTGTTAGCGGACCGCGGTGATCTGGCCCAGCCCGAGGTTCGACAGCGTCGCGCCGGCCGTCGTCCGCACCGAGATCAGCGGTGCATCGCCTGCGAGAGACAGCGACGCGACGGTACCGGTGACGGTGCCGCTTTCGGTCGTGACATCGACCGTGCGGCCGATGAGACCGACCGACTGCAGCGCGGCCTGCGTCGACAGCAGCGCGTCGAGCTTGGTGTTGAGCTGCTGCGTTTGTTCGAGCGAGGTGAACTGCGCCATCTGCGCCATGAACTGCTGGTTGTCCATGGGCTTGAGCGGATCCTGGAACGTCAGCTGCGTGAGCAGAATCTTCAGGAAGTCCTCCATGCCGAGGCCGTTGGGCCGCAGGGTCGCGGTGGAGGTGCCGCCGACGGCGCCGATGCTGTCCATTCAGAACTCCCGTGGGGGTGTGATGTGCACGACGACGTCGGCTTCGGACGTCGTCGAGGGGTTGGAGGTGATCGATGCAGGCATCGGATGCTCGGTGCCATTGCAGACCAGGCGACCGATGCGCAGGCCCTGGTCGCGCAGCCTCTGCACCACCGCCTCGGCGATCGCGGTCAGCTGCGCGGCGCCGCGGGCGTCGATGCCGATCCACACGTGCGCGGTGCCGCCCTGCCATTCGACGTAGGCCCGCACGGGCGGGGCGTCGCGTCCCGGGATGGTGTTTTCGATCGCGCGCCGCGACGCGATCGCGGTCCGCACGCGGTCGTCGACCGTGCGGCGATCGGTGTGTGTCAGGGCGTCGGGCGCGGCTGTCGATCCTGCGAACGTGTCGTCGCCATCCGCCGACGGCGGTCGCGCCCAGGCCGTGTGGCCGCTCTGTTCCGGATCAGCCGGTATCGCGGCGGGTGGAAGAGGGGTCACCGTCGTCCAGGCGACGGGTGCCTGCGGCAGGCACGCCCGTGCCATGTGCGGACGCGCTTGTGCTGCAGCGCCGCGGCGGGTGTGAGTCTCGGCCGGCGCCGCGGGTGTGTCCGCCGCCGCCCCACGGAACCAGTCGCGGGCCTGGGCGCGCTCCATCTCGCGCTGCCAGGCTTCGCGTTCCGTTCCATCGCCGGTGCGCATGCCAGTGCCACGGGGGGCCTGCGAGGGGACGACGGTTGCGGTCGTCGTCGTGATCGTCATGGCGTCTCCAGATCAGGGGTTGCGCGTCGACGCCAGCCCGAGCGCACGAGCCAGTCGTCATCGGCCACGATGGCGTTCTGGCGACGGCGCTCGGACGCGTGTTCGCC
>CBINBY010000163.1:0-7979 GCA_966248995.1 uncultured Burkholderiales bacterium | reverse complement strand
CCGCAGAACATCCCCGGCGGCGAGATCTACCAGGCCCTGGAGAAGGGCACCATCGATGCCACAGAGTGGGTGGGGCCATACGATGACCAGAAGCTGGGCTTCAACAAGGTTGCGCCCAACTACTACTACCCCGGCTGGTGGGAAGGCGGCCCGCAGCTCGACTTGTACGTCAATACCTCGGCCTACCAGAGCCTGCCGAACGAGTACAAGGCGGTGATCGAGAGCGCCGCGGCCTACGCGCACACGCAGATGCAGGCCCGGTACGACGCCAGGAACCCTGAGGCGCTGCGGCAGCTCGTCGCAGGCGGCACCAAGCTCTTCCGCTTCCCGAAGGATGTGCTCGATGCCGCATTCAAGGAGTCGATGGCGCTCTACAGCGAGTTGTCCGCAAAGAATCCCAACTGGAAGAAGGTTTACGAGGACTACGCCAAGTTCCGCACCGAGGAGAACCTGTGGTTCCGCTTCGCCGAGGCCGGCTTCGACAGCTACATGCATCAGCAAAAGCTCTGAAGCTGGAGCCCGCAGGGCCCGCCGGGGCCTGGTTCGTTAAGGCCCCGGCCGTGCCGTCAAGTTCGCTGGATACCCCTCTCGCTGGGGGTCCGGTCAGTGGGTGACAGCGCCGCACGTCAGGGGCCCGAGGGGCCCCTGACCTTTTGTCGCATCAGTCGGCTCTTCTCGCGCTCCCAGTCCTTCTTCTTCTCGGTCTCACGCTTGTCGTGCTGGGCCTTGCCCTTGGCCAGCGCGATCTCCGCCTTCACCCGGCCGCCTTTGTAATGCAGGTCCAGCGGCACCAGCGTGAAGCCTTTCTGTTCGACCTTGCCGACGAGTCGACGGATCTCGTCCTTGTGCATCAACAACTTCTTCGTGCGGTCTGCTTCGGGCTTCACGTGAGTGGAGGCGCTGCGCAGCGCGTTGATGCGGCAGCCGATGAGGAACAGCTCTCCGTCGCGGATCATCACGTAGCCGTCGGTCAGTTGCACCTGTCCTGCGCGCACGGCCTTGATCTCCCAGCCCTGCAGCACCATGCCGGCCTCGAAGCGCTCCTCGATGTGGTAGTCGAACCGTGCACGGCGGTTCTCGGCGATGGACATGGGTCAGTGAGCTGGCAAGGGCCGTCAATACAATGAGCCGCATTGTATGAAGCACGTGAAGAAGTCAGTCCTGTTGTGGTACTCGGCGAGCGAGATGTACGAACTGGTGACCGGCGTGCAGCACTATCCGCGGTTCCTTCCGTGGTGCGACCGTGCGGAGCTGCTCGAGAGCCACGAGAGCGGCATGACGGCACGCCTGCATTTGCACTATGCCGGCATGCGCCACGCCTTCACGACACGCAACGAGCATGTGCACAACCGTTCTGTGAGCGTCACGCTGGTCGACGGACCGTTTTCGCGGCTTGATGGCCATTGGCAGTTCCTGCCGCTCGGATCGGGCAATGCATGCAAGATCGAGTTCGACCTGGTCTATGCCTTCTCGAACAAGGCGCTGGAGTCGCTACTTAGCCCGGTGTTCGACCGGATCGCCAACACGTTCGTAGATTCGTTCGTCAAACGGGCCGAGAAGGTCTACGGAGCCCGGTGATGGTCCAGGAGCCGACAGCCGGCCGCATCGAAGTGGTCGTCGCCTTCAGCCCGGCGCCGCGGCATGTAGAGCTGGTACGCGTGTCGCTGGGTGTCGGCTCGACGGTACGCGACGCGCTAGCGGCCAGCGGTCTGCTGCAGCGCCATCCGCAGATCGACTCGGCGGCGCTGAAGGTCGGCGTGTGGGGAAAGCTGAAGCCGCTGGAGACACCCTTGCGGGATCGCGACCGTGTCGAGGTGTACCGGCCCCTGCTGGTGGACCCAAAGGAGGCCAGGCGCCAACGCTGCCTGAGCCAGCGGGAGAAGGCCAAGGCGCCGGGCTGAGCGCGTATCGCCTACTTGCAGTCCGAGGCGATGATTTCGCGGGTGCGCCGTACTTCCTCGGCGCGGGCCTTGTCGTCGAGAATTTCTCGCTCGCCCTTGTCGTTCGTGCGTGCGATGCGGATCCCGTCATCCAGGGTACGAAGGTAGCCTCGGGCACGGGCGCAGTTGTCGGCTCGCACGGCGGCGTTGCGCTCCTGCTCGGCTTTGCGCTTGCTCTCCTGTTCCTGCTCCGCCTTGCGGCGCTTGGCTTCCAGTTCCGGATCGCTGGCTTTGTCCTCCTGCGCTGCGCTAGCAGCAGGCGAGGGGGCCGATGCGGCAGGAGCCGGTTCCGAGCGGCGCTGGGCGGAGGCGGGTCGCTGCAGGATGTCATGCTCGGCCACTTGGGCCGGCGGGGGCAGGTCGCTGTACTGGATGTGTCCGCTCTTGTCTCGCCACTTCCACTGTGCAGCGGCCGGCGAAGCGACGGCGGCGGCCACCAAGGCGCAAGCGAGGCAAGCAATGAAGCGGGGCATGGCGCAGGTCAAGGAGCCTTGAACGAGGGCAGTGTAGCCAGGGCGTGCATTCGGTCACTACCCGCAGATGCGACGAATCGTGAAGTTGTCGCGGTCCCTATAATCCGCTTTTGTCTTCGGCCGGCGCTTCGCCCCATGGCTTGCTGCATGAAGCCAGCCGTGAACGCCACGGCGCAGGGCCGCTTCTGGAGCCCCTCCTCATGCGCCTTCTCGGCAAAGCACTCACCTTCGACGATGTGTTGCTGGTGCCGGCGTTCTCGCAGGTGTTGCCTCGCGACACCAGCCTCGCCACCTCCCTCTCGCGCAACATCCGGCTGAACCTGCCGCTCGTTTCCGCAGCCATGGACACCGTGACGGAGGCGCGTCTCGCGATCGCCATCGCCCAGGAGGGCGGCATCGGCTTCGTGCACAAGAACATGACGCCCAAGCAGCAGGCGGCCGAAGTGGCGCGTGTGAAGCGCTATGAGTCCGGCGTGCTGCGCGATCCGATCACAATCACGCCGAGCACCACGGTGCGCGAGGTGAAGGTGCTGTCCGAACAGCACGGCGTGTCGGGCTTCCCCGTGCTGGACGAGGGCAAGGTGGTGGGCATCGTCACCAACCGCGATCTGCGCTTCGAGACACGCATGGATGTGCCGGTGCGCGAGATCATGACGCCGCGCGAGCGCCTCGTCACGGTGCGTGAAGGTGCTTCGCTCGACGAGGGCAAGGCCCTGATGCATCGCCACAAGCTCGAACGGGTGCTGGTCGTCAACGACGCGTTCGAACTGCGTGGCCTGATGACGGTCAAGGACATCACCAAGCAGACCACATTCCCGAACGCCGCGCGCGATGCGCACGGCAAGCTGCGGGTGGGTGCTGCGGTGGGCGTGGGCGAGGGCACCGAGGAGCGTGTCGATGCGCTCGTGAAGGCGGGTGTCGATGTGCTTGTGGTCGACACCGCGCACGGCCACAGCGCCGGCGTGCTGGAGCGTGTGCGCTGGGTCAAGCAGAACTATCCGAGTGTTGATGTGATCGGCGGCAACATCGCCACGGGCGCCGCGGCTCGCGCCTTGGCCGATGCCGGCGCGGACGGCGTGAAGGTAGGCATTGGTCCCGGCTCGATCTGCACTACGCGCATCGTGGCCGGCGTGGGGGTGCCGCAGATCACCGCAATCGACAACGTGGCCTCTGCCTTGAAGGGCACCGGGGTGCCTCTCATCGCCGATGGCGGTATCCGCTACTCCGGGGATATCGCCAAGGCCATTGCGGCGGGAGCCTGCAGCGTGATGATGGGTGGCATGTTCGCCGGCACCGAGGAGGCGCCGGGCGAGATCGTGCTGTTCCAGGGCCGTAGCTACAAGAGCTACCGCGGCATGGGCTCCCTGGGGGCCATGCAGCAAGGCAGTGCCGATCGCTACTTCCAGGAGACTGGTGGCACCAACCCCAACGCGGACAAGCTCGTGCCCGAGGGCATCGAAGGGCGCGTGCCCTACAAGGGCTCGATGGTCTCCATCGTGTACCAGATGGCGGGCGGCTTGCGCGCGGCAATGGGTTACTGCGGCTGCGCGACCATCGACGAGATGCGCCAGAAGGCGGAGTTCGTGGAGATCACTTCGGCCGGCATGCGTGAGAGCCATGTGCACGACGTGCAGATCACCAAGGAAGCGCCGAACTATCGGCTGGAGTGATGCCCCTTGCGGCTTGGCGAAGCACCGGGCGCCGCGATGCGCTGGCGCCGTGCGATGCTGAACCGCTCACGCCTGCTCGTCGCGGCGCCGCAGTCCGCGCGGGCTTAGGACGCAGAGATGCCCTGCGCCGCGTTCGCATCGAACATTGATTTCCTTGATCGCCGCCATGCACCACGACAAGATCCTCATCCTCGATTTCGGCTCACAGGTCACCCAGCTGATCGCGCGCCGCGTGCGCGAGGCGCACGTGTACTGCGAGATTCATCCGAACGACGTGAGCGAGGCCTTCATCCGCGAGTTCGCACCCAAGGGAATCATCCTGTCGGGCAGCCACGCCAGCACGTACGAGGATCGGGAGCTGCGCGCGCCGCAGGCGGTTTGGGACCTGGGCGTGCCGGTGCTGGGTATCTGCTACGGCATGTTCACCATGACCGTGCAGCTTGGCGGCGAAGTGGAGCCGAGCACGCATCGCGAGTTCGGCTATGCCGAGGTGAGAGCCCACGGACACACCGAGCTGTTACGCGCCATTGAGGACTTTCGCACCGACCAGGGCCACGGCATGCTGAAGGTGTGGATGAGCCATGGCGACAAGGTCGCCAAGCTGCCGCCAGGTTTCAAGCTGATGGCTTCCACGCCAAGCTGCCCCTTCGCTGGCATCGCGGACGAGACTCGCCGCTACTACGGCGTGCAGTTCCACCCCGAGGTGACCCACACCGTACAGGGACGCGAACTGCTCAACCGCTTCGTTCTTGGCATTTGTGGCGCCAAGCCCGACTGGGTGATGGGCAACTACATCGACGAGGCGGTGGCGCGCATCCGCGGGCTGGTGGGCAGCGAGGAGGTGATCCTGGGCCTGTCGGGCGGCGTGGATTCCAGCGTGGCGGCGGCGCTCATCCACCGCGCCATCGGCGACCAGCTGACCTGCGTGTTCGTCGATCATGGCCTGCTGCGCTTGAACGAGGCCGAGCTGGTGATGGAGATGTTCGCTGGTCGGCTGCACGCGAAGGTCGTGCACGTGGATGCGAGCGCGCAGTTCCTTGGCAAGCTTGCCGGGGTGAACGATCCGGAGGCCAAGCGCAAGATCATTGGGCGAGAGTTCGTCGAGGTGTTCCAGGTCCAGGCTGCCAAGCTGAAGTCCGCGCGCTGGCTGGCGCAGGGCACCATCTATCCTGATGTCATCGAAAGCGGCGGAGCCAAGACCAAGAAGGCCACCACGATCAAGAGCCACCACAACGTGGGCGGTCTGCCCGAGACGCTGGGCCTCAAGTTGCTGGAACCCTTGCGCGAGCTTTTCAAGGACGAGGTGCGGGAGCTCGGCGTGGCGCTTGGCTTGCCGCAAGACATGGTCTACCGGCATCCGTTCCCCGGCCCCGGGCTCGGAGTGCGCATCCTGGGTGAAGTCCGGAAGGACTATGCCGACTTGCTGCGCCGTGCCGATGCGATCTTCATCGAGGAACTGCGCAACACGCGCGACGAGGCGAGTGGCAAGACCTGGTATGAGCTCACCAGCCAGGCCTTCGCAGTATTCCTGCCCGTCAGGAGCGTGGGCGTGATGGGTGACGGCCGTACCTACGATCACGTGTTGGCGCTGCGTGCCGTGCAGACCAGCGATTTCATGACGGCAGACTGGGCGGAACTGCCCTATGCGCTGCTCAAGCGGGTGTCGTCGCGCATCATCAACGAGGTGCGCGGCATCAACCGCGTGACCTACGATGTGTCTTCCAAGCCGCCTGCGACGATCGAGTGGGAATGAGTCAAGATCGTCCCACGGTGTTCCCGGCCATCCCAGAACAATCCGATTTCGCTGTGGGGACAAGAACTTAGCGTTTAAAGGCGTCCCGCCCGATCCAGCGCTGTCCCAGGCGTCTTGACGGTTGATTTGACGGTATCCGAGCACCTACGCTGGCAGGCCCGCGGCGATACCGTCAGACCTCATGACGGTATCCCCGGTCCTGCGACAGGCAATGGATCGGAGATCTCATGGACACCTCGATGGATCGAGCCCGCGTCGAGCTGGCCAGCGCGAAGGCGCGACAAGGCCTGATCGACGCCAAGCTGCGCGACCTGCAGCCTCGTGAGCGGGCGTACAAGGTCAGCGATGGAGGCAACGGTCTCTACGTCGTCGTCTCGCCCAGCGGCAGCCGGTCCTTCCGCTACGACTACCGGCTGGGTGGCCGGCGCGAGACCCTGACCATCGGGCGCCACGAGCCGGTGGCGCGTCACGCACAGCGATCCCATCTGGCCTACGGCATGGATGTGACGCTGGAGGAGGCACGGCTGCTGCTGGCCCGGGCGCGCGTCGATGTCAGTTCCGGCCGGTCGCCGGCCCGCGCCAAGGTCGAACAGCGCAGCGAAGTCGCCGATGCCATGAGCTTCGGGCGGTGGGCGTCGCGTTACTTCGAGTTCAAGTCCGATGCCAAGAGCGGCGCCGAACGGCTGGCCGACAGCACGCTGTCACTCCGGCGATCGATTTACAACCGCATCCTCGCTGGACCCTTCGGAAAGCTGAACCTCGATGAGATCAAGCCGGTCGCGCTGGGCGAGTTGCTTGACCCGGGTCAAGACGGAGCGGGGGCCGGGCCCGGCCGTCCACGCCCGGGAACTGGTGCTTCAGGTCTACCGGTTCGCGATCGGCAAGGGCGTGGAGATCGACAACCCGGCCGAGGCGCTGGCACGGAAGGTTTATGCGACCTTCGTCCCCCGTGAGCGGAATCTGAGCCGACACGAGATCAAGACCATGCTCGATGCACTCGAGCGCACCGGCACCATGCCGACTCTGCGCCTGGCGGTCCGGTTCATGTTGTTGACGGGCGTCCGCAAGGGCGAATTTATCGGCGCTACCTGGGCAGAAGTGGACTGACTGGGACCGGGCGCAGTGGCTGATCCCCGCGGAGCGGATGAAGGCCGGCAAGCCGCACATGGTGTACCTGGCAGAGCAGGCCCTGGACATCCTGACGACACTGCGAACCTGCTTCCCATCGAGCAAGTTCCTGCACCCGAGCCGCTATGACTCTGCGGGGCCGATCAGCCAGGCCACGCTGAACAGGACCATTGCTTCGGCGGTGGACCGGATCAACGAGGAACGAACACCGGACCAGGACCCGTTCCTGCCGGTCTCGGTCCACGACCTGCGCCGGACCTTCTCTTCAAGACTCAACGACGCGCTCTTTCCGGAGGCTCTTGTCGAAGCCTGTCTGGCGCATCAGAAGAAGGATCAGATTGCCGCGGCGTACAACCACGCGCGCCTGTCCGGCCCAAGGCGCGCGCTCATGCAGGTGTGGGCGGACATGGTGGATTGCTGGATGCGCGGCGAGAGCGCGAGACAGGTGATCGTCCGAGGCAAAGCGAAGATCGACGGGGCCGCCCACGACGCGGAAGGCATGTACCTTTAGGTGTAGAAGTGTCCGAACCTGGTCGTATGGCCGTCAGCCTGGGTGGACTTGGGCCAACGCGTCCGCGAACTCATCGCGTCAATGAACCACCACCATAGTGGACCTGCTGTTCGAGTTCGGCGAGTTTCGCGGCACTCGGACGGAATGTGCGCGCCTTCTCGATGAGCACCACCGGTTCCAGGACCTTCGGGATGCATACGCGAAGAGGAACTCCGCCTCCGTTCGAGTGCCGACATGGATCTGGAACGTGGCCAATCCTTCCTTCCTTCCTTCCTTCGTCCCGCGACCGCCGTCGCCTTCTTCGGCGCAGCCTAACCGCTGCCGCGACGGGCGCAAGGGTGGCACCCATTCGATGAATGGACGCGAAGTTTGGGGTGGTTGGCCGGAGGGCTTGCCGTGTCGACCCACGCTACCACGCCGTTCTCGCCGTCAAGGTCTGCACGCTCGCCTTGCGAGCGCTTGCGCCCTGCGGTCGTCTTCGAACCCTGACGGCTTGCGCTGCGT
>CBINBY010000162.1:0-8114 GCA_966248995.1 uncultured Burkholderiales bacterium | reverse complement strand
ACGAACCCGGAGCCGTCACACAGCCTCGTTCAACAGCGAACGGGACATCGCCTGCCGCTGTGCACGAGGCGCGTAACGCTGCCGGGTGTCAAGTCAGCGGCCTTGCGGTAGATCTCATAGGCTTGTGCCATCTCACCTTGCTCCACCAGCACGCGCCCCAGCACGTCGTAAGAGTCGGCATAAGACGGCATGTCGCCGATCAGAGCATCGAGCGTGCGCCGGGCCGGCCCCACCTGACCGCCGGCCAACTGCGCGCGGGCGATCCCGAGCTTGGCCCAGGGGAGGGCGCGTGCCTCGGCCACTGCGCTGTAGAGCACCTGCGCTTCGGCATGTCGCTCCAGGCGCAGGAGCAGTTCGGCGCCGATGCGGGCGGCATAGAGCCAGTAGGCCGCGCGCTTTTCGAAGCGTGCCTGGCATATCCCCGCGGCCATTTCGAAGTCGTTGCGCTCGATCGCCTCAAACACCTCGCGCAGCGTGCGCTTGCGGTGTCGCGCTTCCCGTATGCGCTCGCCCAGGCTGGTGGCGGTGTGCGGCTTGAGAAGGTAGCCGTCCAGTCCGGATTCGGCCGCCTCGCACACCATGGCATAGGATGCTTCTCCGGTGACCATGAGGAACACCGTGGAGAAGGGCAGAAGCTGTTCGCGTCGGAGTTCGTCGAGCAGTTCCTGCCCCGACATGTCGGTGCCGTCGAAGTGGTAGTCGCACAGCACCACGTCGAACTGCTGGTTCTCCAGAATCTGTCGCGCATCGCGGACGCGGCCGGTCTGCACGACCGTGCCCACGCCAAAATCGCGCAACTGTGAGGTGAGCACACTGCGCGAGGTGGCGTTTCCATCGATCACCAACGCGCGGCACTCATGGATGTCGTGTTCGAGGCGGGACATGGCAGCGGTGACAAGTGCCACAGATATCGGCATGCCCGGCCCCGGGCTTGAACAGGCCATGCCGCGCCGATCCGCGCGGACCCCCTACTTGAACAGGTCCTTGACGCGGTCTGACCAGGACTTGGCATTGGGCGAATGCCGGTCACCACCCTTGCGGAAGGACTCGTCCAACTCACGCAGCAACTTGCGCTGGTGCTCAGTGAGCTTGACCGGCGTTTCCACTGCAATGTGGCAGTACAGGTCACCTGGGTAGCTGGAGCGCACTCCCTTGATGCCCTTGCCGCGCAGACGGAAGGTCTTGCCGTGCTGAGTGCCTTCGGGCAGATCGATCTCGGCGTTGCCTTCCAGCGTGGGTACCTCCACAGCGCCTCCGAGTGCGGCAGCCGTCAGCGTGACCGGCACGGTGCAGTGCAGATCGTCGCCGTCGCGCTCGAAGATCTCGTGCTGCTTGAGCCGGATCTCGATGTAAAGGTCGCCCGGCGGTCCGCCGTTGGTGCCCGGCTCGCCATTGCCGGCCGAACGAATGCGCATGCCCTCGTTGATGCCGGCAGGAATCTTCACCTCCAGCGTCTTATTGCGCTTGATCTTGCCCTGTCCGTGACAGGTGGTGCAGGGGTCGGGGATGACCTTGCCCGTGCCGTGACAATGTGGGCACGTTTGCTGGATGCTGAAGAAGCCCTGTCTTAGGTGCACCGTGCCCGAACCATTGCAGGTGGAGCACACCTTGGGGCTTGTGCCGGGACGCGCCCCGGTGCCATGACAGGTGTCGCAGGTTTCCCAACTCGGGATGCGAATCTGGGCATCCTTGCCGCGCGCCGCCTCTTCAAGCGTGATTTCCATTGCGTAACTGAGGTCTGCGCCTCGGTAGACCTGCTGACCGCCTGCCGCGCGCCGGCCCCCGCCGCCGAAGATGTCCCCGAAGATGTCGCCGAAGGCCTCAGCGAAACCTCCAAAGCCTTCGGCACCTCCTCCTCCGGGCCGGAAGCCACCCATGTTCGGATCGACCCCCGCATGCCCAAACTGGTCGTATGCCGCGCGCTTCTGGGGGTCGGAGAGCATCTCGTAGGCCTCTTTCGCTTCCTTGAAGCGCTCCTCGGCCTTCTTCGCCTCATCGCCTTGGTTGCGATCGGGGTGGTACTTCATGGCCAGCTTGCGGTAGGCCTTCTTGATGTCGTCCTCGCTGGCGTTCTTCGCCACCCCTAGGACTTCGTAGTAATCGCGCTTTGCCATCGTGCTTCCGTTGCCGTCTCAGACGCCTTCAAACGAGAACGCCGCGCCGAGACGCGGACGACAGTCCGTCGCTTCGAACGCGGCGAAGAAAGCCGGGCCGCAGCCCAGCTCCCGTCATTTGCGGTCCTTGACTTCCTTGAATTCCGCGTCGACCACGTTGTCGTCCGCCGACGCAGCGGCCTTGGCCGATTCCGCCTCGGCTTGGGCACCGCCGCCTGCCGAAGCACCGGCGGCGGCCTGAGCAGCCTGGGCCTCGGCATACACCTTCTCGCCCAGTTTCTGACTTGCAGCCACTAGCGCTTCAGTCTTGGCCTCGATGGTCGCCTTGTCGTCGCCTTTGAGCGCTTCCTCGGCTTCCTTCAGCGCGGCCTCGATCTTCTCCTTCTCGCCAGCATCCAGCTTGCCTCCGTGTTCCGCAAGGCTCTTTCTCACGCTGTGAACCATGGCTTCGCCGGCATTGCGCGCCTGTACCACCTCGAGCTTCTTCTTGTCCTCGGCAGCGTTGAGTTCGGCGTCCTTCACCATCTTCTGGATTTCTTCCTCGGAGAGGCCCGAGTTCGCCTTGATGGTGATCTTGTTCTCCTTGCCGGTGCCCTTGTCCTTGGCGCTTACGTGCAGGATGCCGTTGGCGTCGATGTCGAAGGTGACCTCGATCTGCGGCACGCCCCGCGGGGCGGGCGGGATGCCTTCGAGGTTGAACTCGCCCAGGCTCTTGTTGCCCGAAGCCATTTCACGCTCGCCCTGGTACACCTTGATCGTCACTGCGGGCTGGTTGTCGTCGGCGGTGGAGAACACCTGACTGAACTTGGTCGGGATCGTGGTGTTCTTCTGGATCATTTTGGTCATCACGCCGCCCAGCGTCTCAATGCCCAGCGACAGTGGCGTGACGTCGAGGAGGAGCACGTCCTTGCGGTCGCCCGCCAGCACCTGGCCCTGGATGGCAGCACCGACGGCCACCGCTTCATCGGGGTTCACGTCCTTGCGCGGCTCGCGGCCGAAGAACTCCTTGACCTTTTCTTGCACCTTGGGCATGCGGGACATGCCGCCCACCAGAATGACATCGTCAATCTGGCTCACGCTGACGCCGGCATCCTTGATGGCGGTACGGCAAGGGGCGATGGTTCGTTCGATCAGGTCTTCGACCAGCGCTTCGAGCTTGGCACGCGTGAGCTTGATGTTCAGGTGCTTCGGACCCGTGGCATCGGCGGTGATGTAAGGCAGGTTGATGTCGGTCTGCGTGCTGTTGGACAGCTCGATCTTGGCCTTCTCGGCGGCCTCCTTCAGGCGCTGCAGCGCGAGCACATCTTTGGACAGGTCGACGCCTTGGTCCTTCTTGAACTCGCCAATGATGTAGTCGATGATGCGCTGGTCGAAGTCTTCGCCACCCAGGAAGGTGTCGCCGTTCGTGGACAGCACTTCGAACTGCTTCTCACCGTCGACATCGGCGATCTCGATGATCGAGATGTCGAACGTGCCCCCGCCCAGGTCGTACACGGCGATCTTCCGGTCGCCCTTCGTGTTCTTGTCCAGGCCGAAGGCCAGGGCCGCGGCGGTGGGCTCGTTGATGATGCGCTTGACCTCAAGGCCCGCGATGCGGCCGGCGTCCTTGGTGGCTTGGCGCTGAGAGTCATTGAAGTACGCGGGCACCGTGATCACCGCTTCGGTGATCGGCTCGCCAAGGTAGTCCTCGGCGGTCTTCTTCATCTTGCGCAGCACCTCGGCGCTTACCTGCGGAGGCGCGAGCTTCTGGCCGCGCACCTCCACCCAAGCGTCGCCGTTGTCGGCGGGCACGATCCTGTAGGGCATCAGGTCGATGTCCTTCTGCACCTCCTTCTCGGTGAACTTGCGGCCGATGAGGCGCTTGACGGCATACAGGGTGTTCTTCGGGTTGGTGACGGCCTGACGCTTGGCGGGCGCGCCGACCAGGATCTCGCCGTCCTCCAGGTAAGCCACGATCGACGGCGTGGTGCGCGCACCTTCGCTGTTCTCGATCACCTTGGTGGTGTTGCCTTCCATGATGGCCACACACGAATTGGTGGTGCCGAGGTCGATGCCGATGATCTTCGCCATGGGGTTCTCCTGAATCTGGGAATCTGGTTGTCTTGGAATTGTGGATAGCCGGCCGCTTTTCAAGGTTTTGCGGCCCGCGATGCTTAGCCCTGCTTGGGCGCAGTCACGGTGACGAGGGCGGGGCGCAGTACGCGGTCCGCGATGAGATAGCCCTTTTGCAGCACGCTGACCACCGTGTTTGCCTCCTGGTCGGCCGGAACCATGCTGATGGCCTGGTGTTGGTGCGGATCGAAACGGAATCCTGCGGGCGGGTTGATCTCAATCACCTTGTTCCGCTCCAGCGCGGCGCCCAGCTGGCGCAGCGTTGCCTGGACGCCTTCGAGGATCTGTTCGGCCGTGGCCTCGGGGAGGGCCAGGGCGGCCTCCAAACTGTCCTTCACTGGCAAGAGGCTTTCGGCGAATGACTCGACGGCGAACTTGCGCGCCTTGGCGATTTCTTCATCGGCACGTCTGCGCGTGTTTTCCGATTCCGCCTTGGCGCGAAGATAAGCATCGGCCACTTCGGCATGCTTGGCCTCAAGCTCGTTCAGGCGTTGCTGCGCGTCGAACTGCGTGTCATTGGCGGGCGACGCATTCGCCGTTTCCTCGGCGGGGGCGGTTGCTTGCGTGGCTGAATCGACCGTGGCTTGGGACATGCCGTCCGGGATGTTTTCCTTAGTCGTCATGTGGGTACTCGTTTGAACAGCTGGAGATATGAGGATGTTTGTCGAGTCTTCAAGAGGGGCGGAGCGTGCCTGACGAAGACTACGTGGGTGTCCGTTGCCTCGATTCAACACCCTTCACTAGAAGCCCCAGCTTCGAAGAACTGCCGCAGGCCTTAGTCATCGACAGTGGCGCTCCAGCGGTTCCAGTCCGCGAGCTTGCGACGGTCGCGTTTGGTGGGCCGGCCCTGCTCGATGCCGTGTGCCGGTTCGGCGGCGAATCGGCGCTCCTGGGCCTGACGCTCGCGCCCGGCGATGCTTTCCGGTGTCTCCTGGTACAACTGCTGTGCGACTGAGGCCGGGCCTCGAACTTCGCTCAAGCTGCGTACGATCACCGTCCGGAACACGGCGTCACGGCGCATGCTTACCGAGTCGGCGACGCGCAGCGACCTCGCCGGCTTGGCCGGTTGGCCGTTCACCTGCACACGCCCTTTGGCAATCTCTTCGGCCGCGAGGCTACGCGTCTTGTAAAAACGCGCAGCCCACAACCATTTGTCGAGCCTGACTTCGTCCATCGACTTCGTGTCACCCTGTCGCGTTTCGGGATGCGTTTCAGCGAGCAGAGCCCATGCCCAGGGCACGCTGTCGCTGCAGAGTCCGCCCGGAGGAGTCGTCGGCGGTGATCGGCCAGCCCTGGAGATGCCGCATGACGATTTCGCTGAGTGCCACGATCCATTCGTGCCGGTCATTCAGGCAGGGGATGTAGTAAAACTCGCGTCCGCCTGCGGCCGTGAACGCTTGGCGAGCTTCCTGGTTTATCTCTTCGAGTGTCTCGAGGCAGTCCGTACTGAAGCCTGGGCACATTACGTCGACCCGCTGCATGCCTTGGCGGGCCAGCGCAACCAGGGTCGGTTCGGTGTATGGCTGCAGCCACTCGGCGTGGCCGAAGCGGCTCTGGAAAGTCACGATGACCTGCTCCGGTTTGAGATCCAGCCGCTCGGCGAGCAGTCGCGCCGTTTTCTGGCACTCACAGTGATAGGGGTCGCCGAGTTCTAGCGTACGTCGTGGAACCCCATGGAAGCTGAGCACCAGCTTCTCGGGGCGACCATGGACCATGGCGTGATCGAACGCACTCTTGGCCAGCGATTTGATGTAGCCGGGATCATCGTGATAGTGGTTGACGAAGCGCAGCTCAGGCACCCTCCGCTGCCGCGCAGTCCAGCGTCCTACTGCATCCACCACGCTGGCGGTAGTAGTGCCTGAGTATTGGGGGTACAGAGGCACGATCAGCACACGCGTGGCGCCGCTCGCCTTCAGTTCGTCAAGCACCTTCGCGATGGCCGGTTCACCGTACCGCATGGCATGGCGTACCGTTACCCGGCATCGGCGCTCTCCGAGATAGCCCTGCAGCATCAATGCCTGCTTGCGCGTCCAGATGGCCAGCGGCGAGCCTTCGGGTGTCCAGATGCTGGCGTACTTGCGGGCCGAACGAGCGGGGCGCAAGCGCAGGATCGCCCCGTGCAAAATGGGCCACCAGACCACCCGCGGGATTTCCACCACGCGTGGATCGTCGAGAAACTCGGCGAGGTAGCGGCGCAGTGCTGGCGCGGTAGGTGCCTCCGGCGTGCCGAGGTTGCACAGCAGAACAGCCGTTCGAGGTGCGACGGCCACAGCGCCGTGGGTGTGCTCGGGTTCGGGCGCAAAGCGCATTGCGTGCGGATGGCTGTAAGGCCGCTTCAGAGGGAGTGCGGCGAGCGCAACGGTTGCGTGTCGGCAAACCTCATCACCTCGAACCGCACGCTTGGAGCACTGGCTTCCGCGGGTGGCGCACCGAGTCCGATTACTCCGCTGCCATGCAAGGTGCATGTCCCCCGGCGCAGGCTCATGATTTCAGTATCACCCGCGAAGCGCACGTAGGTACCGTTGTAGCTGAGGTCGGCGAGCTGGAACGCGCCGCCGTGCCAATCTATGCGGGCATGCAGGCGAGAGACACGCGAGTCGTCGATGCAGTAGGTGGCCTGCGGACTGCGGCCCAAGACCACCGGCAGGCTCTGCGGCGAATAGATGCGGTTCACGTCCTGCCAGGTGAGCCGTATGCCCTCGGGTTCGGGCGCGCGCAGGATGTCGCCGTATGCGGTGGCGGCGGCGTCGCCCCAACGGTGGGTCTCCAGCAGATGGACGATTACCGGCTCGACGCGCCCCCGCAATTGCAGCTTGCCCAGGCTTCGAAAGCGCGACCGGTCCACGACGTCCAGTTCCTCCAGGACGCTGGATGTGACTAGCGTCTCGTTGTCACCTGCGTGGTCGAGCAGCCGTGCAGCCACGTTCACGGCGTCGCCAAAGTAGTCACCGCCAACTTCCACCACCTCGCCTAGCGCCAATCCCACCTGCAGCTTGAGTGCAGGGCGGGGCTGGGTCTCGCTCGGTCGTGTGCCGATGCGCTCCAGAGAATCGTGCATCTCATCGGATGCTTGGATCGCAGAAGCGGCTGACGGAAACATGGCCATGAGGCCATCGCCGAGGGTTTTGACGACCGTGCCCTGCCGGCTGGCAACGACTCGCGCCACCAGGGCCACGCTCTGGGTGACGACCGAGGTGGCCTCCGTATTGCCGAGCGTCTCGTACAGCGCCGTGCTGCCGCGGAGGTCAGCAAACATCACCGTGCGCCGGATGATCTGGGTCATGGGCCGTGAGTTTATCGCCTCGTGAAATCGGTCACGGAAATGAAGAAGCCCGGCTTGGCCGGGCTGTTCCGTGGATCGCGCGCCTAGTGTGTTACAGGTTGTCTAGGTACGTGCGGAGCTTGTCCGATCGGCTGGGGTGCTTCAGCTTGCGGATGGCTTTGGCCTCGATCTGACGGATGCGCTCGCGAGTCACGTCGAACTGCTTGCCCACTTCCTCAAGCGTATGGTCGGTACTCATTTCGATGCCGAAACGCATGCGCAGCACCTTGGCCTCACGCGGGGTCAGGCTGTCGAGGATGTCCTTGACGACGTCCCGCAGGCCGGCTTGCATGGCTGCATCGACCGGGGCGACATTGTTCGTGTCCTCGATGAAATCGCCCAGGTGCGAGTCGTCGTCGTCGCCGATCGGCGTTTCCATGGAGATCGGCTCCTTCGCGATCTTCATGATCTTCCGGATTTTGTCCTCCGGGATCTCCATCTTCTCGGCCAGCGTCGGGGCGTCCGGCTCGAAGCCGAACTCCTGCAGGTGCTGCCGCGACAGGCGGTTCATCTTGTTGATCGTCTCGATCATGTGCACCGGGATGCGGATGGTGCGCGCCTGGTCG
>CBINBY010000161.1:0-8187 GCA_966248995.1 uncultured Burkholderiales bacterium | reverse complement strand
CGCGCAGCGCCTGCGGCTGCAGCGACTCATCGCCCACGACGTAGGCCACCAGCCGTGGGTCTCCCGGCGTGTCCTCGCGGGCGAGCACGACGGCCTCGCGCACATCGGGATGTGCGAGCAGCCGTGCCTCGATCTCGCCCAGCTCGATGCGGAAGCCCCGCACCTTCACCTGGTGGTCGTTGCGGCCGAGGAACTCGATGGTTCCGTCAGGCTGCCGGCGCCCGAGGTCGCCGGTCTTGTACATGCGTGCGCCCGGCTCGCCGCAGAACGGGTCCGGCACGAAACGCTCGGCGGTGAGTTCCGGCTGGTTCAGGTAGCCGTGCGCCACGCCGGCACCGCCGATGTGGATCTCGCCGGCCACGCCGATGGGTACCGGCTCGCCGTACCTGTCCAGGATGTACAGGCGTGTGTTGGCGATGGGGCGGCCGATGTGCGGCGTCTGGCCCGGCTGCTGCACGGCGCCGGAGGTCGCCACCACCGTGGTCTCGGTGGGGCCGTAGTTGTTGATGACGGCGTAGCTCCGCTGGCGGGATGGCAGCGGGCGCAAGCGGTCGCCTCCGGTCAGCAGCGTTCTAAGCCTCGGATGACCCTGATCGTGGGCGAGGGCCTGCTCGGCGAGCGGGGTGGGCAAAAAGCTCACGTCCAGCGCTTCGCGGTGCCACCACTCCAGCAGCGCCTGCGCATCGCGGCTGACGTGCTCGGGCGGCAGGACGAGCGTGGCTCCTGCGCACAAGGGCGGCCAGGTCTCCCACGTCGCGGCATCGAAGCCGGTACCCGCCACGCTGGAGCTGCGGTCGCCCGCACGAAGCTCGAAGGCCGCGCCGTGCCAGCCCACCAGGTTCGCGAGTTGGTGATGTTCCACCGCCACCGCCTTGGGTCGGCCCGTGGAGCCTGAGGTGTAGATGACGTAGGCCAGATGCGCAGGGGACAGCTCCAGCGCCTGGACTTCGATGTTCCCTGCCGGCAGGTTCTCCCAGGGTCGGGACGGTGCGTCGAGATCGAGCGCGGGCAGGCCGGGCGGCAAGGCGCCCAGCGCGGGCCGCACCCTGCTGTGGGTGAGCAGCACGCTCGATGCGCTGTCTTCGAGCATGAACGCCAGGCGCTGCGGTGGAAGGCTGGCGTCCAGCGGCACGTACGCGCCGCCGGCCTTGAGCGTGGCCAGCATGGCCACGACCCACTCGGTGCTGCGCGCAAGCGCCAAGGCGACCCGGGTGTCGGGGCGTACGCCCAACGCCACCAGCTGGTGTGCCAGGCGATTCGCTTGCGCGTTCATTTCCCCATACGTCAGCGCAGACTCGCCGCACACCACGGCGATGGCCTCGGGCGTGCGCGACGCCTGCTCCTCGAACAGTTCATGGATGCAGCGCCCGGTCGGAAAGGTCGCTTTGGTGGCGTTCCAGCCGTGCAGCAGGTGGTGCCGCTGCGCACCCGTCAGCAGCGGCAGGCGGTGCACCTGGCCCGCATCATCGGTCACCATCCCGCGCAGCAGGGTCTGCCATAGGCCGAGATGGCGCTCCACGGTGGACGCATCGAACAAGGCCGTGGCATAGCCGATGCGGCCAGCGAGGCACTCGCCAGCCTCGTGCATCGACAGCTCGAGGTCGAACTTGACGCCGCTCGAAGGCAAAGCCACCGGCTGCAGTTGCAGCTCCGGCAGTTCCAACTCATCTTCGGATGCGCTGTTCCACGCAAAGACCACCTGGAACACGGGGCTGTGGTCGAGGCTGCGCGGAGGATTGAGCGCCTCGACCACCTGCTCGAAAGGCAGGTCCTGATGGTCCTGCGCGGCCACCGCCGCGGCGTGCACCTGGGCCAGCAGCTGGGCGACCGAGGGGGTGCCCGACAAGTCGATGCGCAGGGCCAGCGTATTGACGAAGAAGCCGATCAGCGGCTCGATTTCCGCACGGTTGCGGTTGGCCACAGGAGTGCCGATGACCACCTCGTCCTGCCCCGACAGACGCGACAACAGCACGGCCCAGGACGCCAGCAGCGTCATGAACAGGCTGCAGCGGTGGCGCCGGCTCAAGGCCTTCAGCGCGGCGCTGAGATCCGCATCCAGCTGGAAACCGATGGTCGCTCCGGTGTAGTCCTGTACCGGCGGGCGAGGCCGGTCGGTCGGCAGTTCCAGCAGCGCCGGAGCGCCCGACAGGTGCGCGCGCCAGAAGTCGAGCTGGCGTTGGAGCACCTCGCCGGAAAGATGCTCTCGCTGCCATACGGCGTAGTCGGCATATTGCAGGGCGAGGGGGGGCAGCGGGTCGGGGCGGTCATGCAAGCAGGCCGCGTACAAGGCGCCGAACTCTCGCGTCAGCACGCCCATGGACCAGCCATCCGCGACGATGTGGTGCATCGTGACCAGCAGCACGTGATCGCGCTCGCCCAGGCGCAGCAGGCGACCGCGTATGAGCGGCCCTCGCTCCAGGTCGAAGGGCGCGCGGGCTTCTTCGGCGGCCACCGTCGCCAGCGCGGACTCCGGCTGTGCATGGCCGGAGAGATCCACTCGCTGGAGCGCAAAGCCCGCTGGGGCCTCGGCGACGAGCTGGACGGGCGCGTCGTCCACTGAACCGAAGCAGGTGCGCAGGACTTCGTGGCGCTCCACGATGCGGTCCAGGGCGGCTTGAACCGCGGCCACGTTCAAGGCACCGACCAGCCGTATGCCGCAGGGGATCGCATAGGCGGCAGCAGCGCGTTCATCCAGCTGTGCCAGGAACCACAGCCGCTGCTGCGCAAACGACAGCGGCATCGCGAAGAGTTCGTCGTGCATACCGGAATCTCGGGTTCTTTGGTTTATTCGACGCGTCCGTGACCGCCAACCTGGCTGGAACGCGGCCGTACTCGGTACTTCTTTCGGTCCACCGCCGCGATGGGAGCGTCCCGGGTATCCGCTGCAGCTTGAACTTGCTCGGCGAATCGGGCCAAGGTGCGTTGCGCAAACAGCTGGGCTAGTCGCACCTCCCGGCCGAGCTGGATGCGGATGCGCGAAATCAGTTGCACGGCCACCAGCGAGTGGCCGCCGAGCTCGAAGAAGTCGTCGTGGCGGCCGACACGCTCCAGACCGAGCAGCTCGGCCCAGATCACCGCCAGCGCGGCTTCCAGCTCGCCCTGCGGTGACTCGTAGGCATGGCTGCCGAAGGCTTCGCGCTCGGGTGCAGGCAGCGCGCGGCGATCCAGCTTGCCGTTCGGCGTGAGCGGCAGGGCGTCGAGCATGACGTAGGCGGCGGGCACCATGTACTCGGGCAGCAGCGCCTTCAGGTGCTCGGCCAGTTCGGCGCGCGTGGGACGCACGGGCTCGAAGCGGCCGATGCGCGGTTGATCGTCATCGCCGAACACGCGCCGATGGAACGGCGTGTGTTTGTATACCGGCTTGTAGTGATACAGGTGGTGGTCGAAGCCCACCACCTGGCCGTTGCCGCGGACCAGGCGGCCCTGCACCCGGTAGTCGGGGTTCAGGCCGTTGTCGCACAGCGTGCCGGTGACCGTGAACTCCACCACGTCGCCGCGCGAGACTGCCACGCCGGGGTCGAAAGCGGGGCAGTACACCGGCAACCAGCAGTACTCGTGGTCCAGGATGTCGATCACCTCGTCGTGAGCGGTGTGCAGGTTCAGCCAAACCAGGAAGCCATCGATGCGCGAATCGCGCGTGATCTGCAGCCGCTCGTGCCGCACGAACTCGTTCTCGGTGGGGCCGCTGTGGTCCAGGTCCTCGAACACACCCACGTCGGAGATCAGGTGCCCGCGGTCCACGCCGCGCAGGCAAAGCCGGAAGTCGAAGCGATAGCCGCGCTGCTCGAAGATGCGGTCGATGTACTGGGCGCTGGTTTCGGTGAAGCGCGGGTCCGCCAGGAACGCGTCCGGCAGGTTCACTGCCGCGATGCGCGTGCGGGTGCGCTCGGGGATCATCACGGCGTGCGGCTTCATCAGCCGGCGCACGCTGTTCAGCAACACGCTGGCACCTTCGCAGCCGCCGATCGGGCCCACGATCTCGGACACGCACACATCCACCAGCTCGGGCAATTCCACCCGCGTTGCATCGCCGTGGATCAGCACGATGCGGTCCTGCAGTCCCAGCGACTCGATGCACTCGCGCGCCTTCAGGTAGGACGCCTCCAGCAGCTCGATCGCGTAGACCTTGCGCGCACCCTCCTCGATGCACAGCCGGGCCAGGATCGCGTCCTTGCCGGTACCCACGTCCAGCACCACCTTGCCATTCACGGCGCGGCGCATGGCGACCCGGTAGCTGTCGTTGCGGCGCTGGTCGTGCGTCATCGCGTGGTACAGCAGGTCGTCGTAGACGAAGAATTCCGCCACCGACGGCCAGAGTTCGATGGCTTCGTTGCGCGGCGGCACCACGTAGGCCGCCAGCCGCCGATCGCCCGGCTGGTCCTCGCGAGCCAGCACCACGGCCTGCTGCACCTTGGGATGCTGCAGCAGCCGGGCCTCGATCTCTCCGGTCTCGATACGGAAGCCGCGGATCTTGACCTGATGGTCGTTGCGGCCGAGGAACTCGATCGTGCCGTCCGCGAGCCAGCGGCCAAGGTCGCCGGTGCGGTACATGCGCGCGCCTGGCTCGGCGGCAAACGGATTGCACACGAAGCGCTCGGCGGTGAGGTCGGGGCGGTTGAGGTAGCCGCGCGCCACGCCGACGCCGCCGATATGGATTTCGCCGGCCACACCCACAGGCACCGGCGCGCCGTGCCTATCCAGCAAGTAGATGCGCGTGTTGGCGATCGGCCGGCCAATGGGCGGGTTGCCCGGGTGCTGCGCGTCGCATACCTGCATGGTCGCGCACACCGTGGCCTCGGTGGGCCCATAGGCGTTGAGTAAGCGCCGCCCGCGGGCCCAGCGCTGCACCAGCTCGCCGGAGGCTGCCTCGCCGGCCATCGCCAGGGTTTGCAGCGTGTCCAGCGCCTGTTCGGGCAACCCGGCCAGCACCGCGGGCGGCAGCGTCGCATGGCTGATGCGCTGCTCGTGCAGCATCTGCCGCAACGCCTCACCAGCCAGCACCCCGGGCACATGCAATGCAGCGCCGCTGCACAGCGCCATCAGCACCTCCCAGATGCAGGCATCGAAGCTGAAGGAGGCGAACTGCAGCACGCGGCTGTCGGTCGTGACGCCAAAGCCGGCGATTTGCGCCTGCGCCAGGTTGCACAGACCCACGTGCGGAACCATCACTGCCTTGGGCTTCCCGGTGGAGCCGGAGGTGTAGATGACGTAGGCCAGGTGCGCCGGGCTCAGGCCGAGGGCGGACGGGTTGGGGTTGGTGTCGGGCTGGCCGTCCCAGGGCCGGTCGGATGCATCGACCTCCAGCACTGCCAGCGAAGGCGGCAACGCGCCCAGCTTCGCCTTTGTGCCGGACTGGACGATCAGCACCCGAGGCGCGCTGTCTTGGAGCATGAAAGCCAGCCGGTTGGCCGGGTAATCCATGTCCAACGGCACGTAGGCGCCGCCGGCTTTGAGCGTGGCCAACAAGGCGACGACCAGCTCGGCGCTGCGCGGCAAGGCGATGGCCACGCAGGTGTCGGGTGTGATGCCGAGCATGACGAGATGGTGTGCCAGACGATTCGCTTGCGCGTTCAGTCCGCCATACGTCAGCGCCAGCTCGCCGCAGACCACCGCGGTGGCTTCCGGCGTTTGCGCGGCTTGTTCCTCGAACAGCTCGTGGATGCAGTGATCGGCCGGGACGGCGGCGTCGGTGGCGTTCCAGCCGTGCAGCAGCTGCTGACGCTCGGCCGGCGGCAGTATGTCCAGCGCGTGCACAGGGGTGGCTGGGGCGAGTTGCAGCGCGTGCACCAACTGCTCCAGTGCCTGGAGCATGAAGTTGCCCACGCGCTCGGCGCCGATGCGCGGGTCGACCTGCACATCGATGGACAAGTCTTCGCCCGCGTCGTTGACCGCCAGCGCCAGCGGATAGTTGGTGCGCTCCTGGGTGTGCAGCAGCTGCATGCCGTCGCGGGCCGGCTCACGCGGGTCGTGCGCGAGCACCGCGCTGCCGCCCGCGTAGCGGTAGTTCAGCAGCGCGGAGAACAGCGGCGCCGGGGCGGGCACGGCGCTGCAGCGCTGCGCCAGCGCCAACGGGGCGTGCTCATGGTGAAGCAGCTGCGCCAGCCGAGCGTGAGTGGCGCGCACGGCTTGTTCCACGCCGATGGCGCCCAGCGTGATGCGCACGGGCAGCGTGTTCATCAACATGCCCAGCACGCGGTGTGCGCCTTCGCTGCCTTGCATGCGGCCGAACAGGACGGTGGCGAAGACCACGTCGTCGCGGCCGCTGGTGCGAGCGAGCACCAATGCCCAGGCGAGGTGGAACAGGCTTGCGGCGCTCACGCCCAGCCGGGGTGCTTGCACACGCAGTTGCCGCGCCAACTCATGCGGCAGCGGAAGGTGCGCCGCATGCACATCCGAGCCGTCGCCTTGCACGTCGAGCAGGCCGAACGGCGCGGTGGGCTCGTCGATGCCGGCCAGCATCTCGGTGAAGAACGCTTCGTGCTGCTCACGCGTGAGCCCGAAGCGGGCCTGGGCCACGAAATTTCGGAACGGCAGCGGCGGCGGCAGGCGGTGTGCCTGCTCCAGCAAATGCACCTGCACTTCCTCGACCATCAGTTCCAGGGACGTGTGGTCTCCCGCGACGTGGTGCATGAGCAGGCACAGCAGCCAGCGGCCGTGCTGCTCATCGCGCACCATGTGGGCGCGCAGCAGTGGCGCCTGGCGCAGGTCGATGCGGGTGTGGCGCGGATCGAAGCGAGCCTGAAGCTGGGCAGCCACGTCGGCGCCTTCGAACACGTGTTCCTCGACCGGCAGCGAAGCGTGGCGCCAGACCACCTGCACCGGCTCGGTCAAGTTCTCCCACACGACGGCCGTGCGCAGGATGTCGTGACGCTCGATGACCGATTGCAGCGCGGCCAGGAAGCGGTCCAGGCGCTCGCGGCGGTCGAAGGTCATCAGCCAGGGTGTCAGGTAGGCATCACCCTGAGAGGCCATCAGGTGATGGAAGAGCATGCCTTCCTGCAGCGGCGCGAGGGGATAGACGTCTTGCACGTTGGCCGCGCCGCCGGGCACCGATGCCACGACAGCGTCGATCTCGCCCTGGCTCAACGGCACCAGCGGCAGCAGCTCGGGCGTGATGCGCGTGCAGTCGGGGCCGATGAGGTTGGGCGGCACCGGGACGGCCACGGTGGCCTGCACTGCTGCGGCCAGGCCCGCCGGCGTGGGCGACGTGAAGAGCGAGCGTACGTCCACATGCCAGCCCAGGCGGCGCATGCGCTCGATCAGGCTGACGGCCAGCAGCGAATGGCCGCCGAGCTCGAAGAAGTTGTCGTGGCGGTTGACGCGCTCCACGCCCAGCAGCTCACTCCAGATCGCGGCGATCATGGTCTCCAGCTCGCCTTGCGGCGGCTCGCAGGTGCGGCTGCCGAAGGCATCGTCCTGCGGCGCGGGCAAGGCGCGGCGGTCGAGCTTGCCGTTGGGCGTGAGCGGCAGGGTGGCGAGCGGCACGTAGGCCGCGGGCACCATGTACTCGGGAAGGTGCGCCGCCAGATGCGTGCGGAGCGCTTCCGGGGGCAGAGAGTCGTCGCCGATGACGTAGGCCACCAGCCGCTTGTCGCCGGGCTCGTCCTCGCGGGCGAGCACGACGGCTTCGCGTACGCCCGGGTGCTGCAGCAGGCGCGCCTCGATCTCGCCCAGCTCGATGCGGAACCCGCGGATCTTGACCTGCTGGTCGTTGCGGCCGACGAACTCGAGCGTGCCATCGGGCAACCAGCGCCCCAGGTCGCCGGTGCGGTACAGGCGCGCGCCGGGCCGTTCCGAAAACGGGTCGGGCACGAAGCGCTCGGCGGTGGTGCCGGGGCGGTTCAGGTAGCCGTGCGCCACACCGGCGCCGCCGATGTGGATCTCGCCCGCCACGCCGACCGGCACCGGGGCGCCTTGCGCATCGAGGATGTAGAGGCGCGCGTTGGCGATGGGCCGTCCGATGGGGATGCGCGCGCCCGGGGCGGGGGGCTCGCGCAGCGCCAGCGTGGTGACGAACTGCGTGGTCTCGGTGGGTCCGTAGGTCTGCAGCACCTGCTGCGGACCGCCTTCGCGCAGCAGCGCGGCGAGGGCGTAGGGGTCGGCCACGTCACCCCCGGTGACGAGCGTGCGCAGCGTGGACAGCTGCCCTGCCAGCACCGGCGCATAGGCGCGCAGCACCCCGGCCAC
>CBINBY010000160.1:0-8496 GCA_966248995.1 uncultured Burkholderiales bacterium | reverse complement strand
GGCTCAGCCCGAACGGAGGGTGTGGCTCAGCCCGAACGGAGGGTGTGGCTCAGCCCGAACGAGGTGGTCGCGCCGAGCGATTCGCCAGCGCCGACTCCAGCGCCTTGTCGTGGCCGTAGATGTCTTCCGCAAAGGCGAGTTCACCATTTCCCGGGAGCACCACGGCGGTGAGGTAGTAGATGAGCACCTGCACCGGCGTGGTCACGTTCACCTGCACGCTCTTCGTGCCATTCATCGCTTCGACGATGCGTTCGCGCGTCCACTCGGGCTGGCCGGAGAGCAGCCATTGCGCCAGCCACACGGTATCCTCCACCCGCACGCAGCCGTGGCTGAAGTCGCGTCGCGCCTGCTGGAAGAGCTCCGTGGCCGGTGTGCCGTGCAGGTAGATGTTGTCGTCGTTGGGGAAGACGAACTTCACCAGCCCCAGCGAGTTGCGCGGGCCGGGCCGCTGGCGCAGACGCAAGTCGCCCTGGGCCAGTAGCTCCAGGTTGGCCGGGGTCGCTGCCACGCGCGTGGCGTCATCGCCGCCTCCGCGCACGATCTCCATCTCGTTGCGATCGAGGTAGCCGGGGTCCCGGCGCAGCCTGGGCAGGATCTCTTCGCTCACGATCGATCTCGGCACGTTCCAGTAGGGCCGGAAGATCACCTGGCGCAGGTCGTCCATGAGCACCGGCGTGCGGGTCCGCAACGACCGGCCGACGATCACCGCCATGTCGTGCGGCGCGGTGCGGTTGCGGGCCGAGTAGGCCCAGAGCCGGAACATGGGGATGTTGATCGCCACCACCGGCCGGTCGTCCAGTGGCGCCAGCCAGCGCATCCGCTCCATCGCCAGCTCGATCTGTCGCACTCGTCGCGCCAGCGGAACCTGGAGCGCCTTTTCAGTGGCGCGGCCGATCGCGCCGTCCGCTTGCAATCCATGCCGGCGCTGGAAGCGCTTCACACCTTCCACGAGCGCGGCATCGAAGCCGGGCGCCGAGGCGGCCTGCTGCGCGGAACCCGGCATGTCGCCCAGGGCCAACAGCCGCTGGCGCAGCGCGACCAGCGCCGGATGGCCTTCGCCGGGTTTCAGCGTGCGGCCCAGTGCTGGCAACCGGGGCCATGCGGGGTCGGCGGCCAACGTGCGATAGCGAGCGAGCGCGGCGCGCAGCTGGCGGTATTGCGTGTAGATCGGCGCCATGCCGGTCGCCATGTCTTGCAGGCGCCCATCCAGCAGCGCGCTGCGCAGCGTTGCGCCGAAATCGGGTTCGGGTCGCCGCACCACCTGGTAGCCGAGCGAGTGCGGATCGACACGGCCGACGTGCAGGTCGCGCAGATAGCGCAGCATGGCGGCGCTGATGCGCAACTCGAAGTCAGCGGCTTCCTGCGCATCCGGCGTTCTGAAACGCAGCTCGGCAACTTGTGCGGAAAGTTCGTCGGTGCCGTAGTCGGCCGGGTCAAGGCCCTCGGTCGCCGAGGCGCCGAGCACGGCGAGCGCTTCGGCGACCGAGGGCGTGGGTCGACCGGCGGTGTCCAGCCATATGGGCGCGTAGCCGCCGGGGCCGTACAGCCCCTGCAGCGCTTCGACCCGGGATTTGGCAGCCCGGCTTTGGATGGCTTGGGCCCAGGGGTGCGTCAGTGCCGACGATGCGGCCGTGGCGGCGGGTCGAACGACATCGCTGGCATGCGCGGTGGCGCTGAAGGCCAGGAGCCAGGCAGCGAGGTGACCGCGCACGATCTCGCCACGTCGTCGACGCGCATGCGCCCGCATGACACGAACGTGCACAAGGGCGGGCAGAGGCGGATGAGGGGGCTGCGACCGGCTCCATGAGGACCGGGCATGAGGGGGATGGTTGATTTCTGAATCCTGCATAGACGTATCGCGGTCTGCGCCTCGAACGATGACCCAACGCCATGCCGCCCCCGCTCGCCCCTCTTGCGGCAGATGCTCAAGAGCAATCGTCGCGCCCGCAGCTTCGCCTGTGCGCTTTCCGCATTTGCGCTACAGGACGGCCGCTGTCGCCGTGCCGAGGCCGTGTATAGGGTGGTCTTTCATGCGAGGAGACCCACGATGAACACGTACAAGTACATCCGCTGGTTCAACGAGCTGGGCATGGCCGACGTGCCGCGGGTCGGCGGCAAGAACGCCGCGTTGGGCGAGATGCACTGCCAGCTGGCGGCCGAGGGCGTGCGCGTGCCTGCGGGCTTTGCAATCACCGCCGAGGCCTACCGCCATGTGCTGGGCCAGGCCGATGCGTGGCCGGCACTGCAGCGCGCACTCGATGGCCTGCAAGCCAGCGACCCCGAAGACCTCGCGCGGCGTGCTCAGCGCGCGCGCGACATCGTGAGCGAAGCACCGCTGCCGCCGGACCTCGTCGATGAGATCCGCCGTTCCTATGCGGAGCTCAGGGAGAAGTGCGGCGAGAACCTGTCCGTGGCGGTGCGCAGCTCCGCTACCGCCGAGGACCTGCCGCACGTCAGCTTCGCCGGGCAGCACGAGACCTTCCTCAACGTGACCGGCGAAGCGCGCCTGCTCGACGCGTTTCGCATGTGCCTGGCCAGCCTCTTCAAGGATCGCGCCATCAGCTACCGCGTGGACAACGGTTTCGACCACTTCAAGGTCTACCAGTCGGTGGGCGTGATGAAGATGGTGCGCTCCGACCTGGCCGCCAGCGGCATGATGTTCACGCTCGACCCCGAGACCGGCTTTCGCGATGTCGTCTTCATCACTGGCGTCTACGGGCTGGGCGAGAACGTGGTGCAGGGCACGGTCGAGCCCGATGAGTTCTACGTGCACAAGCCCACCTTTGCCGAGGGCCATCGTGCGGTGCTGCGGCGCAAGCTGGGGCACAAGGAGGTGTGCATGGTGTATGCGAAGGCCGCTGGCCGCGACACCACGCGCAACGTGCCCACTCCGTTGGACGAGCAGCGCCGCTACTGCATCGGCGACGAGCGTGTACTGGAACTCGCCGACGCGGCCATGCGCATCGAGGCCCACTACAGCCGCCTGGCCGGACATGCGGTGCCCATGGAAATCGAATGGGCCCAGGACGGCTTGGACGGCAAGCTCTACATCGTGCAGGCGCGGCCCGAGAGCGTGGCCTCGCGCTGGCCGCTGGGCCGCATCGACGAGTACCGCGTGGCCGCCAAGGCGCCGCTGCTGGCCAACGGCCGTGCCGTGGGCGGCAAGATCGCCGCGGGCCGTGCGCGCGTGGTTCGTGACGTGGCTCAGTTGTCGGAGTTCCGGCCCGGCGAAGTGCTGGTGGCCGACACCACCCTGCCTGACTGGGACACGGTCATGAAGAGCGCAGCCGCCATGGTGACAAACCGGGGTGGCCACACCTGCCATGCGGCCCTCGTGGGGCGGGAGCTCGGCATACCGGTGGTGGTGGGCTGCGAGCAGGCCACATCCTCCATCCGCACCGGCGACGAGATCACGGTGTCGTGCGCGGAAGGGGCGCAAGGCAGGGTCTATGCGGGCGCCGTGCCGTTCACTCGCACGAGCACCGGCCTCGCCAGTCTGGCGCGGCCGCGCACGCATCTCATGGTGAACCTGGACGACCCGGACACGGCCTTCCAGACCAGCCTGCTGCCGAACGATGGCGTGGGGCTCGCGCGCATGGAGTTCATCGTGGCCGAGCACATCAAGGCCCACCCGATGGCGCTGCTCCATCCCGAGCGCATCGACCACCCCTCGGTGCGCGATGAACTGGAGCGCCTCACGCGTGGCCATGCGCGAGCCGCGGACTACTTCGTGCGCCAGCTGGCCGAAGGCGTGGGCACCATCGCGGCGGCTTTCTACCCCAAGCCGGTGATCGTGCGCATGTCCGACTTCAAGAGCCACGAGTACGCCCGCCTGCTGGGCGGGCGCTGGTTCGAGCCGGCCGAAGCGAACCCGATGATGGGTTTCCGAGGCGCCGCGCGTTACACGCATCCCGCCTACGCCGAAGCCTTCGGGCTGGAGTGCGACGCGATGCGACGCGTGCGCGATGGCATGGGCCTGGTGAATGTGAAGCTCATCATCCCCTTCTGCCGCCGGGTGGAAGAGGGCGAGCGCGTGCTCGCCGCGATGGCCGAACATGGGCTCGCGCGCGGCACGAACGGCCTGGAGATCTACGTGACGTGCGAGATCCCGAACAACGTGTTGCAGGTCGATGCCTACGCGCGGCTGTTCGACGGCTACTCCATCGGCTTGAACGACCTCGCGCAGCTGGTGCTCGGCGTGGATCGCGATTCGGACATCGTTGGCTTCGAGTTCGACGAATGCGACGAGGGGGTGAAGTCCGTGATTCGCCAGGCCGTCGAGAGCGCACGGCGCAACGGCCGGCACGCGAGCATCTGCGACGCGCCGACCGACTCCGCCGAGATGGCCGAGTACCTGGTGGAACTGGGCATCGATTCCATGAGCGTCGCACCGGAGATGCTGCTCCCCATCACCCGGCGGGTGCTGGCGGCTGAGCGGCGCCTGGGTATCGGGGCGCGCAAGGGGTAGGGGCGTGCCCCGGGTTGGGGAATCACCGGGGATTGAACCTCCGCTCGACTCTGGCAGGCTCGCCCGATCACATGAGCCACATCAGCCACGGAGGGATCGCATGAACACCGTAATGACCCTGACGCAGCGGAGGGCAATCTGAGCATGTTCTCCGGGAACTCGTTCAATGTGGGCTCGGCCCACCGCATCCGCGTGACCGACTGGCCGCAGCAAGGCCGCACGCTGCCTCATATGCAACCTCGCATCACGGTTCTCACGCTCGCCGTCGACGACCTCGAGCGCGCCGTCGCGTTCTATCGTGACGGCCTGGGCTTTTCCACGCGGGGCATCGTGGGCGAGCAATATCCCAACGGTGCCGTCGCCTTCTTCGAGCTGCAAGGCGGTTTGAGGCTCGCGCTGTGGCCTCGCACCAGCCTCTGCACTGACACGGGCCTGCCGCAGCAGCCACGCAGCCCTGGCGAATTCACTCTCGGGCACAACGTCGGTTCGCCCCAGGAGGTGGATGCCGTCATGGCGCGCGCGGCGCAAGCCGGCGCGCAGATCCTCAAATCCGCGCAGCACACGTTCTGGGGCGGGTACGCGGGCTACTTCCAGGACCTGGACGGTCACGTGTGGGAGGTGGCCTTCAACCCTGAGTTTGCGAATTCGGAGTTTGCAACGATGGGTCGGTGAACCTGCGTGCTCCGTTGTCGGGCGGGAGGCTCCGTCTCACGGGATGAATCACGCCCGCCGCTTCGACGCCTTGCCGACCGATGCCACCAACCCATCCAGGTGTTGCTGAAGCATCGGCCCCACCATCGCCTGCACGAAGCTCTTGCGGCCCGCCTTGCCTGCGCGTTTGTCGAACTGGCCTGCCAGCGCGAGATGCGCAAACCCGTGCACCACCGACCAGATCGACATCAGCGCGGCCGATTGCTGCTCGTTGAGCGCACGGCCACGAGGGACGCCGAAGAGGTCGCGCACGCCGTTTTCCAGTACCGCGAAGGCCGAGCGCCCGCTGCGTTCGAGGTCGGGGTCGGCGCGGCGGCCGCAGCGGAACATCAAGCCGAAGCGGCCGGGATAGCGCACCGCGAAGCCCACGTAGCCAATGCCCTGCTCGCGCAGGCGGGCCACGGGGTCATCGCCGCCGCGGGTGTTACCCGCTTCCAGCGCTTCGGTGAGCCCATCGAAGGCCAGTGTGGCGACGGCCGTGAGCAGCCCTTCGGCATCGCCGAAATGGTGTGCCGGGGCCGCGGGGGATACCCCTGAGCGCCGGGCGACCTCGCGCAGAGAGAAGCCCTCGACGCCCCGCTCGGCCAGCAGCGACTCCGTGGTATCGATGAGCGCCTGGCGCAACGAGCCGTGGTGGTAGGTCTGCCGCTCGGCAGCCGGAGCAGATGAACTTGACATTGTTCAAATTTTAGGCAACCCCTGGCACCCGTCGGGCCTCATGGCTTTCCGTTTTCAACTTGACGGTGTTCAAATCGATGCCTATTCTGAGTCTGAACACTGTTCAGATTGTGAGGCATTGATGAACCCATTCATTTCTCCCGACGCCTTGTTCCGCATGGCGAACCTGCTTGCGATCTTCGGATGGGCCGCGCTGGCGATCGCGCCCCTGGCGGGGGGCCGGGCTGAAGCCCTGCGGCGCTTCAGCGGCCGGGCGTTGCCGTTGCTGTTCGCGCTGCTTTATGTCGTTCTCGTCGTGAGCACCTGGGGTCCCGGCGGCTTTGGTTCGCTGGCCGAGGTGCGCGCGCTGTTCGACGTGCCCCAGCTGCTGCTGGCCGGTTGGCTGCACTACCTCGCGTTTGACCTGTTCGTCGGCGCCTGGATTTCAAAGCGGGCCGAGCAACTGCGCATGCCGGCATGGCTGCTGCTTCCGCTGCTCGGCCTCACGTTCCTGTTCGGCCCGGGCGGCCTGCTGGGCTATGCGCTGTTGCGCCGGACCGTTCTTCGCCATCGCCATGCCGCGCCACGCGCCGCCATCGCGTGAGAACCGTCACTTGCACAGGAGTACGCCATGAAGACTGTCACTTCCGCATCCGTGGCCCGCTTCGGGCTGGCGCAGGATCGCCGAGGCATGGCCTGGGTCGTCCGTGAACTCCATGCGCGGCAGCCCACCCTCGCGTGGTTCGGTGCCGCACTCGTGCTGCTCGCGCTGGCGACGGCCATCGCCTGGGGCTTCGATGACCGCACGCTGCGCGGCGCCGGCATCTGGATCAAGCCGATGAAGTTCATGCTGTCGGTGGGACTGCTCAGCCTCACCACGGCGTGGTTCATAGGACACCTGCCGCCAGCGCAGCAGCGCACCCGCGCAGTGGCGGCCATGGTCGTGATGGTCGTTGGGGCGGGCAGCTTCGAGGTGGCCTACATCACGCTGCAGGCCGCGCTGGGGCAAGCCTCGCATTACAACCAGTCCGATGGCTTCCATGCGGCGATGTACGCGCTCATGGGGTTGGGCGCCATCGTGCTCACCGCCTCGCAGCCGCTGCTGGCCTGGCAGATCGCACGCCATCCGAACAAGGCCATTGCACCCGCGTACCGCCACGCCGTGATCGCGGGCCTGGGGCTCACTTTCGTGCTCGGTGCGGGCGTGGGCGGCATGCTTTCGCAGATGCAGCCACCCGATGCCTCCACGCTGCCGCTCCTGGGCTGGTCCTTCGCAGGAGGCGACCTGCGGCCGGCGCATTTCGTGGGCATCCACGCCGAGCAGTTCATCCCCGCGGCGGGGCTGGCGCTAGCCGCGCTCCATGTGCGGCGCGGGGAGCGATGGGTGTGGCTGATGTCGGTGCTGTACGGTGCGGCCTGCCTGGGCCTGGTGTTCCAAGCGCTGTCCGTTTACTGACGCCGGGGCTGGGGCAGGGTGCGATGATGCCGGCATGAAAATCGCGACCTTCAATGTCAACGGCATCACGAGCCGCCTGCCCCGCGTGCTGGAGTGGCTCGAAGAATCGAAACCCGACGTGGCCTGTCTGCAGGAGCTCAAAACCTCCGACGCCACGTTCCCCGAACTGGCCTTCAAGGCGGCGGGCTATGGCGCCGTGTGGCACGGCCAGAAGGGCTTCAACGGCGTGGCCGTGCTGGCGCGCGACGATGCGCCGGTGGAAATCCGGCGCGGCCTGCCCGGCGACCCGGACGACACGCACAGCCGCTACCTGGAGGCACAGGTCGGCGAACTGGTGGTGGCCTCGATCTACCTGCCCAACGGCAACCCTCAGCCCGGCCCCAAGTTCGACTACAAGCTGGCCTGGTTCGAGCGCCTGATCCAGCATGCGGCCGAACTGTGCCGGCGCGAAGGGCCGGTGGTGCTGGCGGGCGACTACAACGTGGTGCCGACCAACGAGGTCGGCGACATCTACTCGGCCAAGTCCTGGATGCACGATGCACTGCTGCAGCCCGAGACGCGCGCGGCGTGGCGCCGGTTGCTCGACCAGGGCTGGACCGATGCCATCCTGAAGCTGCATCCCGGCGTGCCGATGTACACGTTCTGGGATTACTTCCGCAACCGCTGGGAGCGCAACTCGGGGCTGCGCATCGACCACCTGCTTCTCAATGCTCCGGCTGTCGACATGCTGGACAGCGCCGGTGTCGACCGGGAAGTGCGCGGACGTGAGAAGCCCAGCGACCATGCGCCCGCGTGGGTGTCGCTCAAGGCATCGGGGTGAGGATCGAGCGGCACGTCACGACAGAGTCGCGCAGGAGGCTCCGTTAAGGCGGAGCGCGTGCCGGGGCTGATGGGGCTTCGACAAGCTCAGCCCGGAACGGCATGGGGTGATCGCACGAACCTCCCCCCGCCCGACTGAGCTTGTCGAAGTGCCTGGACCCGCGAGCGGGGCTTCGACAAGCTCAGCCCGAACGGTACGTGGTGGTCGCACGAACGTCCCCGCGCCCGTTCGCACTGAGCTTGTCGAAGTGCGTGAGCCCGTCGAGCGGGGCTTCGACAGGCTCAGCCCGAACGGCATGGGGTGATCGCACGAACCTCCCCGCCCGTTCGCACTGAGCTTGTCGAAGTGCGTGAGCCCGCCGAGCGGGGCTTCGACAGGCTCAGC
>CBINBY010000159.1:0-8499 GCA_966248995.1 uncultured Burkholderiales bacterium | reverse complement strand
GACAGCGCATCGGTGAGGCCGATCATGCCGACCTGGATCAGGTCGTCGATCTCGACGTT
The DNA here is from genome assembly GCA_966248995.1 of uncultured Burkholderiales bacterium. Taxonomy (GTDB): domain Bacteria; phylum Pseudomonadota; class Gammaproteobacteria; order Burkholderiales; family Burkholderiaceae_C; genus Albitalea. The sequence continues at coordinate 8,440 of CBINBY010000159.1, read as the reverse complement.
GGCGGGGAGCTTGGCAATCATCTGGTGCGCCAGTCGCCGAACCAGGGAGCTGTACTGCTTCAGCATCGCGTTGACGTCGAGGTGGCCTTTGGCGGTGTACATGGATCGGCTTTCTTCCGGGGGCCTTTGAATGCTGTGGGAGGTGAGGCGGGCCTTCAGCTCAGGGCATACGACGGCATGGGCGACACGGCCTCGGGCACGACGCCCACGCCCGGAGGCTGCAGGGTCTCGCGTGCCCAGCGGCGCAGCGCGGGCGACGGCGGGTCCTGCGCGTCGGTGGCGGGATCGATCTGCACCCAGTCGTGGAGCACCGCGCCGAGGAAATCGTCGGCGCAGGTCGCAATCTGCATGGCGATGCGCTCGGCGCGCGGCGAGGTGGGCGCAGCCGACAGCAGGAGGTCGTGGACCACCAGCCCGGCGCGCTGCGTGAGCAGCTTCATCGCGGCATAGGCATGCGTCACGCTGGAAGGCCGGTCGTCGGCCAGCAGCATCGGACGGGCCTCGCTGCGGCTGAACAGCCGGCACAGGTCGGTGGCCGCGGCATGCACCAGCACCACCTCGGCGCGCGGGCAGGCATCGGCCACGGCTTGCAGGAAGGGCGCCGTGGAGCCGTGCGTGTCGACGAACTTGATCGGCAGCCCGCGCGCGGCCAGGTACGAGACCTGCGGCGACAGCTGCTCGATGCATTCGGCCAAGTCGAGCGTGGCCATCTCGGCATGCTCGGGAGAGCGCTCGCCGGCGTCGATGACCAGGGTGTGGCGTCCGTGCTCGCCGAAGGCGGCGGTCAGGCGCTCGAGCATCACGCCGCCGAAGGCCACGTGCGGGTTCGACACCACCGGAACGAAGCGCACGCGGGCATGGGCGAACAGGCGGCGCAGGCCATCGGCCTGGTCGAGCGGAGCGGGTCGTGAGGTGAGGAAACTCATCGGTGACGAGGTCTCAGGCGGACAGGCCGGCGCCCGAGGCGCGCGGGGCGGCGAAAACGAGGTTCATGTCGCCGGCATCCAGGCGATAGGCGGTGCCGGCGGTGGGGCGCAGCGCGCGATGCACGAGGGCATGCGAGGACAGGCGGTGCCAGTCCTCCGGCACGCGCTGCCCGTTGGCCACGCCGACGACCTTGAGCCGATGGCGGATCAGCGCGTCGAGCGCGGGGCCGAGCTTCACCGCCTCGTCCATCTTGGACAGGATCACGCCGCGCGCCAGGTTGGCGCGGTAGGCGACGAGCACGTCCTCGATGGTCTCGCCCTGCTGCGCGGCGTTGACCACCAGGAGCTTCTGCACGGAGCGGTGCCCGAGCATGTCGAGCAGCTCCCGAGTGCGGGTGTCGCGTTGCGCCATGCCGGCCGTGTCGATGAGGACCATCTTCTTGGCGGCCAGCAGATCAAGCAGGTCTTCGAGTGAGGCACGATCGTGCGCGGTATGCACCGGCACGCCGAGGATGCGGCCATAGGTGCGCAGCTGCTCGTGGGCGCCGACACGATAGGCATCGAGGGTGACAAGGCCCAGGTTGGCCGCGCCGTACTTGGTGGCGAAGGCGGCGGCGAGCTTGGCGGTGCTGGTGGTCTTGCCCACGCCGGTGGAACCGACCAGCGCGTAGACGCCGCCCTGGTCTTCGAGCGCGGGCTCGGCCTCGCCGGTGAGCAGGTTGCGCTCCAGTATGCCGGCGGCCCAGGCCTGCTCGTCCGTCACCTCGGAGGGCAGGCTCTCGGCCAGCTTGCGGATGAGCGCGGGCGAGTAGCCGCACTCCAGCAGCTTCTGCGTCAGCCGCGCCCGGGCGGGCTGGCGCTGCAGCTTCTCCATGAAGGCCAGGGCGCCGAAGCGCTCCTCGATGAGGCCCTTCATGGAGCGCAGCTCGTTCATCATGTCCTGCTCGCGCCGTGCGAGCGCAGCCTCGTCGATGGCACGCTGGGGTGTCGGCGACAGGGCGGCGTCAGCGAGCGAGGGCACCACCGGCTCGGCACGCACCTCCTCGCGCAGCACCGGTGGCGCATGGCGCACCGCGGGCGGCTCGACGGCCGGGACGGCGGGCGTGGCGCTCATGCGAGCCGACAGGCGTGCCTGCAGGGGGGTCATCTCGGGCTCGATGCGCTCGGCCTGCACGGCCTCGGCTTTCATCTCGGCCTCGCGCCGCTTGAGCATGCGCTCGCGCACGTAGTCCTGGAACGACAGCGTGCTCATGGACAGCTGCTGGACGTCCCTTTGAACTTCTTCCGCGGCGGGCACCGGCGGGCGGGGCACGGTGGTCTTGGGCGTGGAAGCCGCGTGGCGCGTGGGGGCAGCGGCCGAGGCGGCGATGCGCTCGATCTGCTGCATGCTCTCGGGCGCCATCACGAGCATCTCCACGCCTTCGGGGCAGGGCTTGGTGGAGAGCACCACCGCGTCATCACCGAGCTGCTGCCGCACGAGGTTCAGTGCGTCGCGCGAGGTCTTCGCGCTGAATCGTTTGACGTTCAAGCTGTGCTCCTGATGGCGGCGACGCGGCTGCGCCCCCTGGCATTGCGCTTCCAGTGTCCGGTCGGCGGAATGCGTCCAGTGCTTGGATGAGTCACCCAAAACAGACGCATTTGCCGGGTGCCGAGACGGGGTCATGGCGCGTGGTTTCCGTTCGTTGCCGTCGATTGTTCCGGCCGGGGGTCGCGGACTTGAGGCGGAAAACGGGGGGGAAAGCGGGGCTTTCCTGGGGTTTCTCGGAGAAAATTTTTGGAAGCTCGCCGCGGCCCTCGGACATGCTCGTCAGGCTCAGGCCGAACGGTGTGATGGCCCAGCGCGAACTGTGACCCCGCGCGAACCCGGCGCTACACCGACCCGCCGATGATCGAACCGATGCGGATCGAATGGGTCTCCGGGATCTCGCTGTGCCCGAGCACGCGAAGCCGCGGCGCGGAGCGCTTGAGCAGCCGCGCCATCGGAGTGCGGATCGCATCGGGCACCAGCAGGCAGGCGGGCACGCCCATGTCCTCCTGCCGCTGAGCGGATTCGGCAGCGCGTCGCGTGAGCGTGTCGGCCACTCCCGGGTCCAGCGCGGCGCCATGCGGGGAAATGAGCGCCTGCGTCACGAGGCGCTCCAGCTCTGGCTCCAGCGCAATCACGTCCAGCTCCCGCGTCGGACCGTAGATCTGCTGCACGATGGCCGGCGCCAGGTGAATGCGGATGCGGCGCGCCAGCTCTGACGGGTCGGTGACCGCGGCCGCATGCTCCGCCAGGCACTCGACGATCGAGCGCATGTCGCGGATGTGCACGCCCTCCTCCAGCAGCAGCTGCAGCACCTTCTGCAGCGCGGGGATGCCCACCATCTTGGGCACCACGTCCTCGATGAGCTTGGGCGCCAGCTTCGTGACGTGCTCGGCCAGCTGCTGCGTCTCCACCCGGCCCAGCAGCTTGGCCGCATGCAGCTGCATGAGGTGCGACAGATGCGTCGCCACCACCGTGGAGCAGTCGACCACGGTGAAGCCCGCCATCTGCGCCGCTTCCTTCTGCCGCTCCTCGATCCACACGGCCGGCAGGCCGAAGGCCGGGTCCTTGGTGGCCGTGCCGATGAGCTGCGTGCTCGCGCCGCCCGGGTTGATGGCCAGCCACATGCCGGGGAAGGCCTCGGCCTCTCCCACCACCGCCCCACGCAGCGTGATGCGGTAGCTGCCGGGCTTGAGCTCCAGGTTGTCGCGGATGTGCACCGGCGGCGGCAGGAAGCCCACCTCCTGCGCAAACTTCTTGCGCACGCCCTTGATGCGCGCCAGCAAGTCGCCCTCACGCGCCTTGTCCACCAATGCGATGAGCCGGAAGCCCACCTCCAGGCCCAGCGTGTCCACGGGCTGCAGGTCGTCCCAGCTTGCCTCCGCGTTGGGCGGCGGCAGCTCGCGCGTGGGCGGGGGCTCGGCCGCGCGGCGCCGGTCGCGCTCGTGCATCCACCACGCGAGCCAGCCCATCAATCCCGAGATGCCGAGGAACACGAGGTGCGGCATGCCGGGAATGGCCCCCAGGATGCCGATCATGCCCGCCACCACGGCCAGCGCGCGCGGCGAGTTGAACACCTGCTTGGCGATCTGGCTGCCGACGTCCTGCTCCTTGCCCACGCGCGAGACCACCATGGCCGAGGCCACGGAAATCAGCAACGCCGGAATCTGGGCGACGAGCGCATCGCCCACGGCCAGGAGGATGTAGCTGTCGGCCGCCTGGCCGGCATCCAGCCCGTGCTGCGCCATGCCAATCACCAGGCCGCCCACGATGTTGATCACCAGGATGAGCAGGCCGGCCATCGCGTCGCCGCGCACGTACTTCGACGCACCGTCCATGGAGCCGAAGAACTCGGCCTCGTCGGCCACCTCGGCGCGCCGGCGTTTGGCCTCCTTCTCGTTGATGAGGCCGGCATTGAGATCGGCATCGATGGCCATCTGCTTGCCGGGCATCGCATCCAGCGTGAAGCGCGCGCCGACTTCGGCGATGCGCTCGGCGCCCTTGGTCACCACGATGAAATTGATGACCACCAGGATGGCGAAGACGATGAGGCCGACGGCGAAGTTGCCGCCGATGAGGAAGTGCCCGAAGGACTCGATCACCTTGCCGGCCGCGCCCGGGCCGGTGTGTCCATCCAGGAGCACCACGCGAGTGGAAGCGACGTTGAGCGACAAGCGCAGCAGCGTGGTGAGCAGGATCACCGCCGGGAAGGCGGCGAAGTCGAGCGGGCGCACCATGTGCGCCGCCACCATCATCACCATCAGGGCCATGGCGATGTTGAAGGTGAACAGCAGGTCCAGCGCGAACGACGGCAGCGGCAGCACCATCATGGCCAGCACCATGACCACGAAGGCCGGCGCCAGCAGCCCGCGCATGCCCTGGGCACGGGGGCCGAGCCACGCCTGGAGAGTGAGGGCGAGGTTGTTCATGAGCTCACTCCCATGCCCTTCTGGAGGACCGTGGAAGGGTTACGGCATGCGCCATCGGTCATGCGCCCGCCCCCTTGCCGTGCGGATCCAGCTCGGCCGGCACGTTGAGCGCGGGCAGTTCGCCCGGCATCGGCGCATGCCCCGCCAGCGCGGCGCGCAGCTGGTACACGTAGGCCAGCACCTGCGCCACGGCGGCAAACAAGGCGGCCGGGATCTCGCGATCGAGCTCGGCGTGCGCATACAGCGCGCGGGCCAGCACCGGGGCCTGCAGCACTGGCACCTTGGCGCCCTGCGCCGCGTCGCGGATCGCCATGGCGAGGAGGTCGGCGCCCTTGGCCACCACCCTCGGCGCGGCCATCCGAGCCTCGTCGTACTTCAGCGCCACGGCGTAGTGGGTCGGGTTCATCACCACCAGGTCGGCCTTGGGCACAGCGGCCAGCATCCGGCGGCGTGACATCTCCCGCATGCGCACCCTGATCTTGGCCTTGACCTCGCTGTTGCCCTCGATCTCCTTGTGCTCCTGCTTCATCTCCTGGTGGCTCATGCGCAGGCGAGAGGCATGCAGGTGCCGCTGCAGCGGCGCGTCAATGGCGGCGAACACCGCCAGCGCCAGCAGCAGCATCACGAGCCCCGCCACCACCGTGTCGCCCACCTGGCGCAGCGCGGCAGGCAGCGGCATCGACACCACGCCGCCGAACTGATCCACATGGCCGCGCAGGTACAGCGCGGCGATGGTGCCCAGCACCAGCGCGAGCAGGCAGGCCTTGAGCGCGTCCAGGAGCTGCTGCTTGGAGAACAGGCGCGTCAGCCCGGTGATGGGGTTGAGCTTGCCGAACTGCGGCATGAGCGGCTTGAAGGTCCAGTTCCATCCGCCCACGAGCATCGCGCCCATAACGGCGACGAGCATCATCAAGGCACCCAGGGGCAGCACGGTCCACAACAGGGCGAGCGCCATGGAGGCCAGCCGATCGAGCATGGCCTCGGGCTGGCTCAGGACGGTCCGGTCGAAGCGCAGTGCCTGTGCGAGCAGGTCCTGCAGCCAGCCAACCCAGCGCGGGGCGAGCGCCACCAGCACCGAGCCGCCGGCGGCGATGGCACCGAAGTGCGCGACATCACGCGAGCGAGGGACCTGCCCTTCCTCGCGCGCCTTCTGTAGCCGGCGCGGCGATGCGGGTAGTGTGCGGTCCTGTCCGTCTTGCTGGGCCATGGCGAAGCACCGCTAGGGGTGCTTCGTCATTGTTCCGGCGCGACGCAACGCTCTTGCGGGCGATCAGAGGGGAGAAGTCGTTCCTTTTCCCCGAAGTGTCAAAACCCGAGGCTGGCCAGCAGGTCGTCCACCTCGCCCTGGTTGCTGACCACGTCGGTGCGGCCGGTCGGGTCGACCACCGGGCCGCTGAGGGCCTCCTGCTCGACCGGCACCTTTTGCTGGGCCTGCTGCACTTGCTGCACCTGCTCGGGCGGCGCCACCTGGATGAGCAGCTTGACGAGGCTGTCCTCCAGTTCCACGGCGAGCTTCACGACCTTGGCCACCACCTGACCCGTGAGGTCGTGGAAGTCCTGCGCCATCATGATGTCGGTCAGGTGCTGGTCGATGCGCGCGGTGGCGGCTTCGACGTCGCCCACGAAGTTCATTACCGAGCCCGAGGCGACCGCCTTCACCGGGTCGCGGATGATGGCCTGCGCCATGGCGCGAGTCTCGCGGGCGATGGCCTCGTGCTCGGCCTTGGCGCGGTCCACCGAGTTGAGCACCTTCTCGGCCGCGTCGCCCGTCTTCTTGGCGACGTAACTGAGCCGGCTGCGGGCGTCAGGCAGGTTGTCGGCGGCGTTGCGCAGGTGTGGCATCACCCCCAGCTGCTGCAGCGTGTCGTGCAGCACCCGCGTGAGGTGGCCGATCTGCACGTAGACCTCCTGGGAAGCGCCCACGGGGGCCGGTGGGGCGAGCACGGTCAAGTCGTCCATCTTCATGCCGTGCTCCCTCAGGCCGCCGCCGCCAGCTTCTGCATGATCTTCTGCACCTTCTCCTCCAGCGTGGCCTTGGTGAAGGGCTTGACGATGTAGCCGGCCGCTCCGTCCTGCGCGGCACGCACGATGTCTTCCTTGCGCGCCTCGGCGGTGACCATGAGCACCGGAATGTGCTTGAGGCCGTCGTCCTTCTTCACGGCCGCCAGCAGCTCGAAGCCGTTCATGTTCGGCATGTTGATGTCGCTGACCACGAAGTCGAACTTCGCGCCCTTGAGCATGTTGAGCGCCGCCGCGCCGTCCTCGGCCTCCTCGGCGTTGTTGTAGCCAATCTCCTTGAGCAGGCCGCGCACGATGCGCCGCATGGTGGAGAAGTCGTCGACGATCAGGAACTTCATGTCGGTGGGGGTGCTCATCGGTCTGTCCTTGCAGGCTGCCAGGGCGGGCGTTTTGGCGTTATCGGGTGGGGTCGGAGGAAGTTGAGGGCGGCGCTTCGGCGCCCTGTGCCGCATCCGTCACATCGGGCTCGGGGTCCCTTCCGAAGAAGCGATCCTCCGCATCGCGGTTCATCACGATGATGCTGATGCGCCGGTTGGCCGGGTCCTGCGGTTCGTCGGGCTTGAGCAGCAGGCTGGACGCCAGCCCCTGCACGCGCAGCACGCGCTCGTGAGGCAGTCCGCCGGCCACCAGCTCGCGGCGAGAGGCGTTGGCGCGGTCGGCCGAAAGCTCCCAGTTGCCGTAGCCGAGCGCGCCACCGGAGAACGGCGTTGCATCCGTGTGGCCTTCGAGCGTGAGGCGGTTGGGCACCTCGGTCAGCACCTCGCCGATGAGGCGCAGCAGCTCCCGCATGTACGGCTGCAGCACCGCGCTGCCGCTAGCGAACATGGGACGCTGCTGCTCGTCGACGATCTGGATGCGCAGCCCGTCAGCCGTCATGTCGAGCCGGATCTGGGACTTGAGCGCTGCCAGCCGCGCGTCGCTGGACAGGCGACCCTCGAACTGGTTCTTGAGGCCCTGCAAGCGGTCGAGCTCGGCGCGCCGCTGCGCGGACTTGTAGGCCTGCAGGTTGATGGTCTTGCGCGCGGGATCGTGATCGCCGGCCTTGATCTGGCCGCCCTGGCGGGACAGGTCGATGCCGCCTCCTCTCACCACGTGCGAGGCATCGCCGGCGCCGCTGCCGCCCATGAGCGCCACCTTCAGCGGCGAGTTGAAGTAATCGGCGATGCCCTTCTTGTCGCCCTCGGTGGTGGAGCCCAGGAGCCACATGAGCAGGAAGAACGCCATCATCGCGGTAACGAAGTCGGCATAGGCGATCTTCCAGGCGCCGCCGTGGTGGCCGTGGCCCCCCTTCTTGACGCGCTTGACGATGATGGGCTGGAGCTTCTTGGAGTCGCCGGCCATGCTATTTCTTCCCCTTCACGTGGCTTTCCAGCTCGGCGAAGGTGGGCCGGTCAGCGGAGTACAGCACCTTGCGTCCGAACTCCACCGCCACCTGCGGCGCATAGCCTTGCATGCTGGCCAGCAGCGTCGTCTTGATGCACTGCAGGTCCTTGGTGCCTTCGTCGTTCTTCTGCTCCAGCAGGCCGCCGAGCGGCTCGACT